>JAFECH010000361.1 GCA_018242255.1 Pseudomonadota bacterium | reverse complement strand
TTTTCGCTGGCTTCGAATTCGGCGTCCGGCAACGTGGCGACAATCGACTGCAACTCGTCTTCAAGCACGGTGATTTTCGCTTCGACGTTGCGCTTCAAAGCTTCCGGCAGCGCCCGAAAAACATCCGAGCGGACGACACGCCCCTCGTGCATCGGGGCGAGCACGTAGCCGTCAAGAGATTTGACGACGGCAATGTTCTGCGCCTCTGCGCGGCGTCGAATGGATTCGACCGCGCGCTCGCTGCGGTAGCGCATGTCTTCTTCAAGCAGATCGAGACTGATGCGGTGCTCTTCGCTCTTGAGATAACGCCCAAACGCTGCCCGCGCCTTGTCGATCGCCAGCCGGACGTCGCGCCGGAATCGCGCTCCTTCGCCGGGGGGCAATTCGAAACCCTTGGCACGGGATGGCGCATCAGGATCGACGACGAAGATCCAATCGGCGGCGGGCGCGCGATCGACTTCGGTGCCGAGCGCTTCGGCAAGTTCAAGGCGGCCGGTGCCCGGCTCACCGAGAATAAGAAGATGTTCGCCGCGTCCGGCGCCGAGCGCCGCACGAATTTTCCCAATCGCCCGCTTCTGTCCGAAGAAATGCGTCTGCTCGACAGGCTTGATCTGCGCCAGCTCGCGCGCCGTCGTCTCCTTGACGGGACGCTGTTCCTTTACCGCCGTACGTTCCCCGGTGGGAGTAACATCCGCGAGGCGATCTGCAAGCCGACTGGTCACGAGCGTCACCACATTGGTTGATGCTTCGGCCTCGATCGTATCGACTGTGTCTGTCTCGGCCGCAGCCGGCTCCGCTGCATCCGGCTTGACGACGGTAATCGGCGGCGGCGTTTCCGCTTCGACTGTGACCGGCGCCTCGGCCTTCTTCTCCGATCTATTGCGCCAGAAGACCATTCGCACGCTCTCCCCCCTGGGGCCCTAGCCCCTCGAACGACGTTTTGGACGACCAAGAGGCCGCCCCCGCTGCCAGCTTGTCTGCAACAGTCGCACGGTCATAATGGCGGCACCATGACCGACGGTTCCTCTTCCTCAACGAATCCTTTTCCGCCTGTCCCGAATGCGGACAGCGCGGCGGCCGAGGTCGTACGCAACTACGAGCGGGCGCGGGCAATCCTGCGCGGCACGCAACGTCTGCTTCGCACGCTCGACTTTGAAAGTTTGAACGAGATCACGCTCGGCAATGGCCGCCGTGCCGACGTTCTGGCTATCGGACGTAACGGCGACATCTGGATCGTAGAGATCAAGTCGAGCATTGCCGACTTCCGCGCCGACCAGAAATGGCCGGAGTACCGCGATTACTGCGATGCCTTGCTCTTCGCAGTCGCGCCTGATTTTCCCGCAGAGATTCTGCCCGGCGATACTGGACTTATCCTCGCCGACGCCTATGCGGGAGATTTGGTGCGCCCGCCTCCGGCACATCCGCTAAACGCAGCTCGGCGGAAAGCATTAACGTTATCGATCGCGCGCACGGCAGCGATGCGTCTGCTGTCGCAGAACGACCCCGGCCTCGCGATCGAATAAGCCGTAAGAGGTGGCGGTTGCGAGGGCGGCGCGCTTACTTCGGCGCGCGCTTCGCCAGAATACGCTGCAGTGTGCGGCGATGCATGTTGAGCCGGCGTGCGGTCTCTGAGACGTTACGATTGCAAAGCTCATAGACGCGCTGAATGTGTTCCCAGCGCACGCGATCGGCAGACATCGGGTTTTCCGGCGGCGGCGCCTTCGCGTCCGTCGGCGCCAGAAGCGCATCGGTCACGTCGTCGGCGTCGGCCGGCTTCGCCAGATAATCGACAGCGCCGAGCTTCACGGCCGAAACGGCCGTCGCGATATTGCCATATCCCGTCAGCACGATAGCGCGTGAATCCGGACGGGCTTTCGCCAATTCGGCGATGACATCGAGGCCAGAGCCGTCCTCAAGACGCATATCGACGACCGCGAAAGCCGGAGCCTTCTCACGGATCAGATCGACGCCTTCCGCAACCGAATGGCCAAAGCGCACTTCGAAGCCGCGAAGCTCCATTGCACGCGCCAAACGCTGCAAGAATGACCGGTCGTCATCAACGATGACCAACGAACGGTCGGCCGGTAGTTCATCCTGCTTGAAAGACAGGTCTTCGGTAACCAAGGGAGCCTCCCGCGTCACGGTTTTTCCGTTAGCTTTTTTAATGACAGGCCATATTCTCAAGGGGCCTAAAGGGCTTACGCCCGGTAGGCAAGCAAAAAGCAACCCGAAAGGTTACTTCGCAGGCAATAAAAGGTAGGACTTTCGCGGCAAATTGCCTAGGCCACGTTTAATGGCATACCACGCCGTCCGGGCCAATTGAAAGCCCCTGGCGGCAGCTCGAATGCCGGTCTTGGCCACGAAATCTGGACGTTAGCCCCCCGCCGCGGCGGCGACAGGTTCGAAAACGACACCGTCGCCCCTGAGCGCTCCAGCAGGGTTTTAGCGATAAAAAGCCCCAATCCCAGTCCCGAATGGCTGTGCTCGCCTTTTTCCTCAAACCGTCGCGACGTGACGTAGGGCTCGCCGATCGAGTCCATCATCTCAGGCGCGAAACCGGGTCCGTCGTCCGTGATCGTGAAGTAAACGTGCGAGCCGTTCCAGCGCGCCGAGAGTTGCACCTCCGACTGCGCAAAGCTGACGGCGTTTTCGATCAGATTGCCCAGGCCGTAGATCACGCCTGGTCGGCGGTGCGCGACGGGCTCGATGCGTACCTCATCGTCGAGCCCTGGCAGCGGACTGGCCGAGATGATGATGCGTTTCCCAGCTGACCTGTGCGCCGCCGAGGCTTCTTCGAGAAGCTCGACGACGGTCAGGCTTGCGTGCATCGGATCCTGCTCGTCGGGCTTGCGCGTCAACTTCTGCAGAATTTCGCGGCACCGCCGCGCCTGGCTGTGTAGGAGCTGAAGATCATCTCGATACGGGCTATCCTTGCCGAGTTCGTATTCGAGCTCTTTCGAAACCAGAGCGATCGTCGATAGCGGCGTGCCGAGTTCATGTGCCGCCGCAGCTGCAAGACCGTCGAGCGCGTGCAGGCGCTGTTCGCTCGCAAGAACCATATCGGTTGCAGCGAGTGCGGCAGACATCTGCCGCGATTCCTTGTTTAGTCGCCACGTGAAAAAGGCCATGAAGCCCATCGTCGAAATCAGCGCGATCAACGCCCCGACCTTATAATCCTTTGGCAACTCGAACCGCATGCCCTGATACCACGGCAACGGATAGTGATGGCTGATGAGCAGCGTTGCGGCGGCGATAACCATCGCGCCGAGAAAAATCGTGTAGCGGGGTGGGAGCGTCGCCGATGCGACCGTGATCGGCGCAACCAGCAGAACCGCGAACGGGTTCTGTATTCCACCCGTCAGATACAAAAGCCCGGCGAGCTGCAACACGTCGTAAACGAGTAACGCAAAGGCGAAGCGTGTCGTCAGGCGATGACGTGCCGGGTAGCGAATGGACAAGAACACATTGAGCCAAGCCGACGACGCGATCAAAACGAGACAGCTGCCGATGTTCAAATAAAAACCGTAAAGCAGCGTCACGGCGGCAATCGCCCCAAGCTGACCCAGCACCGCCACCCATCGCAGGCGAACGCTTGTCACAAGTCGCAACTGACTCTCGCGGTCGTTGACGATACCTTTCAGAAGCTGTCCTGCCCGCAGGCCATCCATTGACTTGCTCATAAACGCAATGATCCAATCTTGAACGTCGTGACTTCACGTCGCACGTTCGTCACGTACGCGCTCGCGCTATGAACGCAACAGAAGAATATTTAACATTGCTAGAAGCGCGGTTGTAGCCCATGTCAGGGTTACCCCACTCGCCCGGATGGCGCTTGGCCCATCGTGAAACCATAAAGGTCCCGCGAAAAGTAGCCGACCCGCGATGAGAGCGATGCCTGCTGCATGCAGCACCATCTTGTCGCCGCCGTTGAGTTCATAGAGACCCATGAGCAGCGCACAGAGGGGAATGTTTTCGACAGTGTTACCGTGGATGCGGACCATGCGCATGAGCGTGCTCTGTCCGCCATCGCCGAGCATCACACCGTATCGGAACCGGTGCACCGTAACGTTGATGCCCATCGCAACGATTATGAGAGCCAGGATGCCGGAGTAAAAGGCGGTAATCGCAACGGGCATATCGAGACCTTCATTCACAGGGCTGCGAGCGAAGGGCCGCCCGATCGTCAAGGGCACTTCCGCGCCCGACAACATTTCTAGCCAATGCAAGTTGGAGACATCAAGGTTATGAATCGTACGACGATAGCTCTCGCCTTTGCCGGCCTGCTGACCGGTATGGCATTCGGCTTTATCGCACTCAGAGGTCCGAGTTCGACGGTCGACGGTCAGACGGCGGCTACTGGCCGCCCGTCAGTCGGCGGGCCGTTCAGTCTGATTGACAACACCGGCAAACGCGTGACCGACAAGGACTACCTCGGCCGCTACATGCTGGTGTTCTTCGGTTACACGAACTGCCCGGACATCTGCCCAGCGGGCCTGCAAGTGATGTCGGCCGCACTCGACAAGCTCGGCAAACGCGCCGACGACATCGTGCCGATTTTCATCACCCTCGACCCCGCGCAGGACACGCCCGAGAAAATGGCGACTTATGTAAAAGCGTTCAGTCCGCGTCTTGTTGGTCTCACCGGAACAGAAAGCGAAATTGCAGCGACGGCCAAGGCTTATCGCGTCTATTATCAGAAAGTCGCTGATGAAAAGGATCCCAAGAGCTACACCATCGATCACTCCGCGATCTTTTATTTGATGGGGAAAGATGGAAAACTGCTCGCGCCGATCCCGCATACGAACGATGTTGATCAGCTTGTCGCTTCCTTGGATAGGGCACTTCCTCAGTGAACAAGCGGCGATTCGTTCCTGAGACCGGCAGGCCACACTTTCACATGCTGGAACATCCGTGTGACATTGCTTCTGGAGCGACGACGAGAACCTTGATAGGTCATCATCGTGCTGTATTGATCGATCATTCGCGATCGGCACTTCGTTGCATCACTTGGATGCGCGTCGGCTTTAGGGGGCAGAGCGCATGGGGATCATGAACGGACGGCGCGCCATCGACTTAAGTTCCAAAACACGATCCGTCCGCCTCGAAGACATCGGTGCGCAGTTGGAAGTGCGTCGTCATCCCGGCGCCCGGCGCCTCACGCTCCGAGTGAGCCGTACGCGCCGCGCCGTGATCGTCACGCTGCCACTACAATGCGATCTCGACGAAGCTGGCACATTCCTCAATCGCCACATCGACTGGGTTCGCGCCCGCCTCGACAGCTTACCGAACCATGTGCCGTTCGAGCACGCTGCCGCGATGCCGCTGCGCGGCGTCCCTCACACCATTACGTTCTCAGGCCAAAAGACCTCACGCATCATCGCCATTGACAAGCGTGGCGCGCGTCCTTCGATCATCGTTCCAGGCGACGAAGACCTAGCCCCCAATCGGCTGACACGCTGGCTCTTCGAAGAAGCCAAGCGCGATCTGACTGCGAGCGTCGAAAACCACACGCGTCCGCTGTCGCTCCAAGTCAAACGCATCGCAATCCGCGATCAGACAAGCCGCTGGGGCTCCTGTTCGACGACGGGCGCACTGTCGTTCTCGTGGCGCCTGATCCTCGCGCCTTCGTTCGTTCTCGACTACGTCGCTGCCCACGAGGTGGCCCACCTCGTCGAAATGAATCACGGCCCGCGCTTCTGGGCGCTCGTCAAAAAGATCTGTCCGGACTTTGAAAGCGCCAAGCAATGGTTGCAGGTGCTCGGTCCCGACCTTCACCGCTACGGCCCTGCCCGCTGCCGCGGACACTGACAGGGCATCGCAGCTTCACCACCAGTTGCTGAACCCAGAGGCGCCGCTGTGCGGTGTCGGT
Organism: Pseudomonadota bacterium; assembly: GCA_018242255.1. Classification (GTDB taxonomy): domain Bacteria; phylum Pseudomonadota; class Alphaproteobacteria; order Rhizobiales; family Hyphomicrobiaceae; genus Hyphomicrobium_B. The sequence continues at coordinate 25,063 of JAFECH010000361.1, read as the reverse complement.
GAGCCGGGCGCCGCAGCCTGCGCGGTATGGCTGTCGTTCGCCTGCGACGTCGCCAAGGCTTTCTCGATGAAATCCTCGCCGATGCTGTTCGCCGGGTGCGACGCACTTGGCACAACAGGAGACGCCGAAACCGCCGTGTAAGGCTGTGGCACGACGCCCGGACGACGCTGCCACGGCAGAATTTCCGGCGCTTCGACCACCCGCGGCAGCCGGTTTGCGAGCCCACCCCATGTCGCCGCCTCGACCTGCGGATTGGCAACGACGGTTCCGGGCAACAGCAGCGGCGGCACACCTTCGTCGGCGATCCGCATAACCTGCCGCCAGATCTCCGCCGGCAGGCTGCCGCCGGTCGCGCGGTTCATCGATTTGCCGTTGTCGTTGCCGACCCAGACACCAGCCGCGAACTGCGCCGTATATCCCATGAACCAGGCATCGCGGAAATCCTGTGTCGTGCCCGTCTTACCTGCCGCCGGACGATCGGTAAGCGCCGCGCGCCGTCCTGTGCCATAATCGACAGCCGCATTCAGGATGTCGTTCAGCGCGCCGATCCGATCAGCTTCCGGAATGCGCGCGTTCTGCGGCGGTTCGTATTCATAGAGCACACGGCCGCGGCTCGTCGTGATGCGTGTGATGACATGCGGTGTGACGGGATATCCGCCATTCGAGAATGCCGCGTAAGCGCCCGCCATTTCGAGCAGCGTGACTTCCGATGTCCCGAGCGCGAGCGAGGGGCCATCATGCAGCTCGGATTTGATACCGAGCCGCTGCGCCAGATCGACAGCGGTGCCGCGCCCGATTGCCTGATTGAGCCGCACCGCGACCGTGTTGATCGACTGCGCGATCGCGCGCCGGATGGGAATAGGTCCCGCGTATTTCCCGTCGTCGTTCTTCGGCGACCAGCCCCCGATGCTGATCGGCGCGTCGTTGATGATCGTATCCGGCGTCATGCCCTTGTTGAGCGCAGCGAGATAGATGAACGGTTTGAACGACGACCCCGGCTGGCGCTTGCCTTTAATCACGCGATTGAATTGGCTATCGGCATAGTCGCGACCGCCGACCATCACACGCATGCCGCCGCTGCCATCAAGCAGCGTCATCGCGGCTTGGGTTGCGCCGTAAGCTTCGCCTTTCCGCGCGAGCGTATCCGCAACAATCTCTTGCGCGCGCTGCTGCAGCTTTCTATCGACCGTCGTCTCGACGATGAGATCGGCTTGCTCGTCCTCGCTGATCGCAGCCGGTAGCTGATCCAGAACATAATCGACGACATAGCCGGCGTCCGCGGCCGTCTGCTCGATCTTCTGCTCGTTGAACACAAGCGTCTGCGCCAGCGCTTGCGTCTCCTGCGCTTCTGAGATGAAGCCGGCCTCGAACATCTTCGCAATGACGACACGCGCCCGCGCGCGCGCAGCTCCGGGGCTCGCCGCCGGCGAATATTTCGATGGCGCCTTGAGAAGCCCGACAATCATCGCTGCTTGCGGGATCGTCAGTTCGCTTGCGGGCTTGTTGAAATACCGCTCGCTCGCCGCCTCGACGCCATAGGCGCCGCTGCCGAAATAGACCTGGTTCAAATAGAGTTCGAGGATTTCCGACTTCGTCAGACGAACTTCGAGCCATAGCGCCAAGCCAAGCTCGGCAATCTTGCGCGACATTGTCCGGTCTTGCGTCAGAAACAAGTTCTTCGCGAGCTGCTGCGTCAGCGTCGAGCCGCCCTGCGCGAACCGCCCTGCCCGCATGTTCGCAAACATCGCTCGCAGCATACCGGCCGGATCGACACCGTAATGATCGAAGAAGCGCCTATCTTCCGTCGCAACCACAGCAGCGGGCAACGCTTTGGCCATTTTATCGAGCGGAACATATTCATGCGGCGCACCACGCACAGCGAGAACTGTCCCATCTCGCGCCAAGATCCGGATGAGCGGCGCATGGCCGGACACACGCAGCGCCAACGGATCCGGAAAAACAACGGTGTAGTAGACCATCATGAACGCGAAGGTCAGCATCAGCAGACCGGTACCAAGAACGGCACCACCAATCGCAACGCGGTATTTCAGCGTCAGCCGGCGGAACCGATTCTTTTTCGGACGGGAAACATCCTGCGTGGTCTGAGCAGGCTTGTCGGTCTCGCCCACACCGAACGCGCGCGTCGCAACGGACTGAAACGACCCAGGAAGCGTCGGCTCCGGAGCCACGGCAGGCGTGCGCCGCGGTCCAAACAGAATCCTGCGGACCAGCCACGACACAAAACTCAGGGCTGCTGCGATAGCCCGCAACACTTTCAATTCCTTCGAACGCGGAGCCCCCTCCCCAGCACTGCGTCGGTGGCCCCAATCCGAAGCAGATAGTCTGTGAAACTGTTACCAAGGGTTGGCTAAAGCCGCGTTAAGTTCGCTGATCGCGAGATCGCGATGTCGAAACATCCGAACGCGGAAGGCCAAGTTGTAGGCACGCTAAATTTCCGCATACGGACGAGCGAGCGAAATGCCCAGTGGCGCAAGCCATTCCCGGACGTCATACTCTTAAGAACTTTTAAGGAGAGGTGATGTCGGCTGCTGGTAATCTGGCGAACTACAAAGATGCGCTTCTGGTTTTGGGTACGGCTGGCGTGGTCGTGCCGTTGTTGCATCGCTATGGCGTCAGTACCGTTCTGGCTTTTCTCCTCTCTGGCGCGTTTCTCAGTCCCGGCGGCCTCGGCGCGCTGGCCCCCTACATTCCTCACCTCAACTGGCTGACGATCACTGACCCTGAACGGCTGGCAAAATTCGCCGAATGGGGCGTCGTCTTTCTGCTCTTCATCATCGGCCTTGAACTATCTTTTGAACGCCTTTCAACGATGCGCCGTCTGGTCTTCGGCCTGGGCGCGTCGCAAGTTGTTGTTTCGGCAGTCCTAATCGGACTTGTCGCGTACCTGCTGGGGCAGCCGCCGGTCATCGCCCTCGTCATCGGCGCCGCGCTGTGCCTGTCATCGACCGCGATCGTCATCGAAATGCTGGCGAACCAGAAGCGGCTTGCGACCTCCGTCGGGCGAACAAGCTTTTCGATCCTGCTGTTCCAGGATCTTGCCGTCGTTCCGATCCTGATCCTGATCAGCATCCTGGAGCCCGGCAATAAAGGTTCTCTTTTCATCGGCATCGTCATGGCCGTGCTGCAGGCCGCAGCGGCGCTCGTCGCAATTGTCGGCGTCGGCCGCTACGTGCTGCAGCCGCTGTTCCGCGTTGTCGCTCAAACGCACAACGAAGACCTGTTCATCGCAACGACGCTTTTCGTGGCTGTTAGCACCGCGTTCGTCACGGCCGCGGCAGGTCTCTCTCTCGCACTCGGCGCCTTCGTCGCCGGCTTGCTGATAGCTGAAACCGAATATCGCCGTGCAGTGCAGACGACGGTCGAGCCGATCAAATCGCTGCTGCTCGGCGTTTTCTTTTTTTCGGTCGGCTCGCAACTCGATCTGAAAGCCATGGTCGCCGCGCCCGGAGCCATTTTTGCCGCAACCGCAGGACTCCTGACCCTGCAAGCCGTCATCATCTACGGCCTCTCGCGTCTCTTCGGTGTTGCACGCGGCGCGGCCCTCGAAACCGCTGCGCTGCTGGCGCCCGGCGGCGAATTCGCGTTCGTGATCCTCACGCTGGCGCTCGACTCGCATCTGGTCAGCCGCGAATTGACGAGCATCCTGCTGACGTCTGTCTCGCTGACGATGGCGCTCATCCCCGCCTGCGCCAAGCTCGGACGCTGGCTGGCGAAGCGCAATGCGCCGCCTGCGATCGTCGACCCGGCCCTGACCGCGACACCGGCTGGCGAGGGTAATATCAAGGCCCTCGTCGTTGGCTATGGCCGCGTCGGTCAGCTGATCGGCGAACTGCTGGCCAGACACAAAATCAGCTATATCGCGGTCGATCGCGCGCCAGGTCTCGTTGCAAACGCCCGGCGCGAAGGCAAGCCCGTCTATTTCGGTGATGTCCGCAACGTCGAGTTCCTTGAGCATTGCGGTCTCGACACCGCGAAGACTGCAATCATCACCATCCACACGCAGACCGAGATCGACGCCATCGTGAAAGCGCTGCGAACGCGCCATCCGAACCTTCTTATCGTCTCGCGCGCCAAGGACGCAGGCCACGCCCGCCACCTCTACGACATCGGCGTCAACGATGCCGTGCCGGAGACGATCGAAGCGAGCCTTCAGCTGTCAGAATCAGCGCTCGTCGGCCTCGGCATTCCAACCGGCCTCGTCATCGCGTCGATCCACGAAAAACGCGATGAATTCCGCTCCGAACTCCAAGGCGCCGCGAAGAAAGCCGGCACGGAAACCCATGCGCTTCCCGGCCGCAAGCGGGTTTGAGCCAACGATCGTCGTCTTGCAGCGTTTCTGAGCTTCAATCTTGATCGCAGATCTTGCAACGGAACTCGTCGTTCCTACATCGCGTTCTCGGTGTGCAGACCAACGATCGGGAAACGCCCTGCCAATGTCCTTCGCGTTCGAAAAGCTCCGGCAAGACCCCTTTGCCCCCACGTCCACGAGCACGCTCGGACCCGGAGAGTTCGAGGAAAGCTTCGCACGCATCGAAACGCTCGCGAAAGTGCTCGACAGCGCCGTGCGCATTCCCGGCACGAACATCGTGATGGGCATTGATGCAGTGCTCGGCCTCGTTCCGGTCGTTGGCGACGCGATCTCCGGCATCATATCCAGCTACATCATTTGGGAGGCCCGCCGCCTGGGGGCGCCACGCTGGCTGATTGCACGCATGGCATTGAATACGACGCTCGACACCTGTGTCGGGGCCATCCCCCTTGTCGGCGACGTGTTTGACGTCGCGTACAAATCGAATTTGAAGAACATCGCGCTGCTGAAGCGGCATGCCGATAAGCACGCGGGCCGCTACGGACGGCGCACGATTGAAACCACCTATAGCGTGCTCGATTGAGCAGCACCGTTTTGCCAGAAACGGCAATGCCGGCGTCAACGGCCGCACGCTATCAGCGTGCCAGCCAATTTGCCGGCGCTGTCTCCCAACCCTCGAAGCGTTCGCCTACGTTTCGAACGATTTCGTGATGATCGTGTTTGTCTTCGATCATGAATAGGCGAGATTTGCGATCAACTTTCTCGATATTGCCGCTGACATATTCAACGGTATCGTCGGTCAGTGAAAACTCACCCTGCCGGAAGGTTTGCGAAGAACATTGCCGCTTCCCCGGAAAGACAACTTGAATGCAGTTCTCAACGACCAAATTCGAACCGTCCAGGGAAAGTGACGTTGCAAAACCCACGTAACTTTCCGGCACGCCGATACGGTAGAAAAACGGCCCATAGGTCTCCGCCGAAGCGGAAACACTGCAGATAGAAACCAGTACGAGAAACCCGAACGTTCCAGCCGACACGAGCGATCGACGCATCCGCTCACACGTCCAGGTTCGACACGTTGAGCGCGTTTTCCTGGATGAAGTCACGGCGCGGCTCCACGACGTCACCCATCAGCTTGGCGAAAATCTCGTCGGCTTCCGCGAGGTCGCCCACCTTTACCTGCAGCAGAGTGCGAACTTCCGGATCGAGCGTCGTCTCCCACAGCTGCTCGGGGTTCATCTCGCCCAGACCTTTATAGCGCTGCAGGTCGAGCCCCTTGCGGCCCGTCTCGTAGACGGCATCGAGCAGCGAGCGCGGCCCGGTGATGACATCCGTCTTGTCCTTGCGCTTGAGCTTCGCCGGCGTGTCATAGACTTCGACGAGATGCGCATGCCGGTCGTTAAGACGCCGCGCATCGAGCGAACCAAGCAGTGCCCGATCAAGCACGTGGACTTCCGTCACGCCACGAACCTCGCGCTTGAAGATGTAGCCGTCGTTGCCGTAGCGGCCTTCCCAGCCCGTCTCCATTTCTTCCGAAACGGAATCGAGACGTTTCGCGATGCGCTCGGCAATCGCCGCCGCCTTTTCGGACGACGGATTACTCAGGATCGAGGCATCGAATACGCCGCCGATCGCGCCCTGCTCGACGACATTCCGGTTGTAGCGGGAATGCAAACCATTGATGCCGCCTGCGATCTGCCGCGCTTGCTCGACGATATCGCGCAAATCGCGACCGGCGCGCTCCGTACCGTCGCCCGTGACGAGCACCGCATCAGACAAGCCCTGATCGATCAGATAATCTTCCAGCGCCCGCTGATCCTTCAGATACGAATGCGCCTTGCCCTTCGCCACTTTGTAGAGCGGCGGCTGCGCGATGTAGACGTGCCCCTTGTCGACGAGCTCCGGCATCTGCCGGTAGAAGAACGTCAGCAGCAGGGTGCGAATGTGCGCGCCGTCGACGTCGGCGTCGGTCATGATGATGACCTTGTGATAGCGCAGCTTGTCGAGCTTGAACTCGTCGCGGCCAATGCCGGTGCCCAGCGCGCCGATGATGTTCGTCACCTGCTCAGACGACAGCATCTTGTCGGTGCGCGCGCGCTCGACGTTCAAGATCTTACCTCGGATCGGCAGCACCGCCTGGAACTCGCGCTTACGGCCCTGTTTCGCCGAACCGCCTGCCGAGTCACCCTCGACGATGAAAAGCTCGGTCTTCGACGCGTCTCGATCCTGGCATTCCGCCAAGCCGCCCGGCAGACGCAAGCCATCGAGCGCGCCCTTACGGCGCGTCAGATCGCGAGCCTTGCGCGCCGCTTCGCGCGCCAGCGCCGCCTCGACGATCTTGCCGACGATGACTTTTGCTTCTTTCGGATGTTCTTCAAACCAGGCGCCGAGCTGATCGCCGACCATCGACTCGACGACCGGGCGAACTTCCGACGAAACGAGCTTGTCTTTCGTTTGCGAAGAAAACTTCGGATCGGGCACTTTCACGGAGAGTACGCACGTCAAACCTTCGCGCGCGTCGTCGCCCGAAATCGCGACCTTTTCCTTTTTTGCAAGGCCTGTTTCTTCGGCGTACTTATTGACGATACGCGTCAGCGCACCACGAAAACCGGCCAAGTGCGTGCCGCCATCGCGCTGCGGAATGTTGTTTGTGAAGCAGAGCACCGTCTCGTGATAGGTGTCGTTCCACCACAACGCAGCTTCGACGGTAATGCCGTCCTTTTCGCCTTCGATCATGATCGGATCGCCGATCGCCGATGTTTTCGAACGATCGAGATAACGCACGAACGCCGCTGTACCGCCTGTATAGAGAAATTCTTCGCGCTTGACGTCGGCGTGGCGCGCGTCGGTCAAAACGATCTTTGCACCGGAGTTGAGAAATGCAAGCTCACGCAGGCGATGCTCGAGCGTGGCGAAATCGAATTCCGTCACGTTGTGGAACGTCTCGGTGCTCGGCAGGAACGACACTTCCGTGCCCCGTTCCTCGCCCGCGTCACCGATGACCTTCAGCGGCGCAACGGCATTGCCGTTGTGAAATTCGATGAAGTGCTCTTTGCCTTCGCGCCAGATCCGGCACTTGAGCCACGACGAGAGCGCGTTGACGACCGACACGCCGACGCCGTGCAGACCGCCCGACACCTTGTACGAGTTCTGGTCGAACTTGCCGCCCGCGTGCAGCTCCGTGAAAACGATCTCGGCAGCCGAGCGCTTCGGATCCTGATCGTCGTCGCGCTTGATGCCGGTCGGGATACCGCGACCGTCGTCGCGCACGGTGCACGAGCCGTCAGGGTTCAGCGTCACCATGCACGACTTCGCGTGACCGGCGAGAACCTCGTCGATCCCGTTGTCGACAACCTCGTAAATCATGTGATGCAGACCCGACCCATCGTCGGTGTCGCCGATGTACATGCCGGGGCGTTTTCGAACCGCATCGAGCCCCTTCAGCATCTTGATGCTGTCTTCGCCGTAATCCTCGGCCTCAGGCGTTTTTTTCAGCGGTTGAGCGGTCATTTCTTGGCTTTCTCAGCGGGCGGATATTCGATCGTTTTCTATAGCACAAATCGCCTTGGGAATGCGCACGAAATCGACAGAATTTGAAACCAAAAAACCTTTGTTTTTCAGTGTTTTGGATGTGGCCGTTTGTCCCTCTTGAAGTCCTTACGCAAGGGCCTCGATTTTTCCCTCGTTCACACCCCAGAATCGGGCCTTTCCGGCCAGCGCGGAAAAGGCTTCCGCGTCGGTTCCCGTCATCCAGGCTTGCGCTCCAAGGCGCAGGATTTCATCGAAAAGCGCAGCCCTGCGGTGAACGTCCAAGTGCGCCGTGATTTCATCGAGCAACAGGATCGGCGCCGCGCCTTCCTGCCGCTCCGTCAAAAGCTCGGCGTGCGCCAGAACGAGGCCAAGCAGCAGCGCCTTCTGCTCCCCCGTCGAGGAGTGCCGCGCTTCGAGTGACTTGGGACCGTGCTCGACGATGAGATCTGACCGATGCGGCCCATCGAGCGTCCGCCCCGCGCCGCGATCGCGTTCGCGCGTATCTCGCAATGTCTTGGCATACAAATCTTCGGCCTCGACCGCCGACATGCGGCTCAGATCATCTTCGATCGTGCCTTCGAGCCGAAACGCGGACCAAGGAAACGCCGAGTTCGGATCGCGCTCGCGCCGCTTCTCGACAATTGCACGCATGGCGGCAACCGCTTCGAGCCGCGCCGCCGCAACCGCAATTCCCGTCTCGGCCATCACCTGCTCGAAGCCTGCGAGCTGTGCGTTGTCGCGCACGCCATCGGCGAGCAATCGGTTGCGGCTCGTCATCGCCCGTTCGAAACGCCCTGCGATCGTCCGGTAGCCGTGGTCGAAACACAGGATCAAACGGTCGAGAAACCGTCGCCGCTCTGACGCCGCGCCGGTAAAGAGACCGTCCATCGCCGGCGTCACCCACACGATTTCGAGATAATCGGCGAGAACGCCCGAGCCCGATTGCGCGGTACCATCGATCCGCACGATGCGGCCCGTGCGCTCGCCGCGCGCGTTTGCGCCAGGAGCTAAGCCCGTACCAATATCGGCAGGTCCGGCAAGCGTATGCGCCCGCGCAGCTACCGCAAACCCGCCGTCGCCCGAAGCCCGCGCCAGATCGACGAAAGGTACGCGGCGCAACCCCTGCCCCGGCGACAGCAGCGATAACGCTTCGAGAAGATTGGTCTTGCCCGACCCGTTCGCGCCGACGATCAGCTGCGGACCGGCATCCGTCGTCACGCTCGCCGACGCGTAGCTGCGAAAGTTCGTGAGCTGCAGACGCTCGACCCAGAGGGCGTTAGAGTCGGATTTCATTTTTATTAAATGCGACTAGCGATCTATCCACCCTCCGGACCGCGCCGCGGCAACGAATTGGGCGAGATCAGAGGGTTTGTGTAGCTGCCAATGAGATCGATTACGAATGCAATAGAGCATCCTTTCAAAGGCTTCGCGAAGTCCAATGGCGACCGGGAGATCTTCCCAAATAAAGAGGAAGCTCCCATAGTTGTTTTCTGGCTCTTCCCATATGCCATCAACGTCGCAATCGAACCCTATTGAGCCGATATACTGACCGAGCAAGCCCGCAAAAATGTTCAAACGGCCATTTTGAGGCATTACGCCAATGCATGATCGCCGGCCGACACTCTTGCAAAGGCCCTCGATCGCAGACGCCCTAGTATCTCCTCGGACGATCCTAAAGAGCGGTACATCTAACGTAACGGCAAACCCAGGATCAAATTCTTTCAGACTCTGGCTCCAAAGCACTTTTCGCAAATCGGCATGCGCAGCATGCGCACGGAACCCAGAACCCCATCTATACGTGGAGTAGCCCAGAGCTATCTTTGCAAGCATTCGCGCGCGTTCGTGAATGAAGCGCTGTTGCTGAACCTCCACCGTATATCGGAAGCCTGTAACATCAACGGCATTAGTCTTCGCGATGGGGTCCCAAAGGCCCAGTGTGTGGGGCGAAAATTCCACGCGAAGTATCTTTTCAGACTTAGTCTCGGGTGCCGATTTCACAACGTACTTGGGAGTGAGGCCGCTATTTCCGCGAGCGTCTGCTCCTATCCGCGCGTGAGCCAGAAAGAAGTCCTGACACAGCCTGCCCTCGATCTCACTGCCGATTTTCAAATTAGCGAACGACGACGGTATCGACAAAGCATCAACACCACCAAACGATTTCGCTATGATATGATCTTGTGTAGAATCATCAGGGCCAATTTCCTCATCGATGTAGGGGCAGTATATCGCCGCCATCGGTCCCAACCGCCCATTAGAGTTTCAAATTCCCATCAAACCCGCATCGGCATGAGAACGTACAGCGCACTGGCGTCGCTGCTGTCGCGCACCATCGTCGGCGAGCCGGCGTCTGCGAGCAGGAAGCGCGCGTCCTCGCCTTCGAGCTGATCTGCAATGTCGAGCAGATAGCGCGCATTGAAACCGATCTCCAACGGCCCAGCGCTGTATCCGACCGGAATTTCTTCCGTTGCGCTGCCGCCTTCCGGATTGTTCACCGTCAGGATCAGCTTGTCCTTGCCGACGTTGAGCTTCACCGCACGCCCGCGCTCGCTCGCGATCGTCGACACGCGATCGACTGCACTCTTGAACGACGCGTTCGGGACTTTCATTTCCTTGTCGTTGTTGTGCGGAATGACGCGGCCGTAATCGGGGAAGGTGCCGTCGATCAGCTTCGACGTCAGCACGACCGTGCCGATCTCGAACTTGACCTTGGTCTGCGAGACGCCGACTTTCACTTTCGCACTCGAATCTTCAAGCAGACGTGCAAGTTCATGCACCGTCTTACGCGGAATGATGACACCCGGCATGCCTTCGGCACCCTTCGGCAGCGGCAGCTCCACCTGCGCCAGGCGATGTCCGTCCGTCGCCACAGCACGCAGCGTTTTCGTGCCGCCCGTCTCGGCCGTATGCAGATAGATGCCGTTGAGATAGTAGCGCGTCTCTTCCGTCGAGATCGCAAAGCGCGTCTTGTCGATGAGCCGCTTCAGGTCACCGGCTTCCATCGTGAACTCGTGCCCGATCTCGCCGACCGCGAGATCCGGGAAATCGTCGGCCGACAGTGTCTGCAGGCTGAAACGCGAATGCCCCGACGTGATGGTCAAACGCTCTTTGTCGCCATCGCGCTTGATCTCGATCTCGGCGCCATCCGGCAACTTGCGCACGATGTCGTGCAGCACGTGCGCCGGAACCGTCAACGTACCGGGCGCCGAAACCTTGGCGCCGACGCTCTCGCTTACCTCGCGTTCGAGATCCGTCGCCTTGAACATCAGCGCGTCACCCGCGGCCTTGAGCATGATGTTCGACAAGATCGGGATTGTCGTCCGCCGTTCGACGACGCTTGTGACGTGGCTGAGCGCCTTCAAGAGTTCCCCACGTTCGATCTCGAGACGCATATTTATCCTCAGCTATGGAAGTGTGCATGGAAGCGCGGTCGAAGCCCGCCGCAGCATCTCACGCAAAAGAACGAATTTGGCGCACCGCGCCGCTGGGCGGAATCGCCCGTGGAGCCGGATCAGACCCGAAAGAAGCTAGTTTTTCAAGTAAGATGTATGGGTCAGCGCACAATCCGCGTGATATCGCGGATTACGGGCTTGTCCCATACGCGGCAAGGCCGGCACTCCAGGGGGATGAAATGCCGGCCCCGCGTCGCATCAGGCCGCAAGGGGTGAAGTTGCGGTCAGTGGTTGAGAAGCCGTTTCAGCTCCTCAAGCTCGTCTCCGAGGTTCGGATTCTTGCTGATTTCGCCCTCGATCTTGCGGATCGCGTGCAAAACGGTCGTGTGATCGCGACCGCCGAACCGGCGCCCGATCTCCGGCAGCGATCGCGCCGTCAGATGCTTGGCAAGGTACATGCCGATCTGGCGCGGCCAGACGACGGAACGATGACGGCGCTGAGACAGTAGATCGCCCTTCGACACGCCGTAATGCCGGGAAATGATCCGCAGGATATCCTCGATCTTGATCCGGCGCGGCTCAAGGTTCTGCACGAGGTCGCGAATGACCGTCTCGGCGATATCGAGCGTGATCGGCGTGCGCATATATTGCCACGTCGCGTAAAGGCGGGTGACCGCCCCTTCGAGCTCGCGGCCATTCTCCGTCAGGCGCAGCGCCAGGAGGTCGACGACGTCGCGTGACAGCGAGAACGACATGTCGGCCGCCTTTTTCTCGGCCAAGCGCTTCTCCAGCACTTTGAGACGAAGCTCGTGATCGAGAGACTGAAGCTCGGTAACCAGACCACGCTGCAGCCGCGACCGCATGCGCTCGTTCAAACGCTCGATCTGGTTCGGCGCCCGCGCCGAGGCAACGACGACCTGCTTACCGCCGTCGAGCAGCGCATTGATGATGTGGTCGAACTCTTGCTCGGTCCGCTCACCCTGCAGGAATTCGAGGTCGTCGATCAGCAACATGTTGATGTTGCGGAACCGCTCCTTGAAGGCCAGCGGATCGGACGACCGCAGCGCTTCGACGAACTGATAGCGGAAGCGTTCGGCCGTGAGATACAGCACCTGCGCATTCGGTGCCCGCTTCTTCACTTCCCAAGCAATGGCGTGGAGAAGGTGGCTCTTGCCGAGACCGACCGCCGAATGGATGTAGAGCGGGTTGTAGCCGGGAGCACCCGTCAGAACGGTTTCGGCGACCTGAGTGGCACCCGCATGAGCCATCCGGTTCGACGCGCCCACCACGAAGCTTTCAAACGTATAGCGCGGATCGAGCGGCGAACCTTCAAGCCCGCCTACAGACGTCCGTTGAACCGGCAGAACCGGAGCGCGCATTGGTGCTGCCGGACGCGGCGTCTCGACGTGCGCCACAGGCGCTGGAGCAGCGGCGCTGGTGTGCGCGGCGTCCCCGATACGAGCATCTGCCGGCCGCTGCGGAGCCACACCGGGCTGCCGCCAGACAACTTCAACGCGCTCGGCCGTTGCGAATTCAACGCGCGAGCAGCGCAGCAAGTGCTCCGAATAGTGTTCTTGAATCCAGTTGCGCACAAACTTGACCGGCACCGAAACCTTGACGATCCGCCCATCGAAGCTTTCGAATTCCAGGCTCTTAAACCAGCTCGAATAAACCTCGTCTCCGAGTTGAACCTTGAGCATGGCGCGAACCTTATGGCCGCGGCCCTCTACCGCCGCCGTCGGCGTCTCGGCGCTGTGCTCATTACCTGCACCTTGAGACTCTGCCTTTTGTGCTGCCTGCATAGTGATTTTACTCCCGCTGATAACGCGGGACGCCTGAAAGCGTCCCCCCTCATCACCGTCCGGCATTACCCTCTGCCTTCCGGTGCCGTGCCTTCCCTGTGAAGTCTTGCTACCCTTGCAGCCAGTCCAGACCGGCGAATTTCCAGCCTGCGATTTGGCTACGGTGTTGGGCAGCGTCTAACGGTCCCTCAAAGCCCTCCATGACATTTCGACACTTCGAATATCCCGCTCCGGCGATTGCCTCGGCAGCCATCCGGCTGCGCCCGCCCGATCGGCAGATAAAAAAGATCTCAGTATCCTTCTCGACTCCCTTGGCGGACAACGCCGCAGTCAATCGGTCAATAAAGTCCGGAGCGATCCGGCTGTCGGGAAAGGTCTGCCATTCGATCAGCATGACGTCCCTGTTGATATTTGAGAGGTCTGGTACACCCACAAACGCCCATTCGGCACGCGTCCGAACATCAACAAGCACAGCCTTCGGATCGGCTTCGAGACGCTTCCATGTTTCGAGGACGGAAACGTCCTCGACGCCGGAAGCCCCAACTTTTTCCACGAGTTCCCCTCACGCCCTACACAAGTACTGATAAAGACCCGCGATAATATCCCCAGCCAAATTCCGAGAATACTCAGCTATTCTTGAGCTAGCCGAAGCAACGCCCAAGTTGAAACGCAGGTCTTTATCTATTTGGCGATACAGTCAGGGTCATCAAAGCTTGATCGACCCGAATGCTACGCTCGCCGAACTTACCAGTGCGAACGACCGCTTTACCCCGCTGCCATCCACTACAAATTTACTATCCCTTAACCTTCTTTTCGACAAGCACCCCAGCGCAGCCATTAGCGCGACCGAGGGGTACCAAAAGTTGTCCACAGGTGTTGGTGAAAACGCGAGTCACATCGCAACCTCTGTGCATAAGCCGCCTGACTCTATTCACATTTTTTCCCGTCGACCAGCCAGGGTTGCATAGCGGCCACGACCGTCACCCAGACGTCATTTTCTCTTGCCGGCCGAGTCTTCATGGAAGCGACAGCAAATCCGTCCGGCCTCAGAATATCCCGTCCAATGGGCCGGATTCACGAGGGTTAATGACGTTAAAAAAACAGCGGGCCCGATGGCGGACCCGCTCTTTACCGTAGCGAATATGCAACAGGGAGAAAAATTGGCTCCCCTTATTCACAAGTGCGTTATGCGCTCATGGCCTTGACACGCTGAGCGAGCCTGGAAACCTTCCGAGCAGCGGTCTTCTTGTGCATGACGCCCTTCTGAGCTGTGCGCACGAGCAGCGGTTCGGCCGCCGAAAGCGCCGCAAGCGCCTTAGCTTGGTCGCCCGACTTGATAGCTTCCTCCACCGAGCGCACCTCGGACTTGACGCGCGAGCGGCGCGACTTGTTGACTTCAGTGCGGCGGATCATCTGGCGCGTGGCTTTCTTTGCCGACGACGTATTTGCCATAGGGTGTCCTTACGTTGCTGCGAATGCGCCGTCGCATTCGCAAAATGCTAAGCGCGGCAATGGGTTGAAGATATTGATCGTCGGCCCGGGATTTTCGCTCCAGGCGCGGTTTGCGGGGGATATACCTGCCTAACGGCTGCCGGTCAATGAAGCGCACCCGGAAAAGCACGAATCCGTCATAAAACCCGGTATCGACGGCCGGTCGCAGCGCTTTGTGCCGCCGTTTGCGCTAAGCCCATCCCAACCCACATGCACTAGAATTCGGAGGCCGCCAGAGAATGTTGTCTATGACCGGTTGGCTGTTTTCTGTCGCGGCAACGGTTTGCGCGACTGTGTTGGCCGCTGCCGCAGAACAGCCGGGCCTGCAGCTAACGGCCGTCGCGGTCATCTGCATAGCCTTCACTCTGATTGCCATCCGCGATCATCAGAAGCTGAGGACGACCGGAGCGCCGATCAGCGCGATCGCCAGCTCGACGGCGCGATACCTGAGCTTGGTCTGGGCGTGGGCCGCTCTCTCAATTCTGATCACGTACCTCTTCGTCATCGACAAGCATTGGGCAGAGTGGTGGCAGTTCTTCATCGGCTTCCTGTTTGCTGCGATCGCCACCATCGGCTTCGCCGTGTTACTCGATCGCGATCGTGCCGCCGGTCGCGATGACGCCATGCTGGTAAAGATGGGACGACTTCTTCTCCAGGCTCAGGTGATCGGTATGGCCGCCGGCATCATCAGCCTATTCGTGGACCACAAGTTTCCACGCGCCGCGACGCACGCCGATTGGGCGGGGTGCAACATCTTCTTCTTTGGCGCGCTCGCCGTTGCGGCTATCAGCTTGGACGCTCTACGCTCGCGCATGTAGCTTGAGCCAGACCATCGCGCCGTCAAAATGGGGGAGCTTCCGACCACATGAACTTGCGCCCATCGCTGCCTTGGCTGGCAGTGACACTCGCAGCAGCGCTCATCGCCATGTATCTGGCCTGCCGCTTGATGAAAATCTCGGACTCGGCCGTCGCCGCTGCGGTTTTCGCGGGCGTCATGGTGATGGCGGCACTACGAACGAACGCCCAGTTCTGGCAACGCTCCGAAAATCGCTCTGGCACCTCGTCAGCACGCGACGCCATGCGCGCCAACGTCTTCCTGATCGGGTTGGCATTCTTCTGGTGCGGACTGGCGTTCTACGCGATCTATCTGGGCACGCATGTGCGCTGGCAACACGGCTGGGAATACGGCACGGCGTGCATGATTTTCGCCGCAGCCTACGCCTATTACTTCACGCGTCTCGCCAATCCGAGCGACAAGTTCGCCCAGTCACCCGCGCTCGATCGCATGGCGAAAATCGCGGGCTATCAGGCGATGTTGATCGGCATCGGCCTCGTCTGGTTGATTGCCTCGGGCAAGCTCGCCATCACGCATAAGGGCGACTGGGCCGCAAACCAGCTGTTCCTCGCCGGCGGCTTTGCCGTGATGTGTACCAACGTCTTCCTGATCAAAACCAACGCCGCGTTGTGCGCCGAGACATCGACAAAGAAGACATCAGCGCGCTGACGCCGTCTCAACGCTGGCAACGGCGGCAAAAGAACGTCGCTCGCCCGGCATGCACCGCGCGGCGAACGTCGCCGCCGCAGCCGGGCGTGAGACACGCCGCGCTTTCGCGATCATAGACGGCAAACCGCTCCTGGA
The DNA here is from genome assembly GCA_018242255.1 of Pseudomonadota bacterium. GTDB lineage: Bacteria > Pseudomonadota > Alphaproteobacteria > Rhizobiales > Hyphomicrobiaceae > Hyphomicrobium_B. The sequence goes on along the minus strand of JAFECH010000361.1, from coordinate 8,881 downwards.
ACGCGCCTTTCTTGCCGTCGGCACTTCGATAATCGCGCAGCGTTGAACCGCCCGCTCGGATCGCCCGCTGCAGAACATCCTTGATCGCAACCACGAGCCTCTCGGTCTTCTCTATGCCACCGCGTCGGTTCGCTAAAGTTCCCGCAACCCGATCTGGCGATAGGTGCGCCTGAAATAGCGCCTCGGACACGTAGATGTTGCCGAGCCCCGCCACGATGTGCTGGTCCATCAGAAACGCTTTGAGATTGACCTTCTTGCCCAGCGCTCGCCGAGCCAGATAGTCCGCCGTCAGCTCATCGCTAAGCGGCTCCGCTCCAAGCTTGCGAAACAATGCGTGCTGCGGCCGCTCCGTGTGCGACATCATGACCATAAATCCGAACCGCCTGGGATCGTTGTAGATCACCTGCGTTCCGTCAGAGAGATGCAGAACGACGTGATCGTGCGCCGGATCAGGCCCCGTCTCGTGAATGTACTCGCCGGGCCGGTCGATGAAGTCCTTATGGACGACGGAAAACCGACCGGTCATGCCGAGATGCATGACGAGATCCTCACCGCCTGACAGCGTCGCGATCAGATATTTCGCGCGCCGCTCCAGCCCGACAATGCCTTGCCCAGCCAGCCGCTCGCCGAACCGTTCGGGCAGCGGGAAGCGCAAATCCGGCCTTCGCGCGTCAATCCGCGCGACCCGGCTGCCGACCAGGACCGGCGCCAGCCCCCGCCGCACGGTTTCGACCTCGGGGAGTTCGGGCATAGGAGGAATGACACCTGAAATTGACGATGAGACGCGTCGACGATAGCGCGGCCATCGGCGAGCGGCTATGGTCCCGGATATGGATCAGAACTCAGAAACCGCAAGCCAGAGCACGGCCTCGTTCGGCTTCCGCACCGTACCCGAGGCCGAACGCCAGGGACTCGTCAACAAGGTCTTTGCATCGGTCGCCGACCGCTACGACCTGATGAACGACTTGATGTCCGGCGGACTACATCGCCTCTGGAAGCGTGAACTCATCACGATGCTCAACGCGCCGCGCAACGCCACGCCGTTCAAGCTTCTGGACGTTGCGGGCGGCACAGGCGACATCGCCATTCGCTACGCCAAGGACTCAGGCCCGAACGCCACGGCCGTCATCTGCGACATCAGTCCTGAGATGCTCGACGTCGGCCGCCGACGCATCGCCGATGCAGGGCTCGATAGCCGCATCACCTGCGTCGAAGGCAACGCCGAACAGCTGCCCTTCGAAAACGCGAACTTCGACGCCTATACGATTGCGTTCGGCATTCGCAATGTGACGCACATCGACAAGGCGCTCGCCGAAGCCTACCGCGTGCTGAAGCCCGGCGGACGATTCCTGTGCCTTGAATTTTCCGAATGCCGCGTGCCGCTGCTCGACCGCGCCTACGACTTCCACTCATTCGAGGTCATTCCGCGTCTAGGTCAGTTGGCCGCGGGCGATTCCGAATCCTATCGCTACCTTGTCGAAAGCATCCGCCGCTTTCCGAAACAGGAAGCATTCGCCGATATGATCCGCAGCGCCGGCTTCTCACGCGTTTCTTATCGCAATTTGACCGGCGGGATCGCAGCAATTCACGGCGGCTGGAAGATCTGATCGGCCACAGCGTGAACCACGTTTTTTGCCCATCAGCGTAAGTTCAATTGACGCTGACACCGTCGATTCATAGCTTTCGCCTTCGGGGATGAAGGAATGATTTTCTTCTATTCGAGGAGGTGGGACTCATGAAATCGAAGCTACTGATCGGCGTTGCTGCTGCGGCGCTTGTTTCGCTGGGCGCTGGCGTGGCCAACGCCGGCTGCATGACGAAGGGCGCTGTCGCCACATCGACGTCTGCCGACTCCGCGAAGTGGTTCGCCATGGAGACAATGGTCCAGAACGTCAGCTGGGGTCTTTGGCCGGGCTTCCTGGCAAACGGCCAAGTCGCCGGCTACAAAGTGGTCAACAAAAAGTATCGCTGCAGCCCGAACGGCGGCATGGTCACCTGCCACGGCCGCGCAACCTTCTGCAAGCTATAGATCGAACTGAGCATTTGGTTGGAGATAGCGCCCGCGGCAATCCGCAGGGCGCTATTTTTTTGCCAGCGAGTTGTATGGCATCCCGTCTGCGGTAACCGGAACCGCGACACAGTTTCGAATGCCGTCTGAGCTTAACCGTTTTTACCCCTCCGAGCGGCTACACTTGACCCCAAGAGGTTGCGGCGCAATGTGCCGAAGCCGAGCGGAACAACGGCCCGCGCCCCAGAGAATTCAGGACGACGAAATCACCGCCATGCCCGGAGCGCTTCTTAACTCGCTACGTCTCGCGCGCGCCGGCTTTGTGCTTGCGCAATATGGCGTCCGCTTCGTACCCAAAGGCATGCCGGTGCCGCTGCCGCTGAAACTCGCGCGCATCGCCACCTTGCCGGTGACGCTGGTGGCGTCGGTCTTCCGCAAAGGCGAGCCGCAATCGGCCCGCGTCGCGACCGCCTTGGCGAAACTCGGTCCGAGCTACATGAAGCTCGGGCAGTTTCTCGCCACCCGCGCCGATGTCATCGGCCCCGAACTCTCTGACGACCTGCGCCAGCTTCAGGACAAAGCCGAACCGTTCTCGATGGCGGAAGCCCGCGAAGCCGTCGAACGTGCACTCGGCGGCAAGCTCGAAGATCATTTCATCGAATTCGGACCGCCCGTCGCTGCCGCGTCGATCGCCCAGGTCCATAAGGCCTACGTCCTCGACAACGGCGTGAAGAAGGCCGTCGCCGTCAAGATCCTGCGTCCGAACATCGAGAAGCGTTTCTATCGCGACCTCGACAGCTATTATTTCGCCGCGCGGATGATCGAGCGCATGTATCCGCCCGCGCGCCGCTTGAAACCGGTAGCCGTCGTCGACAACCTGAAGCACACGACCGATCTCGAGATGGATTTGCGCCTGGAAGCGGCGGCCATCTCCGAGATGGCCTCAAACATCAAAGAAGACGAAGGCTTCCGCGTTCCAGACATAGACTGGAAGCGAACGGCTAAACGCGTGTTGACGGTCGAATGGATCGATGGCACGCCGATCGCACAACGCGAAGTTCTCAAGGCCAAAGGCTTCGATACCGCCGCCCTCGGCATGACTGTCCTGCGCTCGTTCCTCCGCCACGCCATGCGCGACGGCTTCTTTCATGCCGACATGCACCAGGGGAATTTGTTCGTCGATGCCAACGGCAAGGTCGTTGCCGTCGACTTCGGCATCATGGGCCGCTTGGGTCTGGCCGAACGCCGCTTCCTAGCAGAAATTCTGCATGGTCTTATCACGCGCGATTACTACCGCGCCGCCGCCATCCACTTCGAAGCGGGCTACGTCCCGCCGCATCACAGCGTCGAAGAATTCGCACAAGCCATGCGCGCAATCGGCGAACCCATTCAAGGCCGCACGGCGGAAGAAATTTCTATGGCCGATCTTTTAGGTCAGCTCTTCGCCTATACCGAAGTCTTCGACATGCAGACGCGGCCGGAGCTGATCCTGTTGCAGAAGAGTATGGTCATCGTCGAAGGCGTCGCGCGCGATCTCGATCCCACGTTGAACGTCTGGGTCGCCGCCGAGCCTGTTGCGAAGGAATGGATGGAATCCAATCTCTCGCCTCTCGGCCGCTTGCGGGAAGCCGGCCGGGGCGTCGAAACGATCGGCGATGTCCTGATGAAAACGCCGGCTCTTCTGCAAAACGTTGCGCAGGCGATCAATGGCTTTTCGCAAATGGCGAATGCAGGACTTCGCCTCGACGATGCGACCGTCGATAAAATCGCATCACGTTCGCGCCGCAGTCGCGTCGCCGACATCGCACTCTGGATAGCTGCCGTCAGCCTCGCGATCATTATGATCAAGATGATCAGCGTCTTGTAGTTGTAGGCCTGACAAATATGGCGTTTAGGCCTTTGGCTTCGGCGTTCCTTTGCGCGGCCCGACAAGATGCGTGCCGTGCGCTATGGCGGCCGTTGCTCGCATCGCCGCGGCGATATAAATGACTTCCGCAATTTCGGCTTCCGTCACGCCGGCGTTCTCTGCGTTGGTGCGATGCACTTCTAGGCTGTACGGGCACTGGGTTGCGATGGCGACGCCAAGCGCGATCAACTCCTTGTAGCGCCGGGGAATGGCACCCGCAGCCATGGCGGCGCGATCGAAGTTTTCGAAGGCCGACATCGTCGTGGAGGACAGGTTTCTCAGGTGCGGCAGATTCGAAAGATTGGCGATGTCGTACATGTTAAGTGCTCCCTCCAACAGATGCCATCGAGCAGTTGCTATCCGCCGCCGAGACTCGTGAGGTTCGCGTTCCCGGTCAAGCGATCCCTCCACCGTCACATTTGAAGGAAACGACAATGTCCGAGAGCCGACCGCCGTTCCCGCCTTTCACTCGCGAAACCGCAATTCAGAAAGTTCGCGGCGCCGAGGACGGCTGGAATTCCCGCGACCCGCAGAAGGTTGCGCTGGCCTATACGGTCGACAGCGTTTGGCGGAACCGCGCCGAGTTCCCGGTCGGCCGCCAGCAGATCATCGAGTTCCTGACGCGCAAGTGGAATCGCGAGCTCGATTATCGCCTCATCAAGGAACTTTGGGCATTTACCGGTGATCGCATCGCCGTGCGGTTCGCCTACGAATACCGCGACGACAGCAACCAATGGTATCGTGCCTACGGCAACGAAAACTGGGAATTCGGCCCCGACGGCCTGATGCACCATCGTTATGCCTGCATCAACGACCTGCGAATTTCCGAGGGCGAGAGGAAATTTCACTGGCCGCTCGGACGCCGCCCTGACGATCATCCGGGATTGTCGGGTCTTGGTCTTTGAGACGGCGGAATTAAAAAAGGCGCCCCAAGGGGCGCCTTATCTTTTTATGCGCGTTGACCGACCGGTTTCGCCGGTGCCCGCAAAATGTAGCTCATAAAGAAAATCGCCGCCGCCGTCGCGACGTAAGCGATGAGCTGCATCCCCGTCGGCCGATCCATATACCCGACCAGAATGCTCAAGACCCGTCCCGGCCAGCTGTCTTCCGACAGGATGGACGAACTGTCCCAAACCGTTGAATCGAAGACATTCAGCAGCCCAGCATTCGACAACTGCTTCACTGCCGAGGCCGCAAGTCCCGCAGCAAGCAGCGTGATGAGAACGCCGGTAACGGTGAACATCTGCTTGATCGGAATGGCCGCGAGCCCGAAATACAGCACCATCGACACGACGGCGCCGAGCATTAATCCGATGCCCGACCCGATCAGAAGTTCGAAACCGTTGTCCTTGCCCTGCATGAGAATGCCGGTCATGAACAACACGACCTCGCTACCCTCGCGCATAACCGCCACCGCCACGGCCGCGCCGAGCGCGAATAGCGATTGCCGGCCTGCCGAAACATCGCTGCCAAGCTGGCGCAACTGCTGCGTCATCTCCCGGGCGTGATGCGCCATCCAGGCGACGTGCCATCCGAGCATGATCACCGCGAACAGCAAGATCGCCGCGACGAAAATCTCCTGACCGCGCCCGTCGAAGGCGTTCGAGATCCCCGAAGCAAACACCGCGACAATGATTGAGCCTGCGATACCAGCCAGGACGCCAAGCGCTACCGCACCGTTGCGGCCATGAACGCCGCGCGATGCGGCGAGCACAACGCCGATGATCAGCCCGGCTTCGAGAACTTCGCGAAAAACGATGATGAGAGCCGCAAGCATCGCCGCCTACTCCGCAACGACGTGGCCGAGCGCACTATCCTGGTGGAATTCTCCGAAGAAAATGTAGGTGCCGGGCTTTAGCGGCTTAACGCGAATGATCGCCGAGCTATTGCCGGCAATGATTTTCTCAAAGCCCAGGTCATGACTTTCGAATTCTTCCGGCGTCGCGTCGAGGTTCTTCACTGTGATCTTGATCGGCTTGCCGACCGGTAGCTTCAGCGCATCCGGTTCGAACTTGTGGTCCTTGATTGAAATCTCGACCTCATGCGTGTCCTCCGCCTGAGCGACGAGAGCACCACCCATGACGCCGCCCGCAAGAACAGAACCAAGAAGAACGGAAGAAAAGGACGAACGACGCACCGCGCGCGCGAAACGTGAAATACTCATTTCTGCTCCTAATAGGTCAGGATTCAAGGTCCCGAGATCAGGTCCACCGTCAACTGAGCGAACACCACTAGAAGAGTCAAGAACATTGATCTCACCTAAGGTAGAACCGATTGAATGCCTTGGGCTTACGCACGAAAACTCACGTATTTTCGACCCCGCCATTTTTTGGCCAGGACAGTGCGGTGCATATGCAGCGCGGGAACGACATTTGCTGGAAGATTTGAGGATCGGCCAATGTATGCCCGCACGTCTTACTCCGATGACGAATTTCCGTCTTTCATGGTCTCGGAAAGCGATGCCGATTTCGCATCGCAAGACTTCTACGCCGGCGAGCCGGTTTGCCCACAGCCGTCGCGACGCCTGGAAATCGTTCCCTACACCTATCTTTTCCTCCTTCTCGCTGTCGCCGTCGGATGTGCGTTCGCGGCCGATGCTGAGACGCGGCAAGATTGGACTTTAAAATTTGAACGCATTGCATCCTCGTTGGCGACGGCAGAGCAAACAGCAACCGCTCCGTTGCCGACGAAAGAGATCGCATCCGCCGACACGCCGGGTTCTACGCCGCTTGCGCCCCCCCCTTCCGTCCCGCCGACAGCCTCAATCGCACCGCCAAGCCAGCCGCTGCCCGAAGTCACCGTCGCCACCGCACCAGGCGATACGGCGGACGACGAAGCCGAAGCGAAAACTTCTGGAAAACCGCATGTATCTGACGCCTATGCTCCGCCGCAGCCATCCAACGATCCGTTGCGCAAAAGAGCCGAAGCCGCCGGCTTGCATCCCGACCTGTCACGTGCGGTGCTCGCACGTCTGACGTCGACGGATTATCGCAACGCGGCCTACGCGATCGGAAAAGCAATCAAGACCGTGCCGAACAACGGCGAGTTCATTTGGCCGCAAAAGCGCAAAGCCGGAACGGCAGTCTTCACCGTGCATTTTGTCCAAGGCGCCGGGCGCGACTGCCGCCGCTATGTCGTGACGGTGACGAAGGATCGCTGGACTTCGACCGCACTCCCTATGGAAAAGTGCGGCGTCAAAGTCGCGATTGGAGGCAGCAAAGAAAATGCGATCGAATGATCGCCAAAAAGCGCGCGGTTACGGCCCCTGCAAACCGAACGCGACGCGAAGTTTTTTCTGCAGCGTCGAATCCTTCGATTTGTCGCCAGCCTTGCCGCTCTTTGGACCGTCGTATGTCGCGTACACAAAATCGCGAACCTCAGGATTGCGGTCGTACTGATGGATCGCAGCCGGAACGCCGCCGTGCGCCGTTACCATCAGCCCATCTTTGACCGATAGAAAATTCGTATTGTGCCCCGAAAGCGTAGCGACCGCGCCGTCGTACGGCATCACGCTCGACGCCGGCACGAGATTGACGCGGGCGATGACGTTTGTCGTCGCCTGATCTACGCCGGAACGCATGTGGTGGCGGCGACGAACCATCTGCCCGAGCAAAAGTTTCTCCCAGCAGTACATCAGCGTGACACCGTGCCGCCCGAGAACGGTGCCGCTGCAAATCACTTCGTGATGCTTGATTTGATCGTAGACCGGCAGACCGAAGGTGCGCCGGATCGCATTGCCATTCCAGCCGGCGGATTCGAGAGAAAAACCTTTGCCCTCTTCGAAAAAAATCATCGGCGCATCGGGCAGCGCTTTGAAAATGTCGGCCTGAAAAACGACATCACGCGTATCAGCTAAAAACACGCGCTCGACCTGTCCGGACAGCGCCTGCAACACCGCGACATAATCGGTCACGCGCGCAAAATTCATATGCGGCCGCCCGAGGCTCGACGAAACATCTTCAAGGACGCAATCGACACCTTCGGCTTCGAGCGCTTTGCCGAGCTCCGGATCGTTGTTGATGACGAGAAGAATTCTGCAGTCGTGGAATTTTCGCGCCGAACGGACAAACGGCCGCAAGTCGGAAATGCTGTAATTGCGCGCGATCCCGAGGATCAGGTTCGTGCCGGTGCCGTGTTTGAATTCGATCTGCGGCCGCGGTCTGACAAGTTGCGATCGGAGCCAGCGCGCATAGAGCTTCGACCAAATATATTGCAGCATCTCACGCGCCCCAAAATTTCGCTGGCACTGCGACCCGCGTTTTTTTGAGTTTGTTTTTTAGTCGCTCACGCCACTCGCGCAAAGAGAAAGTCATCTTGAATAAAACACGCGCAGCTGAAAACCGCGAGAGCACCAAAAAAAAGCGCCGCCGGCACAAGGCACGGCAGCGCTTTTGATCATAAAACGAAGATCAGGATTTTTGCCGGGTGACAAAACTGTCCAAGATCACCTTCGAACCAACTTTGTCGAAGCTGATCGCCAATTGGTTCTTGGAAACTTCCGCGACTTCACCGTCGCCAAACGAAGAATGAGTGACGCGATTGCCAACGGCAAAAGGGCTGACGTATTCGACGACAGTCGGCGCAGCAACGACCTTCTTTGCGCGAGAGGCTTTCGGCTTAGCGCCGGGGGAAATTTTTCTTGAGGTAACAGCCATGGGGGGTTGGGTCCTTTTTTTGAAGGACCAACTTACCACGCAGGCCAAGTTTTGACGCCGAATGTCTCGCCGCAGCTACGATCTGTCCGCTTTCAAGAAAAACGCGCGCAAACAAAAACGCGCCCCCGGCTCAAGGCACGGGGACGCGTTTTAATTTCATCGATAGAGGGCACTGATTGACTTCTTTATTTCGAATTTCACATGACGTCTCGGCAGACCTGGCAACGACCTACTCTCCCGCGTCTTAAGACGAAGTACCATCGGCGCAGGGGCGTTTCACGGCCGAGTTCGGAATGGGATCGGGTGCAGCCA
>JAFECH010000360.1 GCA_018242255.1 Pseudomonadota bacterium | reverse complement strand
AGATAGACGATTGGCTGATAGAGAACCTTGAGATGGTTCTTCTCAATGGCGCGCGCGAGATCGGCTTCGATCTGAGCATCTGAATCGCGGTCGCGACGCATCGACGGCTCGAAAACCTCGATGCGGTCCGAGCCGCCGCGTTTGGCGCGGTACATCGCCAACTCAGCGTCCTTCAGCAGATCGCTGTCGGCGCCTTGCGTTCCGTCCCACAGCGCGACGCCCATTGACCCGGTCAGGATCACTTCTTGGTTCGCAAGAGGGATCGGCGCGCGCAGGGAGCGGCGAATGCGTTCGGCAAGCGCCGGCAGATTGCGCGCTTCGCGCTCACCGATGAAGAGCAATGCAAACTGATCACCGCCGACGCGAGCAACGGTATCCTGCGGCCCAAGATGCCGTTGCAGGCGGCGCGCAACCGTCAACAGCAGGCTGTCGCCACGGACAAGACCAAACGAGGCATTCACGGTCTTGAACTTGTCGAGGTCGATGAAGATCACCGACGGTTTGACGGTGGCGTCGCTCTTGGCGCGCACAATGACCGACTTCAGCCGGTCGATGAACAGTTCGCGATTGGGCAAGCCCGTCAGGCTGCAATGAACGGCATCATGCAACAGGCGTTCGTGCGCTCGTTTGCTGTCGGAGACGTCGCGGATCAGGCCGACGCAGCGCAGGGTGCGGCCATCGGCATTTGGAACGCTGGCGGCTTCGAGCTCGAACCAGCGCCAGCTGTTGTCGGCATGGCGAAGACGGAAATCGCTCTTGATACGAATGCCGGAGCGTTCCTGCGCCGACATCAGTGTGACGCGAAAACGTTCTTTGTCGGTCGGATGAACGTGCTTGAGGAAATCGTCGACTTTCGACGTCAATTCACCGGGCATGAGAGACAGAGCGATCTCGACCTCAGGCCCGACCTTGATCTCGTCGCGGCGGATATTCCATTCCCAGATGGTCGATCCGGACGCCGCCAACGCCAGCGACCGGCCCTGCAGCTCGGTTGGGGCTCCGGAGTAGGTTGCGTCCGATGAGCGGAACGCAAACTGCGTGACGGTGAAGCCCATCAGGATGACGACCAGCACGAGGCCGGCGACAAGACTGGAGACAACCACGTCGCCCGACATGCGTCCGGTGAGGGTCATGCCGGTCGCGAAGATCCAGACCAGGAACAGCAGCCACGTCGGCACGAGCGACAGGGCGCGATCCTGGCCCTTGAACGCCAAAAAGAGCGTAAAGAGTGCGCCGATAGCACCGATGGCGAGGAACGATAGTCGAGCGAACGTCGCTGCTAGCCTCGGATCGATGACAGCGACAGCGATCAACGTCAGCTGCGCGACGATCCAGACACCGATCATCATGCGCACGAGGCCGTGCCAGAGTCCTAATCGCAGGAACGTCGAGAAGAACATCACGAAACTTGCCGCCATCGCCGCTTCGCCAGCGGCTCGGTAGACGGCGTTGTCTTCCGGTCTCAAATTGAAGAGCTTATGGAAGAAGCCGAAATCGACGCATAGATAGTTGAGAACCGTCCAGGCGACCAAGGCGGCGGCCGGGAAGATCAGCTTATGGTTGGCGGCGAAGATCGACGTCAGGAAGATCGCGAGCAGGCCCGTCAGCCCCAGCATTGCGCCGTTGAATAGCTGGCGGTCTCGGGTTTTGATTTCGTAGTCGATCGGTTGCCAGAGATACATGCGCGCATAGCGATCGCCCGCAAGCTCGGCGACATAGGTGATCGTCTGCCCCGGTTCGAGCGTGATGCGGAAGACGTCTGCCTTATCGCTCTTGATGCGTTCGGGCACAAAGCCGACCGACGGCGTGACGCTCTCGATGCGGCGGGCGTCGAGGTCCGGCCAGACGGCGCCGGAGCCGACAACGTTGTAGCGGTCGGCCGTGAGCAGGCGTTCGAGCGATTTATCGGTCTTGTTGGTCAGCGCGAAGACGACCCAATTCGGGCTGGTGCCCGGCACGGAGGCGCGAACGGTCATGCGGCCGGAAACGCCATCGGCACCGGCGGCCGTCTCGACCTGCAGGCTGTCTCCGCGGCCTTCGTAGGCTTCGCCGAGCGTGGTGATCTCTATCCGGTCCTGATCGCTTTCGACAGGTATGGGAGTCAGCGCTTCGGCCCGTCCGGCGAGCGTTACGAGGCACGTGACAACGACGCCCAGCAATGACAGCCAGGACCGTGCCCGTTTCCCTCCGTCACCCCCCCAGACTGCCATTACCCCCCCAGTTCCGAAGTGCCTAACGATGGCCCCTCAGCGAGACGCGCGTAAAGCAGATGGTCTTCCCATCGGCCATTGATCTTCAGGTATCCGCGCGCCAACCCTTCGCGCTGAAAACCGACGGATTCAAGGACGCGCATCGAAGCAAAGTTTTTCAACATCGTCGCCGCCTCGATGCGGTGAAGCCGCAAGGCGTTGAAAGCCATCGGCAACAGCATTCCAACGGCTTCGCGCATGTGGCCCCGACCGGCGTACGGCGCGCCCATCCAGTAGCCGAGCGACGCCGTCTGCGCCGACCCGCGGCGGACGTTGGAGAGCGTGACGCCGCCAAGCAGTGTGCCTGTGGCGTTCTCGAAGATGAAGTAGGGGTAGGAGACGTCGTTGTGGATGTCCTTGGCGTAGGCGCGAAGGCGGCGGCGATACATGGCGCGGGACAGATCGTCGGGCGACCACGTCGGCTCCCATGGCGTCAGATGCGCCCGACTGGCGGAGCGGAGTTCGGCCCAGGCCGGGTAGTCGGCAGGCACAGGCTGACGCAGCGTCAGGGTACGACCGTGGACGACTTCAAAATCTTCATCTGGACGTATCGAACGAAGGAATGCCACGCCCTGTCACCTCGCGACCTTGCCAACCGCAGCCGGAGCATGGCGCGATGTAAACTGCGCCGCAATGCGCGAAGCTTGTCCGGACGATTTACGACCCGACCCGATGACGACGACGGACGGCGCTTCCTCGTTCAATGTCTGAGCGAACGCCTTGATTCGAGCGTGGTCGACGGCGTCGACCTGCTCGATCAGTTCGGAGACCGGTATGAGGCGTCCCTGGGCCAGAAGCTGACGCGCCATCTGCTCGGCGTTGACCGCCGAACTTTCAAGCGCCATCAACAGGCCAGCCTTGAGCTGCGCTTTCGAGCGCTGCAATTCGGCTTCGGTCGGCCCGGTATCGGCGATTTCGGCAAGCTGTGCTGCGACGATGTCGGCGAGTTCGCCGACCATCTCCGGGGATGTCGCGGCATGCACAGACAGCATTCCAGTGTCCCTAAGTCCCCAAACCGAGGAATCGATCGAGTAACACAGGCCTCGATCCTCCCTGATTTCCTGAAACAAACGCGACGACATTCCGCCGCCGAACAACCCCGAAAACACCTGCGCGGTGTAGAACCCCGGCTCCAAATACGAAGGGGACGGCAATCCGATCAAAACGTGGCTTTGCTCGAACGGCTTACTCGACGCAGCAAAGCCGCCCCGATAGAGCGCAGGCGATTCACTTCCCTGTTGCCTGGAAGTGAGCCCCCCGAATAGGGCCTGAACGTGGCGAACGATGGTTTCGTGGTGCACAGCCCCCGCGGCCGAAACGACAATCGCTTCAGGCAGATAGTGCTCGTCGAGGTAGGATCTGAAATCGATGGCGTGAAAACTGCCTACGCTTGCCTTGGTGCCGAGGATCGGGCGGCCGATTGACTGGCTCGGAAAGGCGACGCCTTGCATCATGTCGAAGGCCATGTCGTCGGGGTTGTCATCTGAGGCAGCGATCTCCTGCTGGATGACGACGCGCTCGCGGTCGATGTCTTCGTCGGCAAATTTCGAATTGAGCAGAATGTCCGCGATGACCTCGAGCGCGATCTTGTCGTCGCCCTTCAGGACGCGCGCGAAATAGGCCGTCATGTCGAGGCCAGTGGAGGCGTTGAGGTCGCCGCCGATGCCCTCGATCTCGTCGGCGATCTGGCGGGCTGCGCGGGTCTTCGTGCCCTTGAAGGCCATGTGCTCAAGGAAGTGGGCGAGGCCGTGCTGATCCTCGCGCTCGTGGCGGGCGCCGACGGCGACCCAGACCCCAAGCGACACCGTCTCGAGACTGGGCATGTGCTGCGTGACGACGCGCAAGCCATTTGGCAGCGTCGAGATTTCAATCGTCATCGCGACACCCCCGGCGCAGCGCGGCTGTGGTTCAACACGAACTCTTCGACCGCGGCGAGGCTGTTCGGCAAAACTTCGAAATGCTCTTTATCCGTCATCAAATGCTCAAAGCCCGGAGGCAACAGCGGCCGCTTGCCAATGATGCGTTCGATGGCGTCGGGGAACTTGGCGGGATGGGCCGTCGAGAGCACGATAGTGTCGCCCAGGCCTGAGCGCTCGGCCGCGACGAAGGCGCAGGCCGTGTGCGGATCGAGCAGATAGCCGTAGCGCTTCTCAGTCTCCCGAATGCAATCGGCAACGTCCAGTTCACTTGCGGATACAGCCGCGAAATCGGCTTGCAGGATCGGGGCGATCCGGCCCAGCTCGAACGAGCCTTTGGCGGCCAAGGAGGTCATCAGGCTGCGGACCAAGTCGGCGTCGCGGCCCGACGCTTCGAACAAATAGCGCTCGAAATTTGAGGAAATCTGAATGTCCATCGACGGCGAGGACGTCGCTATCACGTCGCGCATGGCGTACACGCCCGTCGAGACAGCGCGCGGCAGAATATCGTTTTCGTTCGACGCGATGATGAGCTTTGCGATCGGCAGGCCCATCCGCTTGGCGACGTAGCCTGCAAAGATATCGCCGAAGTTTCCGGTCGGCACGGCGAATGACAGGGCACCGTTCGCATTGGTCCCGAGGCGCGATGCGGCGTAGAAGTAATACGTCACCTGCGCGACGATGCGCGCCCAGTTGATCGAATTGACGCCCGACAGTTCGACGCGATCGCGGAAGGCGTGATCGTTGAACATCGCCTTCACAAGCGCCTGGCAGTCGTCGAACGTACCGCGAATGGCAAGGGCGTGGACGTTCTTTTCAGATGGCGTCGTCATCATCCGGCGCTGAACATCCGAGACGCGGCCTTCCGGAAACAGGATGACAACGTCAACGCGGTTTGAGTTTCGGAAGGCCTCGATTGCGGCGCCACCGGTGTCGCCGGACGTTGCGCCGACGATCGTCGCGCGGCGGCCACGTTTCGCCAGCACGTGGTCCATCAGCCGCGCGAGCAGCTGCATCGCAACGTCCTTGAAGGCGAGCGTCGGGCCGTGGAACAGTTCGAGAATGGTCAAGCCGGGCTTGACGCCATGCAGCGGCGTGACTTCGGCCGTCGTGAACGTGGCGTAGGCGTCGCTCGCCATGCGGAAGAGATCGTCGCGGGAGATCTCATCACCGGTGAACGGATGAATGACCTCGACCGCGATTTCGGCGAAGGATTTTTCGGCGAAGGACTTGATCGTATCGGAAGAGAGGACCGGCCAGCTTTCCGGCACGTATAAGCCGCCGTCGCGAGCAAGTCCCGCGAGGACGACATCCTCAAATCCCAGTTTTTCGACTTCGCCGCGCGTTGAAATGTAGTTCAAATCGTCTCTCATTCTGCGGTGGATCGGACAATCCTTGCCCGGCCGGCAAGCCTAATTCGACAGCCCCCGACGAACAACTCATTCGCCCGCTGTCCGGCCGCTCCGCAATTCACTCTTTCTTAGATTGCAGTTTTTCATCTTCCACAGCCGCAAGTCGCTGTCGAGCGAAGACCGCGAACACGGCAATCAGCGTCAACGCCAGCCCGTACCACGTTACGACGTACTGGAGATGATTGTTGGGCAGATTGATCTCGGTCGTGCCGCCGCGCGGCCAACCTCCCGGATTGGGGGGCGTGGCGTCGGCGTCCAGAGAAAACGGCGCGTAGGCCTGGCGCTTTTCGGCATTGAACTGGAGTGCGGTCGGGGGGCCGTCCGGTCCCCACTGCATGCCTTCCAGATCCGGCCAATACCAGCGGTTGCCGGCGTAGTCGTTGTCGGGCGCGAACCAAGGTTTCGGCTGCGCAAGTCGAACCAAGCCAGTGACGGTGACGGGTCCGGAGACCTGGCCTTCGGCGCGCTTTGAGGGATCCTTGAGTGTCTCGGGCACCCAGCCGCGATTGACGAAGAGCGGCGGTAGCCCACCGTCGGGGATGAGCAGGGTGTAGACGTCCCAGCCCTGAGACTGGTCGGTCGGATGATAGAGGTGGCGTTCGCGGCTGTAGTCAAAGCGGCCGGTCACACGCATGTGCATGTATTCGACGTCGCCGTTTTTCACATAGTCCGCGAGTACGGCGGGATAAGAGATCGGCTCCGCCGTCCGTCGCGTCTCGATGCGTGAGATCAGCGCCTCTTTCCAGGCCTTCCGGTGCCATTGCCAGTTGCCAAGACCGATAAGGACCGGCAGCAGGGCAAGAGTCAAAAGTCCCGGAACGATCAGGCCGGCGGCGCGCCAGCGCGCAAACATGCTCACTCCTTGGAAAGACGGCCTTCTTCGGCCTTATTCTTGAACTGCAAGGCGATCAATAGCGCCTTGAGGAAACGAAGCAGCAAGACACCAAGCAGCGGCGTCAATATCCCCCAAAGAAGAACGTGAGCCCACCACGGCACGCCGAACTCGAATTCGGCGATGAGCGCGCCGCCGATGCAGAGAAAACCCAGGATGAAGATCGCGAAAACTGCCGGCCCGTCGCCGGTATCGACAAATTTGTAATCGAGGCCGCAAGCGTCGCACTTATCGCGGATGTTCAGCACATTCACGAAAAGCTTGCCTTTGCCACAACGAGGACAACGGCACGCGATGGCCGCGGCGAGCGGCGAAACGAATTGAGTGTGGCTAGGCACGACTATCTCGATTTCTGCATCATCGCGTTCGTCGCGACTACTGCGTATCTGGCGCGGACATTTAACTGCGAAGAGTGCCGCCGCGCTTCAAACGACAAAAGGCGGCACACAGCCGCCTTCTGCATGGGTTCTCATTTCGACGCCACCGGCGCTTATTCAGCGCCCGGAACGATCGGACCGGCGCCCCAGACGTAGATACAGGCGAACAGGAACAGCCAGACCACGTCGACGAAGTGCCAGTACCAGGCAGCCGCCTCGAAGCCGAAGTGCTGTTGCGGTGTAAAGGCGCCGCGCATCGCACGGATGAGGCACACGAGCAGGAAGATCGTGCCGATGATCACGTGCGCACCGTGGAACCCGGTCGCCATAAAGAACGTGGCGCCATAGGAGTGGCCTGGGAAGCTGAAGCCGGCGTGGCTGTATTCCAGCGCCTGGCAGAACGTGAACGTCATGCCGAGCAGGACGGTCAGGACGAGGCCGATCACGAGGCCGCGGCGATCGTTCTTCAAAAGCGCGTGGTGCGCCCACGTTACCGTGCAACCCGACGTCAGCAGGATGAGCGTGTTGACGAGCGGGAGGCCCCACGGGTTGAAGGTGTGCTTGAAGAAGCCGGGGATCGAGGCGTCCGTCGCCGCGACAGGCACCGGCGGCCACTTACCGCCGAAGACCTGGTCGCGCGTGGTGGTGCCGACGACCGAGGCGGCGTTGTTCATCAGGTCATGAACGCCGGCCGGGAAGAATGCGAAATCAAAGTAGGCCCAGAACCAGGCTACGAAGAACATCACTTCCGAGGCGATGAACAGGATCATGCCGTAACGGAGGTGAAGCTGGACGATCGGTGTCTGATAGCCTTGGTTGGCTTCCCGAATGACGTCGATCCACCATGCCCAGGCCGATGCGATCACGGCCGTCATGCCGATTGCGAAGAGCCAGGGGCCCTTCATACCGAGGACGCCAAGACCGTCGACGTGCGTGCGCATCCAAACGATAGCGCCGAGCGCCATGATCAGCGCCGACACTGACGCGGCGAGCGGCCAGGGGCTCGGATTTACAAGATGGTAGTCATGGTGCTTCGCGTGCGTATCCGCCATTTCGGTCTCCGTCCCCTTCAGGCTTATGCCCGTTCTTGCTTGAACCTATACTTGGCGTTCCAGGTCTATGCTCTGGTCTGCCGCGCTTTCGGTTCGCTTTCTCAACCTTCTTCTCGACGCCCTCAGCCCCCGTTCTTCTGCGCCGGCGAAGCATCGGCTGTCGCAGCCGGATGATCGACGGGATAGAAGACGTAGGAAAGTGTGACTTCCGACTGCACCGCTGCATCCCGATCATCGACGATCTTTGGGTCGATGAAGAACGTCACCGGCATCTCGACAGTCTGATGCGGCTGAAGCGTTTGCTGGGTGAAGCAGAAGCATTGGATCTTGTTGAAGTACAAACCGAAGATTTCGGGCGTCACGTTATAGATGGCCTGGCCCGTCACCGGCTTATCGGAATTGTTCGTGGCACGGAAGAAAGCGAGACCGGTCTCACCGATCTTGACGTCCATCTTGGTAATTTCTGGCTCGAACTTCCACGGCAGGCCGGGAGCGGTGCTCGAGTCGAAACGTACGGTTATCGTACGGTCGAGCACCTTGTTCGTGTTCGCCTTCACGCGCTGCGTCGTACCGTTATAGCCGGTCGCCTTGCAGAACATGGTGTAGAGCGTGGGCGACATAGCGGTGATCGAGCCCATTACACCGAGGGCGCCAAGGCAAACAAAAACCGCCCGACGGTTGTTGCGAGACGTTTTTGCCGGCTTGTCTTTATCGATCTCCACAGTGCGATCCTTTTCCATCAGCCGATGCCGTTGAGCACATTGCCGCCGAGGCGAACGAACGTGGCGATATAAAACGCCAGCACCATGAAGCCGAGCGCGAGGCCGATGGCGATCGACCGCCGACGACGGATCTTCTCGCTCCGCGGGTCCAAACGCTCAGGGGCTTTATGTTTTTCCGTCACGCCACCTCACGCCAAAATTCGACTGACGACGGCTTCACCAAGAAGCACGGCAAACAGCATGTAGAGATAAAGGATCGAAAACCAGAAGAGCTGCCGCGCGGCGGTGTCGGCCTCGCGTCCTTCGGTCGTGAAATTGACGCGCACCGCGAGTGCCAGGAATACCGCGCCGAGCACGGAAGCGCTGACCAGGTAAGCGATGCCGCCGAGGCCGACGAAGTACGGCACGACCGCAAGCGGCACAAGCAGCACAGAATAGAAAAGGATCTGACGGCGCGTCTCTTTCAGGCCGGCCACGACCGGCAGCATCGGCACGCCGACGCGCTCGTAATCGCGACAGCGATAGAGCGAGAGCGCCCAGAAGTGGGGCGGTGTCCACATGAAGATGATGAGGAACAGCAAGATGCTATCAAAGCTGATGCCACCAGTTACGGCCGCCCAACCGATCATGGGTGGAAAGGCGCCGGCGGCGCCGCCGATGACGATGTTGTAGGGCGTCCGTCGCTTCAGCCACATCGTGTAGACGAAGAGATAGAAGGCGATCGTGATTGCGAGCAGCGCGCCGGCCGTCCAATTCACGAGGACGCCGAGCGTCAGAACGGAGCAGACGGCGAGAACGCCACCGAAGCTCAGAGCTTCGTCAGCGGTGACGCGGCCGCGCGGCAGGGGCCGGGCTGCTGTGCGCGCCATACGAGCGTCGATGTCGGCGTCGTACCACATGTTAAGGGCACCAGACGCACCAGCGCCAATGGCGATGGTGACAATCGCGATGACGCCGAGGACCGGGTTGATCGGGCCGGGCGCCGCCAGCATCGCGGCGAGCGCCGTGAAGACGACGAGCGTCATCACGCGCGGCTTCATGAGCTGGATGAAATCGCTGACACTTGGCTCAAGTATCAGATCGACGTCGCTGATTTCACTTTGAATGCTCATAAGCCGAAGCGCCGTTCCAAAATTTTTGTTTGTTTTGTCGTGAGCGGCTGCGGACCGGCTAGGCCAGCCCGCAGCGCGCATCGTTTTTCCTTAGTGATGGTCTGTCGCAGCGATGCGCGGCAGCGTCTCATACGAATGGAATGCCGGCGGTGACGACAGGGTCCACTCGAGTGTCGTTGCGCCGACGCCCCACGGGTTGTTGGCAGCCTTTTCCTTCTTGATGAAGTAGGCGTAGAACATGCCGAACAGGAAGACGAGCAAGCCGGCCGTCGTGATGTACGACCCGATCGACGAGACACGGTTCCAATAGGTGAAGGCTTCCGGATAGTCGGCGTAGTGGCGCGGCATGCCGGCAAGACCGAGGAAGTGCTGCGGGAAGAACAGCACGTTCGCACCGATGAACGTCAGCCAGAAGTGCAGTTTTCCGAGGAACTCGCTGTACATGTAGCCCGACATCTTCGGGAACCAGTAGTACCAGCCCGCAAAGATCGAGAACACCGCGCCGAGCGACAGCACGTAATGAAAGTGCGCGACGACGTAGTAGGTGTTGTGCAGCGAACGGTCGATACCGGCGTTGGAGCACATCACGCCCGTGACACCACCGATCGTGAACAGGAAGATGAAGCCGAGCGCCCAGATCATTGGCGTGCGGAACTGGATCGAGCCGCCCCACATCGTTGCGATCCAGGAGAAGATCTTGATGCCCGTCGGGACGGCAATGACCATCGTCGCGAACATGAAGTAGGCCTGCGTGTCGACGCTCAAGCCCGCGGTGTACATGTGGTGCGCCCACACGACGAAGCCGACGAGGCCGATGGCGACCATTGCGTAGGCCATGCCGAGGTAACCAAAGATCGGCTTGCGCGAGAAGGTCGACACGATGTGGCTGATCATGCCGAAGCCGGGCAGGATGAGAATGTAGACTTCGGGGTGACCAAAGAACCAGAACAAGTGAGCGTAGAGCAGCGGATCGCCACCGCCAGCCGGATCATAGAAGGTCGTGCCGAAGTTACGGTCCGTCAGCAGCATGGTGATCGCACCGGCGAGAACCGGCAGCGACAGCAGCAGCAGGAACGCGGTGACCAGCACCGACCAGGCAAAGAGCGGCATCTTGTGCAGCGTCATGCCCGGAGCGCGCATGTTGAAAATGGTCGTGATGAAGTTGATGGCGCCAAGGATCGACGAAGCACCGGCAAGGTGGAGCGAGAGAATGGCGAAGTCGACCGCCGGCCCGGGATGGCCGATCTTGCTCGACAGCGGCGCGACAACGATCCAGCCCGTGCCGACGCCGTTAGCGTCGCCCGTGCCCGGAACGAACAGCGAGATCACCAGCAGCGTGAACGCGATCGGCAGCAGCCAGAAGGAGATGTTGTTCATGCGCGGGAACGCCATGTCTGGCGCGCCGATCATCAGCGGCACGAACCAGTTGCCGAAGCCGCCGATCATGGCGGGCATGACCATGAAGAACACCATGATGAGGCCGTGGGCCGTGACGAAGACGTTGTAGACGCCTTCGTTCGCGAAATACTGGAGGCCCGGTTCTTGAAGCTCCAGTCGCATCATCACCGAAAGGAATGCACCGACGCAGCCCGCGAAGATCGCGAACAACAAATAGAGCGTGCCGATGTCTTTGTGGTTGGTCGATAAGAACCAGCGCTTGAAGAATGGCGGGGCGTGATCGTGATCACTGCCCGCTACGTGTGCCGTGCTTCCCATTTCGTTGAGCCCTTGTCCCGGTAGTTTGTCTGATCTTTTTTATTGTGTTGAACGTTCGCTGCTGCAGGCAGCTGCCGCTTTGCCGTTACTGCGCCTGAGCCACAGCCTGTTGGATGACAGGCTGGCTTGCCGTATCCGCGTCGAGGATCTGCTGAGCCTTCTTGCTGTCCTTGGCTTTCAGGGCCGCCATCCAGGCGTCATAGACCGGCTGTTCGACGACACGAACTTCGATCGGCATGGCGGAGTGCAGCTTACCACACAGCACGGAGCACTGACCGAAGTACGTACCGATCTTCGTTGCCTTGAACCATACGGCTGCCGTGCGGCCTGGAACGGCCTGCTGCTTCACGCCGAACGACGGAATCGTCCAAGAGTGGATGACGTCATTGGAGGTGACCAGCACGACGACGTTCTTATTGACCGGGACAGCAATCTCTCGATCGACCGAGAGACGGCGGATCTTCTTTTCCTCGCCCCAGAGCGGCAGCGAGTCTTTATAGAGAGCCTCGTGCAGAGCCAAGCCATCCAGCGCGCCATACTTCTTATCGAAGGCGTCATCGCCGATCTTGTTGCGCAGCACTTCCTCGTCGCTGACCATGTTGGACGTCACGGTGACCTTGTCGTCCATATACTCATGTTCCCAGAACCAGGCGTTACCCGTGGCCTTGATGGTCACGTCGGCCTTCGGGAACGTGTACTGGTTAAAAAGGAGATGGAACGACGGGATCGAAATGAAGACGAGGATCAGAATCGGGACGATTGTCCAAGCCACTTCCAGCACGGTGTGGTGGGTTGTGCGGGAGGGATGGGGGTTCTTCGTCTCGTTAAAGCGGAACATCACATAGACCATCAGCACCAGAACGAAGAGTACGATGACCGTGATGATGATGTTGATGACGCTGAAGAGGCTCGAAATCTCGTCCATGATGGGGGACGCAGAAATCTGCAGTCCAAGCTCGCCATCCGTCGGCTGGCCCAGGCCAGCTAACGCCGGCGTCACGCCGCCGAGAGCAACCGCCAAACACGCGGCCGCCATGACGGCAACCGCGCCAAACATCCTCTTCGACATTCCTTCGCTCCCAGTTTGTCGCGCCGGATCCCTCGGAACGCGACAGCCTCCCATTGACTTGACGCGGCCGGCCGGTGGCCAATCCCCGTTTAATTATTGCCCGGCTTCGCAACCGGGA
Organism: Pseudomonadota bacterium; assembly: GCA_018242255.1. Taxonomy (GTDB): domain Bacteria; phylum Pseudomonadota; class Alphaproteobacteria; order Rhizobiales; family Hyphomicrobiaceae; genus Hyphomicrobium_B. The sequence continues at coordinate 18,890 of JAFECH010000360.1, read as the reverse complement.
ACGCTCCGAGCAAACCCGGACCGTATGCCTCATCGATTTGTTAAAGCGGGTTGATAAAGAGCACAATCCATTCGCGTGCCTCAAGTGAACTTTTCTGCGTCATTTATTCGCGAAAGTATGCGAGAGATCAGCGAATCAATGACCTTGGGGGATCAGAGGTCGCCGTCCCGTCACGACAGAATTCGGCCGAATTCCTGGTCGACGAAGCGCGGTCTCCAGCCGTCGCGACACACGCATTGGGGCGTCGCCCGCGAAATCGAGGACAACCGCTTGTTGCCAGAAACCGAGGGTTCTACCGACCGAGGCCCATCCAGAGGGCGTCTGAGCAAAATGTTTGCCGCTAAAACCTGGATTTTCGTAGCCTATGCGTTCGGCGCGGCCACGCTGTTCGCATGCGCACAAGCCGCTACAATGTTGGTTACCTCGCAGGCCGCGTTCGCCGTCGATGCGCCGGAGGGAACGGTCAAGGCGCAGTACGGTGACTGGCAAGTTGTATGCAAAGACCCACCGCCGGGCGCCAAAAACCCCGTCTGCGCGCTGGTCCAGAGCGTGACTGCCGAGGACAAGAACAACATCGGCCTCACGGTCTATTTTCAGAAGTTCTCGAACGGAACGCGCGTGCTCCGCGTGTTTGCGCCGCTCGGCGTGCTGCTACCGCCGGGTCTCGGCCTCAAGATCGACAATAAAGATGTCGGCCATGCACCCTTCCTGCGCTGTCACAGCTTCGCGTGCTACGCGCAGGTTGTGGTTGAAGATCCGCTTATCGAGCAGCTCAAGACCGGCAAGACGGCGATCTTCATCATCTTCCAGACCGAGGAAGCGGGCATCGGCATCCCGATTTCCCTCAAGGGCTTTGCGGATGCCCTCAAGGAACTGAAGTAGGAGTTATCCGCAGAGGCTGCTCTCCGGCGGCTCCGCTATCTTACGCGACTTTGCGAACGCTTTCGCCCACCGTGTCGCGATCCAACAGTATCAGCGTATCGCGTGCCGGCTTGTGCGGCAGCTCAAGCACCTTCGGAGCAACCGCTTCGGCAGTCGTTTCGACGACGGCGGCGACACGCGGAGCAGACTCGAAGCATTCCTGCATCACGGCTGCCCAAAGCTGTATATTTGCGTGAAAAAAATCAGCAGGCGTCGCGGGGCGGGTCATCTGATGTGCCCAATGCACGACCGCCCGGGATTGCCGGGCCTGAGAACTCGCAAATTCGAGATGTGTCCGGTCGATAGATTTAAGTATCGGCTGCCACGCAAATGATGTGACGTCAACGAGTTCAAACATATGCTGGAAAAATGGATAGTATAGAGAAGTATTTTTTTCGGATACTTCTGTATCACCTGTCATTGACGCGTCCTCCCAGACACTCAATTGATTGGCTCCATTCGGAGCTCAAAACCTTTTTCGGGCGCTCGCAATGACGATTTACGCCCACTTTTTGGTCAGTACCATGGCTGGACGACGACTGCATTTCACAGATCCGTGCACGTTGTAACAGGTTTGTAGCGCCGTCCCTGTTTGCGGGCTTTGCGGAAGGTCAATCCATAAGTGTTCAGCGGAGCTGTGCATGCAGGACGCTTCTTCCATTTTTGATTGCGGTATTTTTGTTTTGCAACCGATTATATTAAGCAAATTCTTCTTTGTTCTTCTTGACGAAAGCTCACTTACGGCAGCCTTATGTTCAAATTATTTAATACAAATTCGTTCGAATTGGCGTTCGTATGCGTGGGTCGTGGCGTCAGGGGGGCACGGGCGTTAGCGACGTGATTGCTTCGGCAATCGCGACGATCATCACGATTTGCTCGTCTCTGGCGGCCTCAGCAGACAGTCTGGGCATCCAACCCAGTCCCCAAACGTATGGCTGGCGCGAAACCTACGGCGGCGTCGATGCTGCCCGTGATCAATGGTTGTTCTATTCCGGCATGACGGTCGCGCCGTTCAGCCGAGACATCTACAGCGACGGCTTGCGCCTGCGCTTCGGCGGCGGCTACGGGCGCTACAGTTATGATGCCGTGAGCCCGCACATGAACTGCGGCGTGGCTTGGCTGAACGATATCTGCTCGGAAAAAGACCGAACCCGGCAGCACTACGAGGTCGCGCATTCCTATGCGGAGGCCCTGCTTGGGTATTACCTCCAGCTCGGTCGTTTGACGGCGAAGGCCTTTGGCGGCTTCTCGATGTCATCGGAAAATCATCTCAACGCTTCCGACCCGGCCCACAACTACGACGGCACCGTGTTCGGCTTCAAAGGCGCGCTGGAGTTTTGGCTCAATCTCACAGACACATCTTGGACGTCGCTCGATGTGAGCTATTCGACGGCGCGAAATGAGACGGCGTCACGATGGCGTACAGGTTGGCGCGTGACGCCCGCACTCTCAATCGGGCCCGAACTGCGGTACGACAAAAATATCGAGACGGGCGACGGAGCGTGGAATGGTCGGGCAGGACTTTTCGCACGCTATGAATGGACAGGTGGAGAAATATCCTTGGCAGGTGGCGGGGCTTGGTGGATCACCGACTGGGCACCGCAAGATCCTTCGGCCTATGGCACGCTCAACGTGCTTTTCCACTATTGATGGCGCTGCCGCGGAGACCTTGCCAAGACGTCGGAAAGCATCGTTGTATCTCTTTCCATAAGCAGATGCCGCCACACATGCATGAGACAATGACGAACATTTTCGCGATCATATCGGTGATCATTCTTGCGACGATCCTCGTTCCAGAATTCCCGACCGGTGCGCATGCCGATACGTGTGCATCCGCTCCGGTCATGGCGCGAGGGGAGGAATCGCGCTTCGAATGGTCGGCGAAAGCCAAGACGCGTGCCAACTGGCGCGCGAAAGTTCGCTCCATGACGACGCTTGGCCCCGATTACGCTAACTGGGCACGGGCACAGGATACCGAAGAGCGGTGCCTGACCGGTCCCAAAGGAACGGTGTGCATCTTCACTGGAACGCCCTGCCGTCGCTAAGGCCCGGCGGCGATTGCCGCCTGCGGCTACGACGCGCGTCAGAATGAATACATTTTCGTCTCCGGTTGCCTTGGCGATCGCTGGAGCAGTGCCCCATATGAAACGCGATGGCCGTCTCAGCGCCGCTCACGCGTTACAGGCTGTGCTTGATGATGGAACTCTGAAATCCGCCCGGCCGTAGGGCTCGGGCAGGTGAGAGAGGAGCGGTGGGTTGCGGGACCTACTGCTCCTCTTTTTATTAAATTCAATGGCTTGCGCCTCTTTTGGCGCCCTGGATAGCGGTTTTCTGCCCCCTCCGCAGCAACAAAACTTTACAAAGCGAACAACCATTCGCCTTGCGCTCTCCGCAATCTAAGCTCAAACAGAATGGGCATTCCTTTTAACCGGAAGGACGATCTGCCCGTCATGCCGAAGCTGAAACCGGATACCCAACGTGCGCGGCGCGAGCACATTCTCGATGCTGCGCTTCGCTGCTTCGCGCGTGGCGGCTTCCACGCGACGACGATGCAGATGATTTGTCGCGAGGCGCGTGTCTCGCCGGGCGCGCTCTACGTTTATTTCGACAGCAAGGAAGCGCTGATCGCAGGACTGTGCGAACGCGACCGGGCGGAATTCGCAGAACGTTTTGCAGCGCTCGCGACAGCGGCGGATTTTCTCGGCGCGCTACGCGATATCGGTGAGCACTACTTCATTGAGGAAACGCCAGAGAAACAGCGATTTGTTGTGGAGATGGGCGTCGAGGCGACGCGCAATCCGCGGATCGCCGAAATTTTCATGAGCGTCGACAAATTCTGCAACGACAATTTCGAAGCGCTGTTCCGGCGCCTGATCGATGAGGGGCGCATTGCGCCGCGCCTCGACGTCCAGACGCTGGTGAAGCTGTTCAACGTTTTCGGCGACGGGATGTTTTGGCGGCGCGCGATAGATCCTTCAGCAGATATGACTGCCGTCCTGCCGGCCATCATCAGCATCATCGGTGGTCTGCTCAATCCGAAAGATACTTCGGCTGCGCGGCCTTCGACCACGTTTTCTGCCCGCGAGGCGAGACAATGACCCTCAAAAAAATGCTTTTCAGTCTCGTTGCCGCCGGAGCGTTAGCCTGTGCGGGCTATCTGTTCCTCGAACGGAAACACACTGCGGAAATCCAGGCTGCGCGGCTCGAAGCAGCCAAGCCCATTGCAGCGCCGGCTATCACGGTCTCGAAGGTTACGACGGAGAATTTCGTCGAGACGGCTTTAGTGTCTGGCTCGCTCGTGCCGAGAGAAGAGATCCTCGTCTCGCCCGAGGTCGACGGCCTGCGCGTTCTTGAACTTCTCGCCGACGAAGGCGACAAGGTGAAAAAAGGGCAAGTGCTTGCACGCCTTGTTGCCGAGCAGCTCGATGCGCAGTTGGCGCAGAACGACGCGAACCTAGCGCGAGCAACGGCGGCGATCGCGCAGGCGCGGAGCCAGATCGTTCAGGCGGAGGCACAATCCAAAGAAGCTCAGGCCCAGCTCGAACGCGCCGTGCCGTTGAAGCAATCGGGATATCTTTCCGGCTCGACCTACGATCAGCGCGAGAGCGCTGCGCGGACGACGGCAGCGCAGCTTATTGCGGCGCGCGACGGCCTGAAAGCCGCCGAGGCCGAGAAAGAGCAGGTCGAGGCGCAGCGTCGCGAGCTTGTCTGGCGGCGAAGCAATACGCAAGTGACCTCCCCGGAAGATGGCATCATCAGCAGGCGGACCGCTCGTATCGGTGCGATGACGTCTGCCAACAGCGAACCGATGTTTCGCATCATCGAGAACGGCCAAATCGAGCTGGACGGCGAAATCGTCGAGACGGAGCTGAAAAACGTCAAGGTCGGGCAAAAAGCCATCGTCACGGTGCCGCAAATCGGCGACTTCGAAGGTCAGGTACGTCTGGTTTCCCCGGAGGTCGACAAGACAACGCGGCTCGGACGCGTAAAAATCTTCCTCGGCGTCAATCCTGTCTTGCGGATCGGCACATATGCGCGTGGCCGGATCGAAACGGCATCAGGCCGTGGCCTCGCCGTTCCGGCGTCGGCCGTGACGTTCGACCATGATCTTGCATCAGTGCAGGTTGTGAAGAACGACAAAATTGAAAAGCACATGGTCAAGCTCGGCCTCGTGGCCAACGATCTCATCGAAATCAAGGACGGCGTTGCGGAAGGCGATCTCGTCGTGACACGCGCAGGGACCTTCCTGCGCGACGGCGACGTCGTGCGGCCGGTGATGCCTGAAGCACGTCTCAGCGAGGCGAAGTGATGCGGATCAATATCTCGGCATGGTCGATCCGCCGTCCTGTTCCCGCGATCGTTCTGTTCGCGGTGCTGATGCTGCTCGGCACGCTCAGTTTCAAATCGCTGCCCGTCACGCGGTTCCCGAATATCGACGTTCCGATTGTGTCGATCAAGGTGACGCAATCGGGCGCGGCGCCTGCAGAACTCGAAACGCAGGTGACGAAGATCATCGAAGATTCTGTCGCCAATCTTATCGGCGTGAAGCACATCACGTCGACTCTGACGGACGGCCTATCTTCGACTATTCTCGAATTCCGGCTGGGTACCGATACTGACCGGTCGTTGAACGACGTCAGAGACGCCGTTGCGAAGGTGCGTGCGGACTTACCGCGCACAATCGATGAGCCGATCGTCGAACGCATCGACGTCGAGGGTCAGGCGATTTTATCGTTTGCCGCCACGTCGCCCGGGATGACGCTCGAACAGCTCTCGTGGTTTGTAGACGACGTCATCAAGCGCAAATTGCAGGCGACCAAAGGCGTCGGACGGGTCGAGCGCTATGGCGGTGTCGACCGCGAGATTCGGATCAATCTCGATCCGGACAAGCTATTGGCCTACGGCATCACTGCTGCCCAGGTGAATGCCCAGGTCCGCGCGACCAATGTCGATCTTGGCTCGGGACGCGGCGAAGTCGGCAGCCAGGAGCAGGCGATCCGCACTCTCGCCGGCGCACGGCAGGTCGAGACCCTCGCGAATGCCAAGATCATACTGGCAGGCGGGCGCGAAGTGCGCCTCAAGGATCTCGGCCAAGTTATCGACGACGCAAGCGAACAAAGGACTTTTGCACGGCTCGACAGCAAGCCTGTCGTATCGTTTTCCGTTTTCCGGACAAAAGGTTCGAGCGAGCTTTCCGTGTCCGACGCGGTGAACGCCAGCTTGAAGCAACTCGAGGCCGAATATCCTGACGTTCACCTGACGAAGATCGACGACGCGGTTGCATACACGCGCGGCAACTATATCGCGGCGATGGAAACGCTGATGGAGGGTGCCGTGCTGGCGGTGCTCGTCGTGTTGTTGTTCCTGCGCAATTGGCGCGCGACGTTGATATCGGCGATTGCGCTTCCACTTGCGGCCATTCCGACGTTCTGGGCGATGAGTGCGCTCGGCTTTTCGCTGAACCTCGTCAGCCTGCTCGGCATTACGCTTGCGACCGGCATTCTCGTCGATGATGCCATCGTCGAAATCGAGAACATCGTACGTCACATGCATATGGGCAAATCGCCCTATCGCGCCGCGCTCGAAGCAGCCGACGAAATCGGCCTCGCCGTCATCGCCATCACGCTGACCATCGTCGCAATTTTTGCGCCGGTCTCGTTCATGGGTGGCATCGCCGGACAATACTTCCGGCAATTCGGACTGACGGTCGCAGTTGCCGTGTTCGTTTCGCTACTCGTCGCGCGTCTCATAACGCCGATGATGGCGGCGTACTTCCTGCGACCTGTTCCGGAAGAACATCATGCCGATGGGCTGCTCATGCGCATTTATACGGGCTTCCTGGCGATGACACTGCGCCATCGCTATCTGACGCTCGTTACCGGCGTGGCGCTGTTCTCGGCTTCGATCTATGCGACGACGCTGCTGCCGACCGGCTTTCTACCCGACGAGGATACGTCGCGCATCGTGGTCTCAGTCGAGCTGCCACCGGGCACACAACTCGACGAGACGCGAGCTGAAGCGGACGAGGTCGTCAAGTCGCTTGAAAGCATTCCCGAGGTGGCACGCGTTTTCGTTCTCGGCGGCACGAGCCCGACAGGTCAGCTCGAAATCCGGCGCGCCGCTCTCTTTGTGAAGCTCGTCCCGAAGGAAGACCGCAAGCTGACGCAAAAGCAACTCAAGTCGATCATCGCGGCCACCATATCTAACATTCCGGACACACGGGCTTGGTACGTCAACGAACGTGGCGAGCGCGAGCTGTCCTTCTCGATGCTGTCGCGCGACGGCGACGACCTCAATGCGGCAATCGGCAAGGTCGAGGGGGCGTTACGCGGCGTGCCCGGTTTCCGCAACGTCGCCGCGTCGGGCTCAACCGATCGGCCTGAGATCCGTGTCGTTCCTCGTCTGGACGTAGCTGCGCGACTTGGTGTGGCGCCGGATCAGATCGCGGAAGCGATCCGCGTCGCGACGATCGGCGATACCGGCTTCAATCTTGCAAAGTTCACGATCGGTGACCGGCAAATTCCGATCCGCGTGCAGCTTGCCGAAAAGACGCGTACCGATCTCAAACAGATCGAGCAGCTCCGGCTGACGAATTCGGAGGGCAAGGCCATTCCGCTGACGGCTGTGGCCTCTGTCTCGCTCGGCCGGGGGCCTGCATCGATCGAACGGTTCGATCGCTTGCGGCGCGCGGTCGTCGGTGTCGATCTCGATCGCGGCATGGCGATGAGCACGGCTCGTGCAAAGTTTCTCAAGGTGATCGAAGACCAGAACCTGCCGAAGTCCGTTACGCTGCAGCCATCGGGCGACGCTGAGGTGCAGGACGAGGTTGCCGACGGTTTCATCACCGCGATGGGCACCGGCATTCTGATCGTCTTCGGATTGCTCGTGCTGCTGTTCGGCAGCGTGTTTCAACCGGTCACGATTCTCCTTTCACTGCCGCTGTCGTTCGGCGGCGTCGCACTGGCGCTGCTGCTGACGAACAATCCGATCAGCATGCCCGTCTACATCGGCCTGTTGATGCTGATGGGTATCGTGACGAAGAACGCGATCATGCTCGTTGATTTCGCTATTGAGGAAATCGCTGCCGGCGTCGACCGCAATCAGGCGGTGCTCGATGCTGGGCGCAAACGTGCTCGTCCGATCATCATGACCACGCTAGCGATGGCGGCAGGGATGTTGCCCAGCGCTTATGCGCTTGGCGACGGTGGTGAATTCCGCGCGCCGATGGCGATTGCGGTGATAGGCGGACTGCTCGTTTCGACACTGCTGTCGCTGGTGTTCGTGCCGTCGTTCTTTACCGTGATGGACGATGTCGGGTATCTGATGCAGCGCATTTTCGGCCGCTTCGTGGGCCCGCGAGACGAGCCCGGCGACGAAGTTCGAGCCGCTGCACCGCACCCGGCAAAACCGCTGCCGCTTGCGGCGGAATAAATTCGCCAAGATTGTGCCGGCGTCCGATTGTGCAGCAGGCTCCGCATACCTAAGTTGCAAGCCATGGCTGCAACAGAAGGATCCCCGCCGATGTTCGACGCCAAATCCATCCTGGAAAATATTGTTAGAGGCGCAGCACCTCCCGGAGCCGGCTCAACTCCGCAATCGGGCGGCGGTCTCGGAGATTTACTGAACGACATATTGAAAAACGCCGGCAGCGGTGCAGCCTCTACGCCCGCAGGAGGAAGCCGTGGAGGTCTCGGAGATATTCTGAGCCAGATCGGCAAAAACCTATCGCAAGGGCAGCCGGGATCGGCGGGAGCGGGCGCTACGGCGGCGCCTTCCGATTCCAATCCCGCGCTTGGCGATATTCTTACTCAGCTCAAGGACAAGCTCGGGCAGACCGGTGGGGCTATCACTGATGGCGGCAGCATCGGCGACATTCTGGGCAAGGTCTTCTCGCAGGCGACACAGGGCGTGAAAGAGGGCTCGTCGCGCCTCGGCGAAGCGACCGGCGCCAATGATGCTCTCGGCCGACTTACTTCCGATCCTCAGGCAGCCGAAATAATCAGCAAGCTGAAAGACTTCATTCAGAACAATCCCTATACGGCTGGCGCTGCCGCTGGTGGTTTGGGCGGACTGTTGCTCGGGACCCAGACTGGGCGTTCGCTCGCAGGAAGTGCGGCGCGGCTTGGCGCTTTGGCGATGATCGGCGGCCTCGCCTACAAAGCGCTGCAAAACTATCAGGCCGGGCGACCGCTCGTCACCGGCGCAACATCGCCGGAGCCGCCGCCTGCCGGATCGGGCTTTGAGCCCGCCGCCGTCAGTAACGAAGCGGCCGTACACTACATTCAGGCGATGATTGCTGCCGCCCATGCCGACGGCCGCATCGACGCCGGTGAACACGACAAGATTATCGGCAGCTTGAGGCAGGCTGGCCTCGATAGCGAGGCGGAGGCGTTTTTCGCGCGGGAACTGAACAGCCCGACGTCCGTTCAGGACCTTGCAGATGCCGTCAAAAATCCGCAGGAGGCGCTTCAACTTTATGCTGCGGCGCGTCTTGCGGTCGCTGACAACTCACCGGCCGAGCAAGCGTTCTTGTCGTCGCTCGCGGCTGCCCTGCGTCTCGATCCGAAGCTGGCGGCACATATCGATGCGACTGCGGCGGCTGCCGCCTAAACGACTTCGCTAACAATAAGCCAAAGAGAAAGGGCGCCGGCTTTCATGCCGACGCCCTTTTCGTTTTCAATTCCAAGCCGACGATCAGTTTGTCTTGGTGGTCGACGACGTGCTGGTCGCGGCTTCGTTATCGAGCTTGAAGAACGCATCGACACGCATGCCCGTGAAGAGCGGCGGATGACCATCGAGCGCGATCATCACTTCGACAACCTCAACGTCGTTCGGACGACGGGGACCGCGTGTCGCAATGCGCGGAGCACCGAGCGACTGTGAGATCGACGTGACGGTGCCTTCGAAGGTCTTGTCGGGGAAGGCATCAGCCTTCACGACGACTCGCTGGCCAACGTGGACCTTAGCGGCGTCACGCTCTTCGACTTCGGCGCGAAGGCGCAGGCTCGACATGTCGCCGAAGACGACGAGAGCGCTGTCCGGTGAGGGAACGGCCGTCTCACCGACGCGGGCGAGAACGTTCAGAACGGTGCCGTCGGCGGGAGCGCGAATGCGGGTGCGCTCAAGCGCCAGCTCGGCCGACGTCAGATCGGAGCGCGCCAGAGCAAGAGAGGATTCCAGCCGCTGCTCGAGCGGCATGTTCGGCTCTTTCTCGACCTGCGCGAGTTTGTCCTTGGCGTCGGCCAACGCTTTCTTCTTCTCTGCCAGATCCTGACGCGCCTTATCGACGGCGTCTTCCGGACCATCGGCGGTTTTCCAGGCGCGGTAGACTTTATCGAACGTCTCGTGTGCGCCGAATACAGCCTGCTGAGCTTTAAAGACTGCATCGTCGGCGTTGCGGCGGTCGAGCGCCAGGCCTGTCGCCGGCTCGTCGGCACGCTCACGCTCGCGGACGCTCGCTTCAGCGGCGGCGGCGTAAATCTTGTTGTAGTAGTCGGCGTCATCGAGGCGGATCAGGAGATCGCCGGCCTTAACAACGTCGTTGGTCTTGGCGAGGATTTCGACTATCTTGCCGCCGACTTCGCTGGCGATCCGGATTTCGCCGTCTTTCGGTTCGACGCGTGCGGTCGCCGAGGCGGCCCACTGCGGCGCCGGGGCGGTCGTGTCGGCGTGGGCCGAGCCGGCAATAGTCGAAAACAGGGATTCGGTTTGCGTCAGTGCGTTGACGCCAAAGCCACCGACAAGCGCAATGGTGGCGGCAACCACGATGGTCGCGACCGCCGGATCAATCTTCTTAAGCATGCAGCTTTCGCCTCTTCGTCAAATCCGTAATTTCGGGGGAGTCGATACCCTCCGGCCGGCGTTCCTCGCCGACGATTTTACCGTCTTCGATGCGCACGACGCGATCGGCGTATCCGAGCGTTCGCGGATCGTGCGTAACGGCTAGTACGCTGCGATTTTGCTCCTTGGCGATGCGCGACAGGAGCGCCATCACGGCGTGGCCGTTTTCACTATCGAGCGCGGCCGTCGGCTCGTCCGCTAGCACTACGGACGGTGAACTGGCAATTGCACGAGCGACCGCTACGCGCTGCTGTTCGCCGCCCGAAAGATTGCGCGGGTAGTTCGTCAGCCGGTGACCCAGGCCGACTTCACGCAAAACCTCTTCGGCGCGGCTGGTGGCTGCGAAGCCTTTGATGCCGCGAACGTCGAGAGCAATGCGCACATTTTCCAACGCGTTAAGCGTCGGAAAGAGGTTGTAGGACTGGAAGATGAAGCCGATGTGATCGCGACGGACCTTGGCCAGCTCTTCTGCCGAAAGGCCGTCGATGACCGTATCGGCGATGCGCAGGCTTCCCGACGTCGGCTTCAGGATGCAGCCTAGAATCGAGAGCAGCGTCGTCTTGCCTGAGCCCGATGGTCCCATCAGCAGAGTTAACTCGCCAGGAACGAGGTCGAGCGAGACGCCCTTGACGGCGACCACCAAACCGGCGCCCGAGCCCAGCTCCTTGACGATATTTTCTGCGCGCAGGACAGCTGTCATGGTCATCTCGAAAACACCGTGGCCGGATCTATCTTCGTGACCTTGACGATGGCCGAAAGCGCCGAGATCGCGCACATGAAGAGCGTCAGTGCGAAGAGCCAGAATGCCAAACCGGGAGTCATCACCAATGGCAACGACGAGTTCCTACTGAGGTAAAGTATCAATAACGCGATCACCATGCCCAATATATAACCCATGACAGCGCTTAACGCCGCCTGGGCAAGGATCACTTTGTAAATATAGCCTCTTGAAGACCCTAGGGCACGAAGAGTCGCGAATTCGTGAATATGGTCCTTCGTGCTCGAGTAAAGCGTCTGCGCGACGATCACCGTACCCACAAGGCTGCCAAGAATGGCGCCGCCGATGAGCGCTAAACCCGCACCGGTTCGGAACAGCCACTGCTTAAGGCTCCGAGACTCGAATTCGTCTTTGGTCAGGACGTCGGCAGAATCGAGACGGTGCGCGAGATCGTTTTGGACCTCCTGGACGTTTGCACCCGGAGCAAGCTTTACAAGAAGGAATGTCGACCTGTCGTCGTCAGCGCCAAGAAGCTGGCGAGCGCGATTGAGCGTCGTATAGGCGTAAGGCGATTGGGTGAACGACCGGATGCCCTCGGTCAGCGCGCGGATCTTAACGCGGCCGTTGGCGACCTGAGCGGTATCACCAATACCGTGGATGCCTAGCTCGCCAAGATAGGTTTGATCGACGGCGATGGCATCAGGCGCCTTAATGTCTTCGATCGTGCCCTTGGTCAGCGACCACGGGACAAGTCCCTGATCGTCGGCGTCTGCACCGATCAGGACGACGCGGGACGAGCCACCCTCAGGCTTACGCCATTCCGCAAAGGCGACGACGATCGGAACGACGCTTTCGACGCCGGGCGTCGCGAGAGCCTGATGACGCTCACGGTCTCCTAGCAGCAAACCGCCGTCCTCGAAGCTTTTGGCGCCATACGTCGTGATGATGAGATCGGCGTTCGAGCGCGCGATATTTGCCGTGATCATACGGCTCGAACCGAGGTACAGGCCAAGTTGCACAGCGACTAGGACAATCGAAAATAGAATGCCTACCAACGTCACGGCGAGGCGGACGCGGTCATGTAGAAGATTACGAAGCGCGAGCGTAAAGACCATGTGCCTGCGGGATCTCTCAAATGTTTCCAAAGGGCCGCCAGCCGTGAACGCGGCGCAGGCCCGAAATCAAACAACGGCGTGCCATGCACGCCTGGGTCGTATAGCGCTAATGGCTCGTCGCTACTACAGCGAAACGCTTATTCTGTCCGCGTCACGTTTTGCCGGAATCAGCGGCTAAGTATCTTATACGTAAGACCCAAGACAAAATTGGGGAAGGCTTAGCGAGGGTTTAACAAATAGGTTCCAATGTTTTGCCTCTTTCGCGGCATAGGAGTATGAAAGTTGTCCTTTCATCTGCGGTTTATTGTCATGCGTTGCTTCAACATTGCGAATTGTTCAGGCGCTGCAATCGCTGCTGCGGGATTGTTACTCGGCTTTACGATGCAGGTATCGACCGCCGCGGCCGACCCTAAAGAAGTCGGCGTCTGGTACGACGATACCGGCAAGGGCGCGGTAAAGATCGAGATCTGCACGCCGACGACGCTTTGCGGAAAAATTTACTGGCTGAAAGAGCCGATGGCTGACGACGGTCACCCCAAGATCGATCGCTACAATCCTGAGCCGTCGAAACGCACACGGCCGATTTGCGGTCTGCCCGTTTTGGGCGATCTCGAGAAAATTTCGGACGGCGGCTTCGATAACGGCTGGGTCTACGATCCGAAACAGGGCAAATCGTACAGCGTCGCTCTCGACCTCGTCGGCCCGGATACATTGAAAGTCACCGGCTACAAAGGCATGCGCTTCCTGGGCAAGTCTTTCATCTGGACGCGCGCGCCCGCCGACCTGCCGTCGTGTGATTCACAGGCTGCACTTCCGCCGGTACCGGCGCCGGTTCCCGCCGTTCGCAAAAAGCAGGCTTCGAACGCGAAAAAGAGCAAGACAGTGGAAGGCGCGTCCAAGCTGGGCGCCGCTGACATCGCCAAATCACCGCATCATAAAAAGAAGAAGGTTGCGAAGGCCGCCGTTCCTGCCGAGCCGCCGCCAGTCGCTTCGAATCCGTGACGAGAGCGGACGGCTTGATACAGGCTGTATTGGCTGTCGGAAATTGACCGAAGTCGCAACTTCCTCTCGGCCCCTTCCGGCCGCGTAGCGGCCGGAGTGGCTGCGAACATTGCAATTGTCGTAAGATGGAACGCTTGAAAGAGCGGCTACTCAGCCGCTCCTAATTGCTTCGAGTTCGTGTTCGAAACAGCTTTCTGCACTGCGACCTTGTCGGCCTGACGCGCAAGCAGTCGATCAACGAATTCTGCAGATCGATCAACGACATAGCCGCGCTGACGATCAAGCGTCACGAGGTGGTAGCTGTCGTCGAGAACAGAGACTTCGACCAAGCCGCCGAGCCGTCGCTGAAGCGCCATCGTGTTCTTGATGTCGCTCTGGTCGTCATGTCGGGGATGGAAGATCAGCGTGTGCAGCTTCACGAGCGGCAACATCGGCCGAACGTTGCGCACGAGTGAAAGGAATTCATAGACCGTACCACCACCGCGCTCGGTGATGTCGGCCGGCATGTTGTCGGAACCACGAAGCGACTCGAGCGCGAAGTTACGGATGCGCTCGTCCTTGATGCCGTACGGTGCCGGCGTGCGGAATTTGAAGAGTCGCGCCGTCCACTTGTCCGTGACAAGGTGGAACAGCTTGATGGTTTTCGGGATCGCCCAGCCGTTGACGGAGAGCGTGGGGGCAAACAGCATCAGGCCGCAAGCTTGATCCTGCCGATATGCGGCGAGCCGCAGAGCAAGGATCGATCCGGCCGATGCGCCGCCGATAATGATGTTGTCGCAAACGGTCCGCATGTGATCGAAGGCGGCCGCGACCGACTTGTACCAGTCCTGCCACGTCGAAAGACCGGAGACGTCGGTTCCGAAGGTCAGCCCTGGAACGACGGGGCAGTAAACTGTCATTCCCTTGCGCGACATCGCATGGGCCACTGCTTTCATCTCTAACGGCGAACCGCCGAGAGAGTGAATCAGCAGGATGCCCGAACGGCCGCCGGGGATGTACAGACTTCCACGAGGGGCCTGAAATTTTTCTTTGTTTTTCATTACCTACGTTGAACTCGTTATTTCCCTGTCTGTGGCTCTTACGACGCGATGGCTTTGGATGCCAACGCAACTTTGTCGCGTCGCCGCAGATTTGAGCTTTCTTGCAGATACCCGTACTTCAGACGTGAATTATGAAGGTATTACGAAGTAACTGAAAACGCCATAGCTTTTGACATCCGCTTACTTCTGTTTGGTTAAACAGGACGTCATGCCGCGGCCTGACTTCCCCCACTCGTGTTGCTGCGTTGCGGCATACTACGTGGTGAACGCTGCTGCTGTTACCAGGGGTACCGCGTAATCGGTCCCCGATGAACAGAACATTACCGAGCTGTGCGGACCCCCTCCTCAGATCCCGTACGACAACGAATAACCTCGATTTTGGTTCAGTCGTCACTGGTCACCTGCTTTGGGTCAACTATACTTAAGAGTGCGTTACCGGCCCCGCCCCGCGGATGCCTACCGGTGGATGACAAGGCTGGGACTGAGCTGCAGTGATCTATTCGTTACGCCCTCCCGTTTCGCTGCTGACCGCCGCAGCCTTGGCGCTCGGCCAGTTCTCTCCCCTGGCGGCTATCGCCGACCCGATCAGCCGTGCCGACTACGAGGCCTGCCAGGCCAAGGACGACGACGCGCTGAAAGCGGCGGTTGTCAGGATCGTGACGGACGCGATCACCAACGGCACCAAATCGATCGATTATAAAGTGCTCGTCGCCGACCAGTGGCGGCAGCGGAATCTCGACCAGATCATCGATAACCGCGTCGACATCGCCGTCGCCGAGGTGACGAACGAGACGAGCTGGTCCGAGCGGCTGCAGTCTCTGGCTTATAGTGAGAAGGCGCAGAAGCTCGCGACCATGATAGCGGAACGCGTTTACCGTTCCGACGCGGTCAAGACGGGAATAGAAGACCTCGCTGCCGGTGTCGCAAAAGAGGTCGGCAAGACTATTGAGTTCGCAAGTTCGGACGCGACCGGACCGCTACTCGATTGCCTCAAGGCCTACGTCGGGCCGCGGTACGGCGGGGCGGTTGCCAGTGCTCTGGCGGGCGATGCAAGCAAAGGCGTCATCGTCGATCCGAGCAAAGGCACCGGTGACGTCTCTACCGGAGCGATGTTGAAAGAATCAGGCGCCGGGCTTGCCGGGGCGACAATCCTGATCGTTCGCCGTCAGCTCGCGAACCTTGCCGAACGGATCGGCCAGCGCCTTGTCGGCAGCGTCCTGTCGCGGCTGGTTTCGGTGGTCGCAGGCGGCGTCGGGCTCGTCCTGATCGCGAAGGATCTTTGGGATTTCCGCAACGGCGTCCTTCCGATCATTGCCGAGGAGATGAAGGCGCCCGCGACCAAGGACAAAGTCCGCGACGAACTCGCGAACGCTCTTCAGTCTCAGATGAACGATAACGTCAACGAGATCGCTCAGGCGGCCGCCAATCAGGTCATTCAGGTTTGGCAGTCGTTCCGGCGCGCCCATGCTCTCGTGCTGCAGCTCGCCGACCAGAACGGCGCCTTCAAGACCTTCCTCGATGGCGTGAAGCCCGAGGCATTGCCAAGACTTGACGAAGTCGTGTCGATCTTGGTCACTTCCGAAGGCGAGCCAGCCATCTTGAAGCGGCTGCAGGACGGCACGCTCAACGCCGCCGTACATCTGATGCCGGACAAAGGCATGGAAATCGCTCGGGATCTCAAATCCATTCAGGCCGGGCTCGATTGGACGGCGCTTGCGGGCGACAAACTCGGAAGCGTGGCCGACTATGAGTTGCATAAGCGGATCAACCCCAAGAACCTTACACGCGGATCGCTCGATCGGATTCTGGCGCTCAACGACCGGTCCGCAATCCTTAAGATCGCGAGCGTGCCACCCGATGCCCGCGATATGCTGTTCACCCTGAATTCGTCTGACCTCGACAGCCTGCTGCGCTCGTTGTCGGAGGATGAGCTGAAGGCGCTGGCGGGCTATCTTTCCGGGCTAAAGCCGGCGCCACGGGCGAAAGTCTTGCAGGTCGTGGCGGCCGAGCCGGCCAAGATGCAGGTTCTGGCCGCACGCAAGGTCCGCGAGCGGATCATTTCCAGCAGCGATCAATTGGCGGCGGTTAACATGATGTTGGCCCCTGCTAACGGCTTATCTAGCAAAGAGCTTTTCGAAGACAGCCGACTTGTCTGGGAAGGTCGCGTCGCCCCGCTTCTGCTCTGGGACAAACATCCCCGTGCCGTCGGCCTTGCCGGGCTCCTGACGCTCGTGTTGTTGCTCTGGCTCGCCCGGTTGTTCCGGCCGAGGCGGATCTCCAGGCCACAGGCCGAACACCCTTCGGGCTGAATGGCCGAACCTTTCCACATCAATTGCTAGCCCCTCATCTCTGGCGGGACCGCGCCCTGCTATAAGGATTCGCGATTTGGAACCGCAAACAAAGGGGGCGGACATGCGCGTTCGATTGAGAAGCGAGGATGGAACACACGACATGGGATTGAAGGCGCCGAGCATCATCACATTTATGCTTTCCGTGATTTTGACCGTCATTGTGCTGATGTCGAAATTCTTCGGTGCAGAGATCCCGATGCTGACGGGAAATGAGTCTTGGGCAATGCTCGTGGCTTACACAATCCTCATGCTTGGCTGCATGGTTCGGGGCATGTAAAGGCGCTGAGCTATGCGCTTTCTGCTTAGTCCGATCTGTATCAATTTACGCCAGTCGTGAGGCGTCTATTTTCTCGTGCGCAAGGTGTCGCGCGGCATACAGTGGACTGGAGCGGCGACGTGCTGGCGCTTATCGATCAGGACATGCCCAAGGAAATTTCTCAGGTCTTTGCTCGACGCGCGAGGCTTTCATCGAAAGCCATCTTTACCGCGATTGCGTTGACGTTGGCGGCTCTGGCCGCCATGGCAATCGCTGCGCGGCAGGACACCAAAACCTCGGTCAGCACTCTTGAACCCAGCAGGCAAATATCCGTCGAAAGCGGATCAGTCTTAATTCCGGTTGTCGACCGATAGCGGCGGCACCAGCGGTTCGGCACGGACCAGACCGCGGACCGAATTTCCCAGGTAGATCATTTTCGCAGTGTTGGCGTCTTCGACCGTAAGACGCGCTTCCACAGCGCGCCCTTCGTCCAACAGGGCCGCCCGCAACGTGCCGGGCAGAAGTCCTGCGGCGAGGCGTGGCGTCAGGAGACGGCCGTCGCGCTCGATGAAAATCGACGTGCGGCTGCCTTCAGCCAATTCGCCATTCTCGTTGAGATAGAGCACCTCATCGGCGCCGAGCGTGTCGTGATAATGCTTCCATTCGCGGTCGTAGAGTTCGCGCCTGGTCGTCTTATGATACAGGAAGAGATCGGCGCTGTTGATCCGCGTATCGGAGATGACGTAGCGCATGACTGCGTCGGCTGCCGTCTCGGGTTGTGGTATCGCGGTCGCGGAAACGGCGCCGTCCTCATCAAGCAGCAATCGTACGCGCAATCGCTGATCGGGCGCCGTTGCTGTCGCGGCGTCGACGGCGTCACGCACCTTCTCGGCATCGTAAGAAAATCCGAAATAGGCGGCGGACGCGGCCAGGCGCGCGAGATGATAGCCCTTCAACCAGACGCCGTCTCCCGGCACGTACAGCATCGTTTCGATCAGTTCGAAGCGACGCACCGGATCGGTGAGGAATTTCATTTTCAGCAGACACTCGGCGTATTCTTTCGGGCCATCGGAATCGGCGACGACGCCCGAACCGATGCCCATTTCACCGTAGCCCTTGCGATCGATGATGGCGGTGCGGATCGCAACATTGAACAGCGCGGACCCATCCGGCGAAAACCGGCCGATGGCGCCGCAGTAGACGCCACGCGGCTCGGTTTCCAGTTCACGGATCAGCTCCATCGCGCGGATCTTTGGCGCGCCGGTGATCGAGCCCGGCGGGAAGATCGCCTTCAGAATATCGACGATGCCGACGCCGTCTTTCAGGCGGGCTTCGACGCCCGAGGTCATCTGGTGGAGCGTCTTGAACGTCTCGACGGTAAAGAGATCAGTGACGTTGACGGAGCCGAGATCGGCGATGCGGCCGAGATCATTACGCATCAGATCGACGATCATCAGGTTTTCGGCGCGGTTCTTCACGTCCTTCGAGAGCGTGCTGCGCACTTCGGCTTCGCCTTCCGGCGTGCCCGCGCGTGGAGCGGTCCCTTTCATCGGACGCGTCTCGATGATGCGATCGTGCTGCTTAATGAATAACTCAGGCGAGGCCGACAGGATCGTCACGTCGCCGGTATCGACGATGCCCGCATAG
>JAFECH010000035.1 GCA_018242255.1 Pseudomonadota bacterium | reverse complement strand
AATCAGACGAAACGCGAGCCGACGTTGCGCACCCGCGACTTGATGCGGCGCACGGTGCCTGTCTTCGAGCGCATGACGACCGTTTCCGTTTCCGCGAAATCACCACGGATGTGGACGCCCTTGAGCAGCGAGCCGTCCGTCACGCCGGTTGCGGAGAAGACGACGTCGGCTGAGGCCATGTCTTCGAGGTTGAATTTACGCTTAATGTCGGTGATGCCCATCTTCTCGGCGCGGACGCGCTCTTCGTCCTTCATCGGCATCAGTCGGCCCTGGATCTGGCCGCCGATGCAACGGAGCGCCGCCGCCGCCAGGACGCCTTCGGGCGCGCCACCAGAACCCATGTAGATGTCGATGCCGGTTTCTTTCGGGTCCGTCGTCCAGATAACGCCGGCAATGTCGCCGTCAGGAATGAGTTGCACGCCGGCACCGGCTTCTCGCACGGCGCGGATCAAGTCGGCGTGGCGCGGGCGGTCGAGAATGCAGGCCATGATCTCTTGGATCGGCACGCCTTTCGCCTTCGCAAGGGCGTTGAGATTCTCAGCAGGCGATGCATCGAGGTCGACGACGCCGCTGGGATAGCCCGGGCCAACGGCGATCTTGTTCATGTACATATCAGGAGCGTGCAGCAGGCCACCCTTCTCCGATATTGCGAGTACGGCGAGCGCATTCGGCATCGCCTTGGCGCATATCGTCGTGCCTTCGAGAGGATCGACGGCGATATCGACTTCCGGGCCTTCGCCGGTGCCGACCTTTTCACCGATGTAGAGCATCGGCGCTTCATCCATTTCGCCTTCGCCGATTACGACGGTGCCGCGAATTTCAACGCGGCCGAGTTCACGGCGCATCGCGTCGACGGCGGCTTTGTCGGCGGCTTTCTCGTTGCCGCGTCCAACCAGATGAGCGGCAGCAATGGCGGCAGCTTCCGTCACGCGCGCCAGTTCCAGCACCAAAATTCGATCGAGACCCGGCCCGTGCGTGCCGTTTGCTTGTTCAGCCCTGCTCATGATCCATGTCCTTCCGCGGTGCCCAAGGTTTTGTTCAAAGCTCTTCGATGCGTATCATTTGCGGGCGCTCGGTGACGATGCCATCTTTCTCAATGGTTTCGAGCGCCTTACGCACGGACTCTTCTGTCGTCTCGTGCGTGATGATGATAACCGGCTGATCTTTATTCGTCGGAGCGCGGCCGCCGATGCGGGGCGCGTGCAGCGTTTGAGGCCGGTGTTGAACGATACTTTCGAGTGAAATCTGCTGGTCGCCCATGCTTTTTGCGACGTTGGCCATGGCTCCCGGCTTATCGTAGAGCGCGAGGCGCACGTAATATGAGCCGTAATGCTGATCGAGCTTTGCGCGCTTGTGTGCCTTGAGCTTGGCGGTCGGCGTAACGAACGGCGGAACGATCAAGCCCCGCGCAATATCGAGGATGTCTCCGGCAACGGCAGACGCCGTCGGCTTGGCGCCGGCCCCCGGCCCGACCAGCAGAATGTTGCCTGAGAAATCGCCATCAATCGCAACGGCATTGGTCACGCCGGAAACTTCGGCGATGGCGGAATCCTTATAGATCAGCGCGGGCGAAACGCGCGCCTCGATGCCCGTTTCCGTTTCCACCGCGACACCCAGAAGCTTGATGCGATAGCCGAGGCTGTCGCTTGCTTCGATGTCGGCCTGGGTGATCGACTGAATGCCTTCGACGTGGATCTGCTCAAACGCGACGCGCGTGCCGAATGCGAGACTCGTCAGCAGCGCTAGTTTATGCGCAGCGTCGAAGCCTCCGATGTCGAACGTCGGATCGGCTTCGGCGTAGCCGAGCGCCTGCGCTTCCTTCAGCACGTCATCGAAGGCGCGGTTCTCCGACTGCATCTTCGAAAGGATGTAATTGCAGGTGCCGTTCAGGATGCCGTAGACGCGCTTCACGCGGTTGGCGCCCAGCGCTTCACGCAGCGTCTTGATGACGGGAATGCCGCCTGCCACTGCAGCCTCGAAGTTCAGCGCGACACCGTTCTTCTCGGCCAAGCGGGCCAATTCGACGCCATGCTTGGCAAGCAGCGCCTTGTTCGCGGTGACGACGTGCTTCTTGGCGTTGAGTGCGGCCTCGACCGCGGCTTTCGCGATACCATCTTCGCCGCCAATCAACTCAACGAACACTTCGTTCGAAGGATGAACAGCAAGGGCAACCGGATCGTCGAACCATTCGACGTTATCAACGGCGATGCCGCGCTCCTTCTTGCGGTTGCGCGCAGAAATGCCGGTGACGCGGATCTCGCGCCCGATGATGTTTGCGACGTGCGGACCATTTGCCTGCAGCAGGCCAAGCAAACCGCCGCCAACCGTGCCTAGTCCGGCAATACCAAGAGTGAGCGTTTTCATGTCTTCGATTATCGGATTGCAGACTTCTGAGGGCGGGAAACATCGGCCGACGTTTCTGCCGACTCGGAAAAAAGCTTCTTGATCGAACGGGCGGCCTGGCGAATGCGCTGCTCGTTTTCGACCAGCGCAATGCGAATGAAACCCTCGCCGTATTCGCCGAAGCCGACGCCCGGCGAGACGGCGACGTCCGCCTTCTCGATCAGCATCTTGGCGAATTCGACGGAGCCCATGTGACGATAGCGCTCCGGCACGGGCGCCCAGGCGAACATCGTTGCGGGCGGCGGCGGCACCGGAAAACCGGCCTTGGCGAAGCTATCGACCAGGACGTCGCGGCGGCTCTTGTACATGGCGCGGATTTCGTCGACGCAATCCTGCGGGCCATTGAGGGCCGCGGCGGCGGCAACCTGGATCGGCGTGAAGGCACCATAGTCGAGGTAAGATTTTACACGCGCAAGGGCACCGATCAGCCGTTCATTGCCGACCGCGAAGCCCATGCGCCAACCCGGCATGTTGTAGGTCTTCGACAGCGACGTGAATTCGACGGTGATGTCCTTTGCGCCGGGCACCTGCAGCACCGACGGCGGCGGATTGTCGTCGTAGTAAAGCTCAGAATAGGCAATGTCCGACAGGATGATGATGTCGAGCTTCTTCGCCAGCGCGACCGCATCTTTGTAAAAGTCGAGACTGACCGTCATGGCCGTCGGATTCGAGGGGTACGACATGACGACGGCGAGCGGCTTCGGGATCGAGTGCTTCACCGCGTGTTCCATCGCGCGCAGAAAGTCCTCGCCGTTCGACGCCGGCAAATGGCGGATGGCGGCGCCCGCGATGATGAAGCCGAACGAATGGATCGGATAAGTCGGGTTCGGAACCAGCACGATGTCGCCCGGCGCGGCAATCGCCTGAGCGATGTTGGCAAAGCCTTCCTTCGAGCCGAGCGTGGCGACGATCTCAGTCTCGGGATCGAGCTTCACACCGAAGCGGCGCTCGTAATAGCCAGCCTGGGCCTTACGCAGTCCCGGAATGCCCTTCGAGGCCGAATAGCGATGCGTCCGCGGCTTGTTGATCGTCTCGATGAGCTTATCGACGATGTGCTTTGGCGTCGGCATGTCGGGATTGCCCATGCCGAGGTCGATGATGTCCGCCCCGCGCGCTCGGGCAGCCGCCTTCAAACGGTTGACTTCCGCGAATACGTACGGTGGCAGGCGCTTGATGCGGTGGAACTCTTCGCTCAAAGATCGTCATCCCTCGGCGCCGCAGCAATCGCGGCGAAAATTCATATAGCGGCTGCGAACCCCGACTTAAGGCTGGTTTAACCAAGCTCGGGCCCGCGATAATGCTTGGCTGCACGCCTCTTTACGCTTGCGGCCCATGGTCCGTCCAGTGCCGCGGCGCGAGGTAGCACCGAACGAGGCGAAACGGCACGCTTTCGCATTATTTTCGCACTGCGGGAGCAATCGTGCCGCGGTCATGATGACGCCATCTCTCCCTACCTAGTGCGAAGGGCCAACATGATCGATTCGCACTTGCTTCGACTCCCGTCTTCACGGCACTGTCGTGAGGGTTTTGGCGAATTCACGTGCCGCACCGACGGATAAAAAACCTTAGAAAGCTTCGGAAGCCGCCATGCCGCAAGACAGCCACGAATTGCCGCCGTTTTTTTCGGCTTACCGGGTTCCCGATCCCGAAGCGTTCGCGACAAATCTATTGAAAGCATTCGAGCAGGGCAGCACGGCACTTGCTCAGTTGGCGGAGCGTCCCGACGCCAAAATGGGGCCTTACACGCCGGCAAGCGAATTTTCGGCGGCGACCGAGACGTTGACGGCTCTGGTCCGGAAATGGCTTTCGGACCCGATCAAGCTGTCCGAAGCCCAAGCCGAATTCTTCCGGCAATTTGCGTCGCTTTGGAACAACGTGCTGACGCGCATGCTGAACAAGGACGTGCCGCCGCTGATCGCCCCCGCGCCGGGCGATAGCCGGTTCAAGGACCCTGAATGGGATCACAACCCGTTCTTCGATTTCTGCAAGCAGGCTTATCTTCTGGCGTGCAAATGGGCTGAGGATCAGCTTGCGTCGACGCCCGGCCTCGACGCCGGAGAGCGGCATCGTGCCGAGTTCTATCTAAAACAGCTCACCAGCGCCTATTCGCCGACGAACTTTCCGGTGACGAACCCTGAGGTCTTGCGCGAAACACTGGCGTCTAATGCCGAGAACCTGCTGAAGGGCGCCAGCCTTCTGGCCGAGGATATGAAGCGTTCCGGCGATCTGATGAAGATCAGCCAAACAGACGCGAACGCTTTCGAACTTGGCCGCAATCTGGCGACGACGGAAGGCAAAGTCGTTTTCCAGAACCAGCTTCTGCAGCTCATTCAATACAGCCCAACGACGGAAAAAGTCCGCGAGCGGCCGCTGGTGATGATCCCGCCATGGATCAACAAATACTACATCCTCGATCTGACGCCCTCGAAGAGCCTGATCAAGTATGTCGTCGACCAGGGTTTCACGGTTTTCATCGTCTCTTGGGTCAATCCGGACGAGCGGCTCGCCGACAAGACCTTCGAGGACTACGTGCTGGAAGGCATTCTCGAAGCGGTGCGCGCCGCGCAGAAGGAAACCGGGCTCGATAAGATCAATGTGCTCGGCTACTGCGTCGGCGGAACGGCGCTTGCGACCGGCCTCGCCTATCTCGCCCAGCGCGGCGAAGAGCCGTTTCAGTGCTGCACGCTGTTGACGACGCAGGTCGACTTCTCACTTGCGGGCGACCTGCTCCTTTTCACCGACAACATGCAGCTTGAGAGCCTCGAAGCGCTGATGTCGGAGCGCGGCTTCCTCGATGGCTCGCGCATGGCGAATGTCTTTAACATGATGCGCCCGCGCGACCTGATCTGGCCCTATGTCGTCAACAACTACCTGCTGGGTAAGAAGCCGTTCCCGTTCGACCTGCTCTACTGGAACCAGGATTCGACGCGCATGGCGGCGGCCAATCACAAGTTCTATTTGCGCGAGTTCTATAACGAGAACCGCCTAGCGAGGGGCGACATGACGCTCGGCGGCGTGCGGCTGGATCTCAAGAAAATTACGCTGCCGATCTTTTCGGTCGCGACGCGCGAAGATCACATCGCGCCTGCACCGTCCGTGTTCCGCGGCATTCAAATGTTTGGCGGCCCCGTCGAGTTCGTGCTTGCGGGATCCGGACATATTGCCGGCGTGGTCAATCCGCCAAACAAGGTCAAGTATCAGTACTGGACTGACGGCACGGAGATGGCGAACATCGCCGACTGGCAGGCCTCAGCCGTAGAGCACCCGGGCTCGTGGTGGCCGTATTGGATCGAATGGCTGTCGCAACAGTCGGGCGGCTGGGTGCCTGCGCGCGTTCCCGGCAGCACACTGGGTGTGATCGAGGCCGCCCCCGGCGCCTACGTCAAAGCGCATTAGAGCCGTTCCGACTTGTAGCGGAATCGGCGCCCTCCTCCCCCCCGCCAAGCCGGGGGGAGCAGAGCGTCATGCCAATTCGAACTCACCCTCGTAATCGACCGGCCAGAGAACCGTGAAGTCCTCGCCATCGAGCGAGCGGAACGCAACGGCGTTGATATCGAGTTCGTCGGAAGCGTCTTCGACGATCGGCTCGATTTTCTCCCACACCTTCGTCGCGTTTTTTGCCATCAGCACGAGATTGATGACGCCGTCACCGGGCTCGTGACCGTCCACTTCGGCCGATGTCGAGTTGCCCAGCGCTTCGATCAGGCGGTCTTCGAGCGCAATGACCTTGTCGAGCGTATCGTCATCGTCGCCCTGAAACTGAAGAACAAGCTGGTGGTTCATGGTCCCTTTCCCGTTGACGTCTAGACAGCAGCGAGCGCCTGTTCGAGATCGCCGATGATGTCCTCAATATCTTCGATGCCGATCGATAATCTGACGACATCCGGCCCCGCCCCCGCAGCCCGTCGCTCATCGTCCCGGAGTTGCCGGTGCGTCGTCGATGCAGGATGGATGACAAGGCTTCGCGTGTCGCCGATGTTGGCGAGAAGGCTGAAGAGCTTCAAGCCCGAAACGAGCTTCACGCCCGCTTCATATCCGCCTTTGAGGCCGAAGGTGAAGACGGCTCCTGCACCTTTTGGACAAATCTTTTTCTGCAGCGCGTAGTACGGGCTCGACGGCAGCCCGGCGTAGCTGACCCAGGAGATTTTCGGCTGCTTTTCGAGCCATTCTGCAACGGTGAGCGCGTTATCGGTTTGCCGTTGCATGCGCAGCGGCAGGGTCTCGGCGCCGGTCAGCAGCAGGAACGCGTTGAACGGCGAGATTGCGGGGCCGAGATCGCGCAACCCCAGCACGCGCGCCGCGATGGCAAACGCCATCGGCCCGAATGTCTCGGCGATCTTCAGGCCGTTGTAAGAAGGGTTCGGATCGACCAGCGATTTGTAATGGTGACGGCTTTTGAGCCAGTCGAAGGTGCCGCAATCGACGATCGCGCCACCGATCGAGTTGCCGTGACCGCCGATGAACTTCGTCAGGCTGTGCACGACGATGTCGGCGCCGAAGTCTTTCGGGCGGCATAAGTACGGCGTCGCGAGCGTGTTATCGACGATCAGCGGCACACCGGCTTCTTTGGCGACGGCTGCGATGGCAGGCAGATCGACAACGATGCCGCCAGGGTTTGCAACGCTTTCGCAGAATATAGCGCGTGTCTTCGGCGTGACGGCGCGAGCGAACGATTGCGGGTCGGTCGCATCGGCCCAGACGACGTTCCAATCGAACTTCTTGAACGAATGATTGAACTGATTGATCGACCCGCCGTAGAGCTGCCGACCCGCGATGAACTCGTCGCCGGGCTCAAGAAGCGTATGGAACGCCAGGAACTGCGCGGCGTGACCTGAGGCCAGAGCTAGCGCTGCCGTACCGCCTTCCAGAGCCGCGAGACGTCCTTCGAGCACCGCCTGGGTTGGATTCGTTATGCGCGTGTAAATGTTGCCGAACGCTTCCAGCCCGAAAAGAGCGGCGGCGTGATCGACATCATTGAAGACGTACGATGTCGTCTGATAAATCGGCGTTGCGCGGGCGCCGGTCGTAGGATCCGGCGCTGCGCCTGCGTGCACGGCTGCAGTCGCAAACTTAGTGCTCGGTGATGTCGACATGGCTGGCGTTCCCCTGAGACTTTTGAGGCCACAGGGAGCCGAGTGGAACCGGCCTGTCAACTGGCCGGCTCGTTATAAGTTTTCCTAGAGGTCGGCTGTGCGGCCGGCGATTCCGCAGTGCCACTTCTGGATGACCCAGTTGGGATGGTCACCAATCCACTTGGCCATTTCGATCTGGCCGTTCATCATGCACTGGCTGGCGTTGACGCTCTGACCTTCGAAATTCAGAGTGACGTCTTTGCAACGGCTGGGCTGGTCAATCAGGCAGACGGCGACGACGAGTTCGATCATAAGGCCTCCAGGTCTGAAGCTTTAATCGCTCGCGAGAGCGATTGCGGTATGCCCTGGACGGTTCCTCTGGTCGTTTTTTATTCGTTTCTGGACTGATCAAGCCGAGTATGCGGGAAATATTCCCATGCACAAGAACAAGGCTGTCGCACTTTGTGCCTAATCTGTGGTCAGGAATATTTGCCGCGGCACCTGTTGCTTATTGGCCCTGATGTCGCCTTCAAAGCGTATCGAATTTGCCACGGTTTAGCCTTGCCACTCCCTTGCTGGCGGGAGATAAGCAGCGCGGATGCCACATCCGATTCGATTTCCACCAAAAGC
This sequence comes from Pseudomonadota bacterium, assembly GCA_018242255.1. Taxonomy (GTDB): domain Bacteria; phylum Pseudomonadota; class Alphaproteobacteria; order Rhizobiales; family Hyphomicrobiaceae; genus Hyphomicrobium_B. Next base: position 7,666 of record JAFECH010000035.1, on the reverse strand, counting down.
GCTCCTCTCCGTCTTGTGCGGATGGGGGTGTCGGGGCGATGTGGTCGGGTGAGTCGCAGAGGCAGATTTCTAAGGCGGCAGATCAGCAAATGACTACTGAAAGTGCTCAGCGGGTCCAAGGCGCTGCGTGGGAAGATGCGCGTGCTTCGGGAACTCTTACTGTCGGTTGGTTTGTGCGCCGTTCGGCGCTTTGGATGGGCATCATGGTCGCTGCCCTGGTCCTGGCGTGCACGCTTTACGGCGTGGCAAGCCAAGTTGGTGCGGACGGCGCCCGTCTTCCCAGAGCGCCGTCGCCGGAATTCAAGGTTTAGGCTTCGGTCCTTACAGATAATCCGGATTTGAACTATCGGTGCACAGTATTCGCTGCAGCTACCGAGCGGGTTCGTCGATTTGGCAGGGCGTTCCTGGCCATAGACGTTTTTTGGGACCGGTGCCTGCCGCGCTGCGCAGCATCCGGCCCCACCGCGTCTGATACCGAAGTGTTCTTTATTGGCGCACGCGGATTAGGTTGCCTACAAAACGCGGCCCGCCCAGCGCACGGTTGGCCGCCGCATAGTCAAAAAAGGCATAATTTGCTCAGGTATGCTTCTACAATTTTGCCTGCCATTCACTATTGATGCGGCGTAGTGATCTCCAGCACCTTGAATTTGGAGTCTTCATCCTCCTATCATCAATCGTCGCTTGAGCCCTGAGGGACGCGTCTGAATGACGGAGCAGCAAAAGAAGTTTCCAGAATTCTATGTGACGGCGCCGCAGCCGTGCCCCTACTTGTCAGGCAAGCTCGAACGCAAGCTTTTCACGCACCTGACGCACGACAAGCCTCCGGAGCTTGTCGACCGCCTTTTGACCACCGGCTTCCGGCGCAGCCAGAACATTGCTTACGTGCCCTATTGCGAGGGCTGCCAGGCATGCGTGTCCGTCCGCGTGCTCGCCGACCAATTCGAGCCCGACCGCTCCATGCGACGGACGTGGAGAAGGAATTCGCGTCTCGTCGCCCAGCGCACGGCTCCAACCCCGACGCTAGAGCAGTTCCGCCTGTTTCGCGCTTACATCGACGCGCGCCATAGCGACGGCGGCATGGCCGACATGACAATGCTCGACTATCGCATGATGGTCGAAGACACCGTTATCGAGACTTTCCTCACCGAATATCGCGAAAGACCGGACGGCGCCGAAGATCTCGACTTCGATTCCTGGCCTCTGAAAGCAGTAGCGCTGTGTGACCGGCTGAGCGACGGAATTTCGATGGTCTATAGCTTTTACGATCCTGACGACGCCGACGCAGGTCTTGGAACGTATATGATCCTCGAACACCTCGCCTTCGCCCGCCGGATCGGACTGCCCTACGTCTATCTCGGATATTGGATCGAGGGTTCGCGGAAGATGGCGTACAAGACGCGCTTCAAACCGCAGGAGCGTCTGGGGCCCGACCGCTGGGAACGCGCGCCTGACGACGAAGACGTGCCTGTCTGAGGTTTTGAAAGTCGGCGTTTCGACCGAACTGTCTGGGCGAATTTCGCACTTCGGGCGCTAGACCGCGTCAGTTCGCGAGTTCGGCATCGAGCTTCTGAAACATGTAAGCCCACTTCGCCGATAGCGTATCGACGAGCCTTTTCATGTGTTCGCGCAGTTCCTTCATGCGCGCACAATCGGGTGCGTCGGCTTCCGCGCCCTGCTGGCCCATCATGGCGATCTCAGACAGCAATTCATTGGTCGTCTTGTCGTAGACGACGGTTTTGTCGTCCTTCACGAAGGGCTTCGCCTTCTCCATGAACTCGTCATGGCTCCAATGCCGCTTGTCTTTCAACGCGCGCAGCTTTTCCTGAAACGTCGGGCGGTTCTTGAAATTGAGGTCGCGCAGATTGCCGGCCGCTTCTTCGACGACCGCTTCAAAGTCTTCCTTGGAGCAACCTGTTGTTGCGCCCGCTGCGCACGCAGCCGCTCCCGCACACGCCATCGCCAGCAACGAGACCCCGGCTCTGGAAGCCGTCCGTTTTAAATACCCACCCATAGCCGGCAGTCGTAGCTTCGCGCTGCGAATGCCACAAGGTCCAGCAGTCAACAGGTGCGACTAAAACCGGGGACCGAACGAATTTGACCGTGGGAAGCCCTTCGGCGCCACGCGGCCTGCCTGGGCGCGCTCGCCAGCCCATTCCTTGAGTTCGTTCCACGACAGCGAAAATTCGCGGCCGGCGCTGTCGAGCCACGTCAAGCCATCGGACTTTTTGAACACGCGTGCATCCGAGAGCGCGCCGTCCTTGATCCGCTGCAGGATGACGCCCTTACCGCGGGTCATCTCGTTGACTTCGTCGAGCTTGAATACAAGCATCTTACGGTTTTCGCCGATTGTCGCGACATAGTCGCCGTCAACGGGCACGCAGACGCGGGCCTCTTCCGGCTCGCTGACGTTCAGGACTTGCTTGCCCTTACGCGTTGCGGCAATGACCTCGGCTTCCGGCACGATGAAGCCATAGGCTCCGGTCGAGGCGACAAGCAGTTTGCGCGACGGATCGTGGACGAACAGCTCGGCTATATCGTGGTTTTCCTCAAGGTCGATCATAAGCCGCAAGGGCTCACCATGACCGCGGCCGCCCGGCAGCGCTCCGGCTTCGAGCGTGAAGAATTTGCCGTTCGTTGCGAAGAGAACCAGCTTGTCGGTCGTGAACGCCTTCAAGGCGCGTTTCAGTCCGTCGCCCTGCTTGAAGTCGAGCTTCGACAGGTCGTCCTGATGGCCCTTCAGCGCCCGCACCCAACCCTTCTCCGACATGATGACGGTGATCGGTTCTTTTTCGACCAGCGCGGCATCCAGATCGATATCGATCTCGGGCATGTCAGCAAATGACGAGCGGCGGCGGCCAAGCGGCGTCTTCTTGGAGTACTTTTCGCGCGTTTCCTTGACCTCTTCGGAGACGCGCTCCCATTGCAGCTCTTCCGATTTCAGAAGCTGCTTTAACTCGCGGCGCTCTTTCGAAAGCTTGTCGTGCTCGGCCTTGATCTCGACTTCTTCGAGCCTCGACAGCGAGCGCAAGCGTAGGTTCAGGATCGCTTCAGCCTGGACGTCGCTCAAGTTGAATTTCGACATCAACTTGGCTTTGGGATCGTCCTCGCGGCGGATGATCCGGATCACCTCGTCGATATTGAGGTAGGCGATCAGATAGCCGTCGAGCACCTCGAGGCGATGCTCAATCTTTTTCAAGCGGTACGTCGAACGGCGAACGAGCACTTCGATGCGATGCTCCAGCCACTGCCAGAGCACGTCGCGCAGATCGAGCACGTTCGGGATCTGCCCGCCCGACAGCACGTTCATGTTGAGGCTGACGCGCACTTCGAGTTCGGTCGCGCGGAAGAGGCTTTCCATCAGCAGCATCGGATCGACCGTGCGGCTCTTTGGTTCGAGCACCAGGCGGATTTCTTCGGCGCTTTCATCGCGAACGTCGCCCAGAAGCTGAAGCTTCTTCTCGCTCATCAGGTCGGCGATCTTCTCGATCAGCTTCGCCTTCTGGACGCCGTAGGGAATTTCGGTGACGACGACCTGATAGCCGCCGCGGCCGGTCTCTTCCTTGTCCCAGCGCGCGCGCACGCGGAAACCGCCGCGGCCGGTCTTATAGGCTTCGAGAATCTGAGCGCGCGGTTCGACGATCACGCCGCCGGTCGGAAAATCGGGGCCAGGAACCAGCTCGACGAGCTTCTCGATCGTGGCATTGGGATGCTTGATGAGGTGCAGAAGCGCGGCACACAACTCATCGACGTTGTGCGGCGGGATATTCGTCGCCATGCCGACGGCGATGCCGGACGATCCGTTCGCCAACAAATTGGGAAAAGCCGCCGGCAATACGACCGGCTCTTCGACACGGCCGTCGTAGTTCGGCCGGAAATCGACCGTCTCCTCGTCGATGCCTTCGAGGATCAGCGCCGCAATCTCGGTCATGCGCGCTTCGGTGTAACGCTCAGCAGCCGGATTATCGCCGTCGATATTGCCGAAATTGCCCTGGCCATCGACCAGCGGATAGCGCACCGCGAAATCCTGCGCCAAACGCGCAAGGGCGTCATAGATCGCCTGGTTGCCGTGGGGGTGATAGTCACCCATCACCTCGCCGACGATCTTGGCGCATTTGATGAAACCGCCCTCGGGATTGAGCCTAAGCTCGCGCATCGCATAAAGAATGCGCCGATGAACGGGCTTCAGACCGTCGCGCACGTCGGGCAACGCACGGTGCATGATCGTCGATAGGGCGTAGGCCAGATAGCGCTCTTCGAGAGCAGCTCTGAGCTCGACGGGCTCAATGGGGCCATCGCCCGGAAGAATCGGTTTGTCACTCATGGCGCATCCTCTACAGCGCTGCCGAGGCGCGCTCAAGCCTGCGGCGCGGCGGCGGACGGCAAGAGTTGCAGGGACGCGCCATTTGGGCGCAATGCGGCACAAGTCCCTGAATTGCGGCGCGCGACACAAAATCCACAGGACGATTGGATCCTTGATCCAGCATCATGGCATCCGCACGTGAGAGCCGCTATTCCTCTCAACTTGGGGATCGGAAGACTGGGACGGATCTACGATGGCGGCACTCGTGCCAGACCTGCCGCAGGTTGAGAAACACATCGTCGAAATGACGAATGAAGTGCGCCGCGAGAAAAATCTGCCGGCGCTGAAGGTCAATGCCATGCTGGCCAAGGCAGCGCGTGCGTTTGCCCAGAAAGTAGCGACGAGCGGTAATTTCTCACACACGGCCGACGGCAGAACCCCTGCCCAGCGTGCCGAGAGTGTCGGCTATAAGCATTGCGATATCGCCGAAAATCTGGCGATGGATCAGAACATCGGCGGCTTCGATACCGGCCAGCTTGCGGTGCAAGCCATTGCTGGCTGGATGAACTCGCCTCCGCATCGCGCCAATATTCTTCGCGCAAGCGTCTCCGAAATCGGCGTCGGCGTCGCACGCGCTCCGGGCGTCAAACCCAAGTTCATATCCGTCGAATTGTTCGGCCAACCGGCTTCGAAGATGGTGACATTTCAGATCAAGAATGTCGCGAAGATGGAGCTGACTTATTCCTATGGAAACAGGAGCTATGACCTGAAACCGGGAGTTTCAGTCGTTCACTCGTCGTGTTCGCAACAGCAGCTCGTTATTACCAAGCCGGGCGGCTTCTTCTCTTCGGCGACGGAAATCGCGAAGGTCATGCCGGAAAACAAACAACTTTACACACTTAAGCCGAATGCCTCAGGCGAACCGAAAATGGAAACTGCCGCTCGTCCCGCGAAACCATGATCACCACGAAAATCAATCTCCAGAGAAACTTTTCCGCACCGGCAGCGTTGAAATCAGAATCGGCCAAAAATTAAGAAGGAGGGATGCCTATGCAAACCCGCCAACTGCTCGTCTTTATTGCGCTCAGCCTGATCGCCGCCGGTATCGTTATCGGCGCAGTAACAGCTTATCAGCGTTCGCACACGCAAGTGCTTGTCGACACGCCGGCTGTGAAAGTCGAAACGGATAAGCCGGGCGGCGAGACGACTGTCGACGCGCCTTACACACATATCGAAAAAGGCAACGACGGCACCAAGATCGAGGCGCCGGGCGTAAAGATCGAAGTGCCGCCTAAACAGCCGCAGAACTGATTCAAGATCGAACCGGCATTCTCGACACGAAGGCGAGAATGCCGGCCGCGATCAACCGATCGTCCTGAGAATTCCGCCTTCGACGCGGAGCGCTGCGCCGTTGGTGGCAGACGCTTCCTTGGACGCCGCGAACACGACCATGTTGGCGACTTCTTCGACGCTCGCGAACCGCTGAATGAGCGATGTCGGGCGATGTTCCTTCACGAATGTCGCCGCCATCTCGTCCGCGTTCTTGCCCGCACCCTTGGCCATCGACTTCAAGAAGTCATCGACACCTTCTGAGAGCGTGGGCCCCGGCAGAACCGAATTGACGGTGACGTTGGTTCCCGCCGTAAGCTGCGCCACGCCTTGGGCGATCGCGAGCTGCGCAGTCTTGGTGAAACCGTAATGGATCATCTCGACTGGTATGTTTACCCCCGACTCCGAAGAGATGAAGATGACGCGGCCCCAGTTGCGGTCGATCATGCCCTTCAGGTACGCGCGCGTCAGGCGCACGCCCGACATCACGTTCGTCTCGAAGAAGCGCATCCAATCCGCATCGGGAATATCGAAGAAGGGCTTCGGCTCGAAGATGCCGGCATTGTTGATCAGGATGTCGACGGACGGCACGGCCTTGATCAGCGCGTCGCAGCCCGCTGCGGTTGCAACATCGGCGGCGACGCCCGTGACGGCAGCGGCGTTGCACGCCTCATGCACGGCGGCAATGCCCTTGTTGACCGTCTCCTGCTTGCGGCCATTGATAACCACTTTGGCGCCGGCCTGAGCCAGGCTCTTCGCAATGGCCAGTCCAATACCGGCCGTCGAGCCAGTGACGAGGGCTGTTTTGTCGGTCAAGTCGATTTTCATGAGCCGGTCCCGGTTTGGTGGATTGACGTGCCTTAGATCGGATTTTCCGAACAATATGCAAGGGCGTTGTTTTGTGGAGCAAACTTGGCCTGGATCAATCGCAATCCTGCAGCAAGGCCCTAAAAGCTACTTCACGGCAGTGGGAGAGTTCCGCCCGTCGGCAAACTCCGACCCATTCGGCCCAGACAGGTCGTCGCAAGCGGTACCAGCAATTGGTAAGGATCCGGAAATCAAACAGCAACATTCCGGTCGCACCAACATACTACAGTCTGGGTGACGCGTTGTAGTTCCTAGTTGCAGCGCGACGGGAGATGGAATGGCACTCGAAATCGAAAGAAAATTTCTTGTCCGCGACGCCTCTTGGAGGGCATCGGCGACGGGTTCGGAACGGATTCTACAGGGCTATTTCGCGCGCACGCCTCTGCTGCGAGCCCGCATTCGAATTTACGGCGACAAGGGCTACATCACTCTAAAGGGCGAACCGGGCATGCTGGTCCGGCACGAATTCGAGTATGAGATTCCGAAGGCCGATGCCGTCGAGATGATCAAACACTTCAGCCTCGAGCCCATCGTCACCAAAATGCGCTACGAGGTGCCTTTCAGCGGTGTGGTCTGGGCGGTCGATGTCTTCGAGGGCGCGAACAAGGGTCTAGTTATTGCAGAAGCCGAACTCAAAAGCGTCGATCAAAAGCTGGCATTGCCACCGTGGGCCGGGCGCGAAGTAACCAACGACCACCGCTACGGCAATTCCAACCTCGCGCGCTATCCCTTCGTGTCCTGGGACAAGAACGGAAATCCGCCGCTGGAGAAAGCGGACGCGTAAAGCGGCCGGAGGCGACGCGAGGCCCCGCGTCCAGCAAAAAATTAGTGCCAGCCGTTGTAAGGATCCCAGCCGCCGTCATCCAACTGACGTTCCGACTGGCGATTGATGATATGCGGCGACGACTGAGACTGCGACCTCTGTGTCGAAGCCACTCGGCCGCTTAGCGAACGCACGATCGTCACCTCGGTCCCGACGTGCACGAGCGATGCCAGATGCAGCACATTGGCGTTCATCATCCGAAAACAGCCTGACGACATTGCCTTGCCGATCGACTTCGGCTCGTTGGTGCCGTGGATGCGATAAAGCGTATTGCCAAGATAGATCGCCTTGGCGCCGAGCGGATTGCCGATGCCGCCGAGCATCCGGACGGGAAGACGGGGCTGACG
>JAFECH010000359.1 GCA_018242255.1 Pseudomonadota bacterium | reverse complement strand
TTCTTGACCTTGCCGTCACGCTCTGCCCGCAAGATGTTTTCCATCTTCATGGCTTCGACAACCGCCAAATTATCTCCGGCTTTGACGTCCTGCCCTTCGGTCACGTTCACCGCTTTGACCAGCCCCGGCATCGGGCACAACAGGAATTTCGACATGTCCGCCGGGACCTTCACGGGCATCAGCGCCGCGAGTTCGGCCTCCCGTTGCGTATAAACATAGGTCGGCGCCTGGATGCCGCGATACGAAAGCGTCAAGCCATTCGGGATCGGACGGACCTGTACAGCGACGTCGGCACCATCGACCGTGCCGATCCAAACAGGCTCGCCCGGCCACCACTCCGACGTGATCTCCATCGTCTTCGACGGATGCCCATCCTTATCGAGGATCGACACGTAATACGGACCGGGAATGACGCCCAGCGCCTCCAACTCGACGGTTGCCGAGCCGATCTTAACGATGCGCCGTTTGGCAAAGCTCACAGCCTGTCCCGACATCTGATGAGTGATGTCACGACGGCGTGCATTGCTGAGATGATCGATAGCACCGGCAACGGCGGCCAAGGTGATGAGGTCCTGGCCCTCCGGCTCGCGCGGAACGAACCCTTCGGGGAACTCTTCCTTGATGAAGCCAGTCGAAAGGTTGCCTTCCCGCCAGCGCGGGTGCTGCATAACGGCCGAAACGAAGGGCACGTTGTGCTGAATGCCGTCTATATAGAACGCGTCGAGCGCCGTCGATTGCGCGTCGATGGCTTCGAGCCGCGTCGGCGCGTGAGTAACGAGCTTCGCGATCATCGGATCGTAATACATCGATATCTCGCCGCCTTCGAAGACGCCGGTATCGTTGCGAACCGTCACGCCCTCCTTGGTGCCTTCCGCCGGGGGGCGATACTTAACGAGGCGACCGATCGACGGCAGGAAGTTCCGGTACGGGTCCTCAGCATAGACGCGGCTTTCGACGGACCAGCCGGTCAGCTTGATGTCGGACTGCTTGAACGGCAATTTCTCGCCCGCAGCAACGCGGATCATCTGTTCAACGAGGTCAATGCCGGTCACGAGTTCCGTCACTGGATGCTCGACCTGCAGACGGGTGTTCATTTCGAGGAAGTAGAAGGAGCGATCCTGGCCGGCGACGAATTCTACGGTGCCGGCGCTGTCGTAACCGACCGCCTTGGCCAACGCGACTGACTGTTCGCCCATCGCCTTGCGGGTCTTCTCATCGAGCAGCGGCGACGGCGCTTCTTCCAGAACCTTCTGGTTGCGCCGCTGAATGGAGCATTCGCGCTCGCCGAGGTAGACGACGTTGCCGTGCTTGTCGCCCAGCACCTGGATTTCGATGTGGCGCGGATTTTCGATGAACTTTTCGACAAAGCAGCGGTCGTCACCGAAGGACGACTTGGCTTCCGAACGGGCAAGCTCGAAGCCCTCGGCCGCTTCCCTGGCGTTATAGGCAATGCGCATGCCCTTTCCGCCGCCACCGGCGGAAGCCTTGATCATGACCGGATAGCCGATCTCATCAGCGATCTTGACGGCATGCTTGGCGTCGCTGATTTCGCCCATGTAGCCAGGAACGGTCGAAACCTTAGCGGCAGCAGCCGCCTTCTTGCTCTCGATTTTATCACCCATGGCGGCGATCGCCTTGGGATTGGGACCGATGAAAACAATGCCGTTCTTCTGGAGCGCCACCGGAAACGCCTCGCGCTCGGACAGGAAGCCATACCCCGGATGGACCGCCTCGGCGCCCGTTGCCTTGCAAGCCTCAATGATCTTATCCATGACCAGATAGGACTCAGCCGCGGGCGCGGCGCCGATATAGACCGCCTCATCCGCCATCTCGACGTGGAGCGCGTCTCGGTCCGCGTCGGAATAGACGGCGACGGTCTTGATGCCCATCTTGCGAGCCGTCTTGATCACGCGGCACGCAATTTCACCGCGGTTGGCAATCAGAATTTTCTTGAACATCAGCGCTTCCCGGTCCTTCCCGTGAATATTTTGGCTGCCTCAGCTTGTCGCAAGACAACACGCCGTTCTAGAGCGTGTGCAACGCCGCGTAAACACGCCGTTCGCACCACGAATGCCAGGACCTGTGCGATCAGCTGCCGCATAGCGAAACCGCCGGCGAGAGGGCTCGCCGACGGTGCCAAAGTAACTATAGCGGACCGGCCCCTTTAGGCCGCCTCTCCCAACCGGCAGACGGCTTCGGTGAAGGTTGGATGGATCCGCGGACTTTCGTGATTAAGGTAGGAGATGAGCGCCCGCTCGCTGGGCGTCAAGCGACCGTCACGGCCCAGGCGCCCCACCAGCCACAGCGGATCGGCTTCTGCGATCTTTTCGTTGGTGATGATCTCGATGCGCTGATGCTCCAGCCGCGCCAGCGCCCTCTCTTCCACGGTCTGATCGTGATAACAATCCTGCATCGAGGCGAGGTTCGCATGCACCATCGACAGCAGCGAGAACAAGATCGACGTCTGCTCGTCGTCGTCCTCATCAAGCTTCGCCTCCTGCCGGAGCGCCTCTTCCCGGGATGGCACCGCATAGCCGGACGCCGACATCATCACATTGGCGATGGCTTTGACGAAAAGGTCCGTCCAGACCGCATTCGGCGCAGAACTGGCAACCGCTTCGTCTATATCGAACAAGATATCCGCCTCCGCGCGCGTTACGGCCACATGACCCTCGCCGCCAAAGGCATAAAGAATGCGCCGAAGCAGATCGACTTCGCTCTCGCTGATCTTGCCCGCGGCCAGTGACTTCCGTCGACGTAACGGTCCACCACCGGTCAAGACCGCATGCTTGACCTGTTCGAGTGCAAATTTGGAAAGACTAACAGGCGCCCAGCGGGACTTGTCGAGCACGTTCAGAACAAGATCGAGTTCTGTTTTGGATCGAACCTTGCCGTCGCGCGAAACCTTGCTCATCAGCCAGTTCGCGTTGGCGGCCGTCAGATATCCGCGCGGCGCCTCCTGGATGATGAGATAATCAGTAATAGCCTCGACGAAAAAATCGGGCCAATCGGCATGCTGCTCCGAGCAACCCTGCTGCAGCGAAAACAACAGATTTGCTTCATCCGAAGACACGACGCCGTCCTCATAGAAGACGCGCTTCAAAAGGAGGATGTCGTCAAACTCAATCCGTTGCCGCACCAGAATGTCGTCAATCGGCAGCGACCTTAACCCACCCATCGAAAGCCCCCACGCCACGACCTATGCTCGTGAAGCGTAAGCAACGATGTTTAATCGCGTCTTAAGCAGCGTCGGAAAATGGAAGAGAAATGCCTGCGATTTCCGGAGTGTGGCCTCTGTGAAGCGCGTCAGGCTGTCATAAAACTATCGGGACCGCAGCTTGGCACCGCGGCCCCGTTAATTCCCACCGTACTCCCGCGTGCACAGTGGAAAGAGAGTTACGCTTACAAGAGTTGTCTACGCATCAGCATGAACGGTTACTGAAGAAAAGGGATTTTCTCTCCTGAACGGCAGCAGGTCCGAAAACTTTTCGGATACTGATGCAAGAGAGCCCGATCGGAGGGGGGATCCGAACGGGCGGTCGCTAGCCGGCGAGCGGTGTGGGTCGCACGCGAGGCCAGTTGCAGGGCACCTCGGGCTGACCAATGGAGAAAGACGCCCGAAAGTGCGCTTATGGCCGTGGGTCGAAAAGAAAACGCGTCCCATTCGCCCGCAGTCGATATGAAGAACGATCACGGGGCAGGTAATCCGTCGCGCTCAACGCTCAAATGCTGATTAAAAAACCGAAGGATTTCGCAAACTCTAGGCCGCGAGCTGCGCGACGAGCCGCATGCGCGACGCCGGCAGGGTTTGTCCCTTGGGCAACAGCAGATGCTTTTCGATGAAATGCCCTGTCAGCGCAAAACCGAGATTGACGTCCTGCGGCGTTACCGGGCCCGATCGCTGCTTCGTCAGGAACTGCGGCAACGCCAACAGCTTGTCGCGATAGGGTTCTCCCGCCGACGCCGAAACGGCGCGGCCCGATTTTGGGGACACATAAATCAGCTGATCGTTCGCGCCCGTCGCTGCACACTGGCTGAGATCTAAACCGAAGCCCAGTTCATCGAGCAGAGCAAGCTCCCATCTCACGAGTAAAGCCGGCCATACGGTCGGATCCTTCAGAAAACCGAGAACAAACAACGTGATCTCATAGAGATTGGGATGCGGATCGCGTTGAGGCAGCAACCCCGTCAACGTCGTTATGGATGATAGCGCCATCAGCGCATGGCTATCGTCCATCGTTTCCGCCGCAAAGGCGCGCCGCATCTCGACATTCATCGAACCCAGTTGGTCGGCAAGCCTCGCCTTCCAAACGGCATCGACATGATTGCCCGGTTGAAGAATCGGCCGCAACCGCCGCGAACGGCCGCCATGTACCAAGCCCATATGCCGCCCGTGGCCACGCGTCCAAAGATCGACGACCGCCGCAGTCTCGCCATGCGATCGTACCGATAGAACGATGCCTTCATCCGTCCACTGCATGCGGGCTTCTTAGCAGGCTGCTCAGGATTTGGGAAAAGGCAGGCCCATTTCCCGATAGCGCTCAGGGTCGCTTTCCCAATTCTCCCGCACCTTGACGAACAGGAACAAATGAATGCGATGCCCTGCCATCTCCTCGATGTCGTGTCGCGCTGCGCTTGAAATCTTTTTGATCGTTTCGCCGCCCTTGCCGAGCACAATCTTTTTCTGCCCGTCCCGCTCGACATAGATCGTCTGTTCGACGCGCGCCGAACCGTCCTTCAGCGTCTTCCAGTCCGTCGTTTCAACGGTCGTCGTGTACGGCAATTCCTGATGCAGGAAGCGATAGATGCTCTCGCGAGTCATTTCGGCGGCCTGGGTCCGCATCGGCACATCGGTAACGTCGTCTTCAGAGTAATGCCACGGCCCCTCCGGGACGGCGCCCGCGAGATACGTCAGCAGATCCTTGACACCCTTCCCTTCGAGGGCGGAGATCATGAAGATGCGATCCGGCGACAAGCGTTCGTCGAGCGTCTTCGCAAGTTCGAGCAGCTTTGGCTTGTCGTCGACCCGGTCGATCTTATTCAGCACGACAATCTTGGGCATCCGCACGGACTTGAGCCGCTCGACGATGCCTTCGACATCCTCACCGAGGCTCGCCGCGGCATCGAGGACAAGAAGCACCGCATCGGCATCTTCCAGGCCGCCCCACGCCGCATCGACCATGGCACGGTCAAGGCGCCGCTTCGGATTGAAGATGCCTGCCGTATCAATAAAGACAATCTGGCTGTCGCCTTCCATCGCGATGCCACGGATCGGCGCGCGCGTCGTTTGGACCTTATGCGAGACGATGGCGACCTTCGCCCCGACCAGCGCGTTGATGAGTGTCGATTTGCCCGCGTTTGTCGGACCGATGATCGCAACGAAGCCGCACCGCCGACCGGCTTCCGTCGATTGGTTGTTCTCAGACATCTCCGACACGCGCTCCAACGCCTTCACGCATCAGAAGCGCGCTGGCAGCCGCCTGCTCCGCAATTCGCTTTGACGCGCCCTCACCCTGCGCAGGAGCACGCCCCGCAATCAAGACCTCAGCCGTAAAACGCGGTGCGTGATCCGGACCGTTCCGCGCCACCACGGTGTAACGCGGCAGGGCAAGCCCTTGTCCCTGCGCCCATTCCTGCAGCGCGGACTTCGCATCGACCGTTACTTCCGGCACAGGCTCCGATTGTTCCTGCCAGAGCTTGGTGACTACGGCCCGCGCCTTATCGAAGCCGCCGTCAATAAAGACGGCGCCAAGCAGCGCCTCCGCGGCATCAGCCAAAATCGTTGTCTTGTTGCGGCCGCCGCTATCGGCCTCGCTCTCGGACAGAATGAGATGGACGCCGAGATCAATACTGCGCGCGACCTTGGCACAAGCTTCGCCGCGAACGAGCCGGTTGTATCTCCGGGCAAGCTCGCCTTCGTTCGCTTCCGGATACTGCTTGTTCAAGGCTTCCGCGATGGCAAGACCGAGAACGCGATCGCCGATGAATTCGAGGCGCTCGTTATCGGAGCGGGCGACTTTGCCGCCACGCACGCTGGCATGTGTAAGCGCACGCTCAAGAAGGCTGGGGTCCTTAAATTTATACCCCAGCTTCGTTTCCAGTTCTTTGAACTTGCGTGGTTTCAACATGGCGCAAATGCCGCTTCGCGGTCACCGCACGAGAGTGAAGAACCTGTTCCAGCGAATGTCAAACGGCCAGTTCCAGGGCGCCCACCAGTGCATAGCGTCCGGCCCGTCGACCTTCGCGGAGAAGAAGATAATCTCGGCACGTCCGATGAAATTCTCGTAGGGAACAAAGCCGACGGCACTCCGGACGCGGCTGTCCGTAGAGTTGTCGCGATTATCGCCCATCATAAAATAATGCCCCGGCGGAACCTTGTAGACACCGGTGTTATCGTACGGACCATCCGGATCGCTATCGAGAACCTTATACTTGACACCGTTGGGTAGCGTTTCCTGAAAGACAGGGATGGTCCGTTCGCGGCCATCTTCCCAAGTCGTAAAAGTTCCGTCAGGCTCCTTAGGCACACCCTGTCCATTGATGAAGACCTGGCCGTTTCGCATCTGGATTTCGTCGCCCGGCAACCCGATCACGCGTTTGATGTAATCGGTAGAATTATCGCGCGGCAGCTTGAAGACCGCGACGTCGCCGCGCTTCGGCTCGGCACCCCAAATGCGACCTGAAAAAAGGTCCGGGCTAAAGGGGAACGAGAAGCGGCTGTAACCATACGAGAGCTTTGAGACGAACAGATAGTCGCCAATCAGAAGCGTTTCCTTCATCGAGCCGGACGGGATGTTGAAGGGCTGATAAAAGAAAATTCGCACGAACATCGCGATAGCGAGTGCTTCGACGACGATGATGAGGGTTTCTGACCAGCTCGATCTCGACGCCTTCGTACCAACGCTCATTCAAAGGGCTCCCTTTGCGCCGCCGAGCGGCATTGGCCGGGGCTCGCTTCGTTTTAGCGGTCCGCTATAGCGAGTTTGGTCTAAGGCCGCAATGACGGGCGCCAATCTGACTAAAAGGTAAGGAAAACAGCAACTCAATGTCATTTGGCATCCCCGTTCGGAAACCAATCTGCCGCAATCGGTGAGCTCAGCCTGGAAGATCGATACCTTCCGGCACAGCCGAAATGATGACGATCGCCTGAGCCATTGGATATTCGTCGGTGAGCGTGACGTCGATCCGAGCCTTGAAACCGGCCGGAACGAGATGGGCCAATCGGTGCGCCGCACCGCCCGTCAACGCCAGCGTCGGTCGCCCCGACGGAGCATTCACAACACCGATATCTTTAAGATAGACCCCGGCTCGAAAGCCGGTACCGAGAGCCTTGCTGGCCGCTTCCTTGGCCGCAAAGCGTTTGGCAAAGGTGCGCGCTGCATGCGCCCGCGAGAACGCCTTACGACGCTCTTCCGCTGTGAACACACGATCAAGAAAACGCTCACCGAAACGCGCAAGCGTTTTTTCGACCCGCCGAATGTCACAAAGATCGTTGCCGATGCCGATAATCATTTGGCGCGCCGCGCCGGTGTGGTGGCCGTTACGGCTTCGCGAGCCTCATCCATCAGAACGCGCATCCGCCGGACCGCCATCGACAGCCCGCCGAAGATGGCCTCGCCAATCAGGAAGTGACCGATATTGAGTTCAACGATCTCGGCCAGCGCCGCGATCGGCTTGACTGTGTTGTAGGTCAGCCCGTGCCCGGCGTGCACTTCAAGACCGGCCGCGGCTGCTGCGGAAGCGGCTTTCCGGTGGCGTTCCAACTCACGCGCCATGCCAGTTGCATCGTGATCCAGCGCTAGATGGCAATACCGGCCGGTGTGCAGTTCGACGATATCAGCACCGACGCTCGCAGCGGCCTCGATCGTCTTCAGATCAGGCTCGATGAAGAGCGAGACACGAATACCCGCGTCCTGGAGCTTGGCAACAAACGGCTTCAGCATCTTCGCCGCGCCGACAACGTCCAATCCGCCCTCGGTCGTGCGCTCTTCGCGCCGCTCCGGCACGAGACAGCACGCGTTTGGCACGTGCCGCAACGCGATCTGCTGCATTTCCTTCGTCGCGGCCATTTCGAGGTTGAGCGGCCGCGTCAGCTCATTCTTGAGCCGCGTGATATCGGAATCGGAAATATGGCGACGATCTTCTCTTAAATGCGCGGTGATGCCATCGGCGCCGCCTTCAATTGCGAGATGTGCGGCGCGTAACGGATCAGGATGAATGCCGCCGCGCGCATTCCTGAGCGTCGCGACGTGATCGATATTGACGCCAAGACGCAGGGCGCGAACTGGCGACACGCCCGGGTTGGGGTCGGAAACTTTGCGTGTCGTTGCCACGGTTTGTGCCACCGATTGTTGGGAGTTGGTCGAATGACCGATCAGAGGGCCGCGATCCCGTTAACCGACGCTGCGATGGCGCTGGAAAACGCGAACCGCGCGACGCGTAGGATAATAGCTGAAGATAGCTGCTATCAAGCCGATGAGAAGTCCGCCGACAACCATCGGCTCCGCAATCGGCAGGAGATTGTCGACGGCAGCGTCGAATGTCTGCAGCGAAGGCGTCATTAAGGTGGCGCCAAGCACACTGGCCGTTTCGCCAAGATGGTCGGCGGCATAAGTCGGATCCTGTCCGAGAAGCAGTGCGCCGGAGACATACGAAGCGCTCCAGATCGCAGGCCAGCTCAGAGGGTTGCCGACAACCGTCCCAAGCAGCGCTGCCGGCATGCTGACGCGAAGCACGAATGCCAAAACGCAGGCGAGAACCGTTTGAATACCGAGAAATGGCGTACATGCCGCGAATACGCCGATGGCAAATCCCAGCGCCACTTCATGAGGCGTCGCGCGAAGTCGAAGAACCTGCCGCCAGAAATAGCGCAGACGCGACCACAGCCGTGTGGAATTCCACCACGACGTTGCGCGGTCTGCCAATGCCATTGGATTTATGTTCAAACGATTATGTTCCTAGGCGCCATTATGCGACCCATTCCGTGTGCACATTAGCTCACTCGAACAGCCGTTCCACCTTCGCGACGGATGACTTTGCTCTGAGCCCGGCAACGATGTGGTTTAAATGCACCAGATCAAAAACCTCAAGCTCGATGTGCATCACGGTGAAGTCTGCCGCGCGACGCGCCATCTTGATGTTGTCGATGTTACCGCCGGTCTCGCCGATCACCTTGGCGATCTCGGCGAGCGACCCGGGAGCATTAACCGCGGTAACGCTGATTCGCGCGGGAAAACGTTGCGGCCGGTCAGGATCGACGTCCCATGTGACGTCAATCCAGTGCTCTTCCTCGTATTCCTTAAGACGAGGCGAATGAATCTGAAAAACGCGAATACCCTCGCCTGGCGCCATCACGCCGACGATCCGGTCGCCTGGTACCGCGCCCCCAGGCTCGAACGCGACTGGCAGCTCTTGGCTCGGCCCTCCGATCGAAACAGCCGTCATGCTGTCGATTTCTGACGTCCGAAACTTGAGGCTGTTCACCTTATCGATATTGAACCAGCCGTCCTGCTCCCGGGCACGTCCGAACCGCCGCGTGGGCTTGTAGCCATCGCCCAATGTCTGGCCTTGCGGCAGCACCGCCGCAAGGACGTCCGGCAATTGCACGTCATTGCGCCCGACGGCTGCGAGAAGCTCATCTGCGGTCTTGAAACCTATTTTCGGAGCGGCCGTCCTGACTTTCTCCTCAGAGTAATCAACTTCGATGCCGGCCAGCGTCGACTGCACAAGCTGACGCCCAAGCTCGACGAAACGCTTGCGCTCCGCTTCCCGCGCCGCTCGCCGGATCGCGGCGCGCGCCCGTCCGGTGACAGCAAACGCTTCCCACGCAGCGGGACGGACATGCCCCTTCTGTGTTTCGATCACGACTTCGTCGCCATTGCGCAAGTGCGTATCGATCGGCACATGGCGACCGTTGATATAGGCAGCGACCGCTTCGTTGCCGATATCGGTGTGCACGGCGTAAGCGAAATCGAGCGGCGTCGCTCCCCGTGGGAGAGCGATGAGACGACCCTTTGGGGTAAAGCAGAAGACCTGATCGTGAAACAACTCGAGCTTGGTATGCTCGAGGAACTCTTCCGGATTAGCCGCTTCGAGTAGCGATGTAATCATCGTCCGCAAACGTCCATATGGACTGTCGTCGACTTCCTCGCTCTCGCCGCTAACGTCATGCCCATTCAATTGTCCGCTCTGCTGCGCCTTATAGAGAGCGTGGGCCGCGATGCCATATTCGGCGATGTGCTGCATCTCGTGCGTCCGGATCTGCAGTTCCACGCGCTGGTGTCGTGGGCCGTAAACCGTGGTGTGAATGGACTGATAGTTGTTTCGCTTCGGAGCAGAGATGTAATCCTTGAAGCGTCCGGGCACCGTACTCCAGGTCGTGTGCACAATGCCGAGCACGCGGTAGCAATCCTCGATCGTGTCGACCATCACGCGGAATCCGTAGATATCGGAGAGCTGCTCGAGACTGATCTGCTTGTGCTCCATCTTGCTCCAGATGGAATACGGCTTCTTCTCGCGTCCGAACGTCTCCGCCTTAATGCCCGCATCAGCACATTTGCGCGCGATGGCTTGTCGAATTTCCTCGACGAGGCCCTGATTGCGCTCGCGCATGTCCGCGAGCCGCTCCGTCAGCGCCTCATAGGCTTCCGGATGCAGCCAACGAAAAGCGTGATCTTCCAGCTCCTCGCGAAGCGCCTGCATGCCCATCATGCCGGCCAGAGGCGCATAGATGTCGAGGGTCTCTTCCGAGTTTCGCTTACGGCTCTCGGGCCTCATGTGCTCGAGCGTCCGCATGTTGTGCAGACGGTCGGCAAGCTTGACCAGCAGCACTCGGATGTCGCTTGAAATGGCGATAAGAAGCTTACGGAAGTTTTCGGCCTGCTCGGCTTTCTTGGAGACGAGGTCGAGCCGCTTGATCTTCGTTAAGCCGTCGACGAGACCGCCGATCTCCGGCCCGAACATCTGGTCGATCTCGGAGCGTGTAGCGTCCGTATCCTCAATAACGTCATGCAGCAGCGCCGTCGCGATCGTCGCGTCGTCGAGCTTGAGATCGGTGAGGATGGCGGCGACTTCCAGCGGATGCGAGAAATACGGTGCACCCGACGCACGTTTCTGGTTGCCGTGCGCCTTCATCGCATAGACGTAGGCGCGATTGAGTAGCGCCTCGTCTGCGCTCGGATCGTATTTGAGAACCCGCTCGACGAGTTCGTATTGCCGCATCATGACCCGCCGCACTCCTTCTGGGCGCAAGCGTAACCGAAGACGCAGGACAGATTAAAGACGAACGGCGCGAGCCAGTTGTCGCGAGCAGGCTTTCCTGGCCGGCTCAGCGGCCGCGGTCGCGAGGATCGCGATCCCGCTCGCGCGGCCCCGAACCCGAGCCGATATTGGCCGACGGCTCGAGCGGCGTCATGCTTTCCAGGCCGCGCAGCAGCTGCTCTTCCGTCATGACATCGACCTGCGTATCGGACGAGAGGTCGTCGCGGCCGAGCATCGGCGCGCGGCGCTCGGGCGGAAGCAACGGCGCTGCAACCGCTTCCGGCTCGTCGACTTCAGTATTCTTCTGGATGGAAGAGATCAGCGTCTCGCGCATGTCGTCGGGAGAAAGCGTCCGCTCAGCAATCTCACGCAGAGCAATAACGGGGTTCTTATCGTCATCAGGCGCGATC
The DNA here is from genome assembly GCA_018242255.1 of Pseudomonadota bacterium. Taxonomy (GTDB): domain Bacteria; phylum Pseudomonadota; class Alphaproteobacteria; order Rhizobiales; family Hyphomicrobiaceae; genus Hyphomicrobium_B. The sequence continues at coordinate 15,174 of JAFECH010000359.1, read as the reverse complement.
GTGATCGCACTTCCGTTCGTGATCGCGCGAGCCCTGTGAGCGGCGAGAAGCACCAGCTCAAACCGGTTAGGAATTTTGTCGACGCAATCTTCGACGGTGACGCGAGCCATGGGGGCAAACCTTCCCTTGGTGAAATTCAGACGCACTCTTTTGGGCGTAATGGGCGCGAATAGCCGTTCGAGACAGCCTTTCGGCGCCGCGCTGGCGCCTGTCTGCCACGTTGAACAAAATTAATCAAGCTCAGGCAGGGAGAAAAAACCGCTGGTCGAACATTCTGTTGGTCGGCTGAAGAAAATACGTGCGCTTGAGCAGACTATTTGTCACAATTGTTGACTGATACTCACATCTGTTAGTCCTTGCGGCGATAGCATTCTACGCCGTAGAATCTTGTGGACTTGGAGCCTGTCGGTCAAGTCCCGATCCTCCATAGTCAAGTCCCTGAGGCCTATAGCGAAGTAAAACCTCTCAACCATATTTCTGCACATTGTTTAGTTGAGATTTTTACTTAGGAATCGACGATGCATTTTTACCCCACAGAACGAATAGCTCTTTTCATCGATGGCGCAAACCTTTACGCCACCGCGAAGTCCCTGGGGTTCGACATCGATTATAAGCGTTTGCTCGGATTTTTCCGGCAAAAGGGACAGCTCGTTCGCGCGCTTTATTACACTGCACTGGCAGAAGAGCAGGAATACTCCTCGATCCGCCCGCTCATCGACTGGCTCGATTATAACGGCTTCTCGATGGTGACGAAGCCCACCAAGGAGTTCACCGACGCCACCGGCCGCCGCAAGGTTAAGGGCAACATGGACATCGAGCTGGCGGTCGACGCCATGCGTCTGGCCGATAACCTCGACCACATCGTCATTTTCTCAGGCGACGGTGACTTCCGCAGCTTGGTTGCGGCTCTTCAGCAGAAGGGCAAGCGCGTCAGCGTCGTGTCGACCCTGCAGACCCAGCCTCCGATGGTCGCCGATGAATTGCGCCGCCAGGCAGATCAATTCATCGATCTCGCCGACCTCGAAGACCAAGTCGGCCGCTCCGGCGGCGGCGCCAATGGCGGTCGCGCGCCGCGCGAAGGCGGACGCAGCTCTTCAGCGCGTGGACAGGTTTCCGCCCCCCGCGACACCAATTACCTAGGCGACGACGACTTCGTTGAAGAGGAAATCTAACCGGCCGACGATAAACGAGCGACGATGATATGGGCGCGGCGTTGGTCGAAACGGCATTTGGCCCCGAAGCTCCACCCAAATGCACGCGCTGTCCGCGCCTTGTTGCTTACAGAGCCGAAAACGAGCGCCAGGAACCGGAGTGGTTCAACGGCGCGGTGCCTTCGTTTGGACCTTCGAACTGTAACCTCTTGATCGTCGGCCTCGCTCCCGGCCGCAATGGTGCTAATCGAACCGGGCGGCCCTTTACCGGCGATTACGCCGGGGATCTGCTCTACGACACACTGATCCGCTATGGCTTCGCGACCGGTGAATATCACGCCCGCATCGACGATGGTCTTCGCCTGCGCAATTGCATGATCACCAACGCAGTGCGCTGCGTGCCGCCCGAGAACAAGCCCGAGCCGAAAGAAATCGCGAACTGCCGCCCATACTTTGCAGCCCGACTTGAGAACCTTCCGAAACTGAAAATCATCCTCGCCCTCGGCCGCATCGCGCACGATCAAACGCTCGCTACGCTGGCGAAGAGAAAAGCGCTTTTTCCGTTCGCACACGGCGCCCGGCATGAACTCGCGCCGGGCCTCGCGCTCTACGACAGCTTTCATTGCTCGCGCTACAATACTAACACCGGCCGACTGACGACAGAGATGTTCCGCGCCGTCTTCGAGGCGATCAGGCGCGAACTGTAGTCAGGCCCTCCAGCAGCGTACGCGCGTGTCCGGCGGGATCGGCCACCGGATAGACCACACGATAGATGACGCCGTCGCGGACGATCATCGTCAACCGCGAAAGATACGCCACCCCGCCGGTTTCAAACCGCGGCAGCTTGAGCGCGTCGGCAAACGCCAGCTTTTCATCGCTCAGTAGGAGATAGGGAATTCCGGCGCGCGCAGCGAAGTCGTGTTGCGCCTCTGAGGATTGCCCACTCACGCCGAAAACCTCATAACCAGCCAGTTCGAACTCGGCATAAGCGTCGCGAAAACCCTCCGCCTCTGGCGTCGAACCATGCGCACCGGGAATCGTATCCCAATTAGGCGGATTGGGGACGCCCGAGGTCCCGGTCATGGGATAGACGAACACAATCGCTTTCTCTTGAAAGCGCGCCAGGTTGACCATCGCGCCGCGCGTCGCGGGAAGCGCAACATCCGGAAGGCGAGTGCCTGCGATCAGATGTTTCGCAGCGCCATCATCGATTGGCGTGGGCCAGGGTGACTGTTCACTCATTGGAACGCCTGATTGATTGGAGCCACGCTAGTACGTCTCCTGCATTTCGATCCGGCGGAAAAACTGGATAGAAGACGTGCACCACGAACCCATCATCGATGATCATCGTAAGTCGCTTTGCCAATATCCTGCCATCGACAGTCATTGTCGGAAGCTTTGCCGCTTGCGTAAATGAAAGCCGGGCGTCCGATAGAAGCGGAAACGGAAGATGCAGACGCTCGGCGGCCTCCCGCTGATATTCCAAATCTTGCGTTGAAAGTCCGAAAATATGATCGGCTCCGGCGCGCCGCAGATCCGCGTGCTGATCTCGAAACGCACAGGCCTGCGGCGTGCAACCACGTGCGCCGGGAATTTGGTCCCAGCCGTTCGGAAGAGCAACATCCGGCCGCCCAGTCATCGGATACACGAAAACGACCGAGCGTCCCGGCAGCTTCCCGAGCGAAATCGTTGAACCGTTCGTGGCTTCGAGCGGAATATCCGGTATGGCCGCGCGGTTCAGATGGCTGCTGGCGCCATCGTCGACAGGATGGGGAAGGCTTCCCCAATCGACATTCGTCAAACTGGTTCCGCTCACTAAGCTAGCCTTTTTCGCGCATGAGGCGCGCTTTCTGCCTGTTCCAGTCGCGCTTGGCGGCATCCTGCCGCTTATCCGCGTGGTTCTTACCCTGCGCTAAGCCCAACTTGATCTTGGCGCGGCCCTTCTCATTGAAATAGAGTTCCAAAGGCACCAGCGTCATGCCCTTGCGGTCGATGGAAATGCCGATTTTATGAATTTCTGTCGCGTGCATCAGCAAGCGGCGCTTGCGACGCGGCTCATGCGGAAAAAGCGCCGCGCCCGGATATTCAGCGATGTAGCTGTTGATCAGCCAGATTCCGCCGTCCTCGACCGAGGCATAGCTCTCCGCGATATTGGATTGGCCGCGCCGCAGAGACTTCACCTCGGACCCAAGAAGCTCGATACCCGCTTCCCAGCTATCCGTGATGAAGTATTCATGCCGCGCCTTGCGGTTTTCGGCGACAAGCGTGGTGCCGTCGTCGCGTTTGGATGCCATGACTCAGCGCTTTCCGGCAGTCGTCACTCGGCGGCTTTCGCGCTCAAGAGATCGAGGTCGCTCAGCACCTGATCGATCGCCCGCTTCGACGCTTCGGAGAGCGGCACCATCGGCAGGCGCATGTCTGCCGTACCGAACCCGAGCCGAGAAACAGCATATTTGACCGGTGCCGGATTGGTTTCGATGAACATAACTTCGTGAAGCGGCGTAAGCCGATCCTGGATGGCAAGCGCCTTCTTGAAGTCGCCCGCAAGGCAAGCGTTCTGCAGATCGGCGCACAGGCGCGGCGCTACGTTCGACGCGACCGAAATGCAGCCGACGCCGCCGTGGGCGATGAAGCCCAGCGCCGTCGCATCTTCACCCGAAAGCTGACAGAAATCCGGCCCGAGCGCAGCCCGCACCTGCGAGGGACGCGCCAGGTTGGCTGTAGCATCCTTGACGCCGACAATGTTCTTCAACTCGTAGCAGCGCGCCATCGTCGCGACCGACATATCGACGACCGAACGCCCTGGAATGTTGTAGATGACAATCGGAATGTTGATGGCATCGTTGATCGCTTTGAAGTGCTGATAAAGCCCTTCCTGGTTCGGCTTGTTGTAGTACGGCGTCACAATCAGCACAGCGTCCGCGCCGATTTTTTCGGCGTACTGCGACAGCTCGACGGCTTCGTCGGTCGAATTTGAACCGGTACCCGCGATCACGGGAACGCGCTTTTTGGCGGTAGCGACAGCAAGTTCGATGACACGCTTATGTTCGTCATGATCGAGCGTCGGGCTCTCTCCGGTCGTCCCGACGGGCACCAGACCATGCGTGCCTTCGGAAATCTGCCACTCGATGAACCGCGTAAAGGCGGCTTCATCCACCTGGCCATTGCGGAACGGCGTAACGAGCGCCGTAATTGAACCTCTGAACATGCGTTCGCCTTAGATTAAAAAACCGAGAGCGGCACCGTGCGGCGCGGCACCCCTGTCTCGATCAGGAATTCAACGTCGATAGGGACTCGAGCCGTATGGCTAGGAGCCACGGTCTCGCCGTACGTCTGTGCCATGCCGTCCGGTCTGAACCGCTTGCTTCAGCATGCATAATTCCGCTTAATACGGTGTATCGTTGCTAGCGACGCAAGCGCCGTAATATTAGGCGCTCGTAAAGCTTGCCGCAAGGTCGGGGCGAGTAGGGCGTTTTACCCAATGGGGAGCAATGCGACTAAGCCTCAATCCCAGAACGCGAATTCTGACCCTCAGCCGCGTTCCCTGCCGCCTCTCGTTGCCGCTTTTCTTGGTTGGCGCCACGTTATTGGGCGCGCCGCGCGCTGCTGAATCTGCCGTAAAGGCCGTCCCCGCGCCGCAACTCCTGCCCTCAGAGAAGGCACAAGAGCGCAAGCTTGATTCGGCCCTGAGCCCCCTGTTGTCGCTTTCGCCTGATCCAGGTGACCTCGCCGCCCTGCGCGACGCGGCCTCTGCCATCCGATCGAAGGACCTCGACGACTTCGCGGCGGCAAAAAGCAAGATCAACGATCCCATCGGCCGGACGCTTGCTGTCTGGATGCGCCTGCGCGCCGGTCTCGGCGACCCCCAGGAATTTCGCGACTTCCTCCGCGAACATCCAAATTGGCCGGATCGCTCAACCGTCCGTGAAGGATTCGAAGAAGCCGTGTTCATGCATGGCGGCAGCGCTGACGCCATCAAAGCCTATTTCGCCAACAACACGCCTGAGACCGGCGCGGGCTACGCCGCTCTCGCCTCGGCCGAATTGGCCGAGGGCAACACGACGGTTGCGCGCAAGTACGCGTCGATGGCTTGGCGCGAGATGTCCATTCCGCCGACGCTGGAAAATGGCTTTCTCGACCGCTTCGGCAACCTGCTAACGCCGGCCGACCACAAATGGCGCTTCGACCGCCTCATCACGGACGACGTGCGCTACGCCGGAAACCGCAAAGACCGCGCCGCGCTCGCAAAACGTCTCATCCCGCTTCTACCGGCCAACGAACGCAAGAGAGCCATTGCGCGCCTCGCTGTCTTCAATAAAGCGTCGAACGCCCAAGCCCTGATGAGTGCACTCGCACCAGGCGGTCGCGACGACGTTGGCCTCGCATTTCATCGTGAGCAGCTGCTGCGCAAAGCCGGAAAGATAGACCAAGCGGCCGACATCATCCTGTCCATCCCACCTGATCCGAAAAAAATCGCAGCACTCGATGAGTGGTGGGCCGAGCGTCGCGATCTCGCCTACGGCGCACTAAAGCTCGATAAGCCGAAGCTCGCCTATGAACTCGTCAAAGATGCGGGTCCGCTGTCCGTCAATCCCCGCAAAGACCAGACGTTCATGGCGGGCTGGATCGCATTCCGGTACTTGAAAAAGGCCGCCGTCGCCGAACGCCATTTCCGGGACATGGTTGCCGCATCCGACGGACCGTTGAGCAGTGCAAAGGCGCACTATTGGCTGGGACGTGTCTTGGCGGCCCGGGGCGAAAAGGCCGGCGCTGCCCAGCAGTATCGCGCGGCGGCGAAGTATTCCGATACGTTTCACGGCCTCCTGGCGATGCAGACGCTGGACCCGGGACGCACGCATTTCGAAATCACCCCGCCCGCCTATCCGACAGCGGCGCAAATTCGCAAGCTGAACGCATCCGATCAGGCTCACGCGCTGGTGCTCGCGCAGAAGGCAGGCCTCTCTCGGGAAATCACCCGCACACTCCTAGCCGGTCTGAGAAACGTAGCGCCCTCCGAAGCAGAAGTCGGCATGGTCGCCTTTCTTGCCGAAGAACTTGGCGACCCGCAGATGTCGCTACGCATCGCCAAGATCGCGATCGCGCGCGGCCAGAACTTGCTGATCTATGCCTATCCGCTGAAGCCGTTTCCCGGCTACACGCCGCTGCGCGCGCCGCCGGAGCTTCCGCTGCTTCTCGGCCTCGCGCGGCAGGAGACGGAATTCAACGCCCAGATCGTATCGGGAGCCGGCGCCAAGGGTCTGCTGCAGGTCATGCCCGGAACGGCGCGCCACGTATGCCAGGACTACAAGATCAAATGCCGGATCGACCGTTTGCTGTCCGATCCTCCCTATAACGCGATGATCGGCTCGGCCTACGTCGCCGACCGGATGGATGATTTCAACGGCTCCTATGTGCTGGGACTTGCAGGCTACAACGCTGGTCCGGGCCGAGCGCGCCAATGGATGAATGAGTTCGGCGATCCGAGGGCCTCAGGCGTCGATCCCATAGATTGGATCGAACGTATTCCGATCCCCGAAACGCGCAACTATGTGACAAAGGTTTTGGCGAACATCCAGATCTATCGCGCGCGCCTTGGCATGAAAAACCCATTGCGCCTCCGGCAAGATCTCTGGCGCGGTCGCAGCGATGCAAGGATGCCGAAAGACGACGATTCAGGTAACGGCATCGCCGATAGCAATAGCGATGGCTGAGCAGACCTAGCACGAGGTTCGATATCCCAATGGCGGCGAAGCAAGAATTCGAAGATATTCACTTCACCAGCCGTGATGGGCTGCGCCTTTATGGCCGCCATTATCGGCCCAAAGTCGTGTCAGACGCGCGCCCCGTCGTTTGCCTCGCCGGACTGACGCGCAATAGCCGCGATTTCCACGACATCGCGATCGCATTGAGCCAGGGCGCCAAGCCGCGCGATGTGTTCACGCTCGATACGCGTGGCCGCGGTCTTTCGGAATACGATTCCGACTGGAAGAACTACGCAGTTCCAATCGAAATGCAGGATGCGATCGACTTCATGATGATGCTTGGGCTGCGGAACGCGGGCATCATCGGCACGTCTCGCGGCGGCCTCATCTCAATGGTCCTGGCCGCGGCACAACCATCGCTGATGGGCGCGGTCGTTTTAAACGACATTGGCCCAGTGATCGAACAGGACGGGCTCGCGCGGATCGCAGGTTATGTCGGCCGCATCCCACAACCGAAGAGCTGGGCCGACGCAGCGCGCATCATCGGCGATCTCTTCCGTCGCGATTTTCCGCAAATGACCGACGACGATTTGGCCGTCATCGCCCACCAGATTTTCAACGACAAAGATGGCAAACCGGTCAGCGGATACGATCCGAAGCTGGCGAAATGCCTGTCCGTCCTCGACGGCCCGATCCCGAAGCTCTGGCCGCAGTTCGAAGCGATGAAGCGCATTCCGGTCCTCGTGCTGCGCGGCGAGAATTCCGACCTTCTATCCGAGAAAACCGTCGATGAAATGCGCCAGCGCCATCCCAAGCTGTCGTCGTTCACGGTGCCGGCCCAAGGGCACGCACCCCTACTGCGCGACGAACCGACGATCTCCACCGTCGCCTCGTTCTTCGCGGAAACCGATGAGCAGAATGACGGAACGCGCTACGGCATCCTGTCGCGCAGCGATTTCGGTCACGTCTCGCGACTAGTATCGACTTCGCCCCTGTCGACTCGGCGCGAAAATTCTGTATAGCCGCCGCTCGCCAGAATGCGCGCCTGCTCGACCCAGCTCTCGCGCTCGATCCGGCCTTTGAATTCCAGCATGCGGCTGACGCGGTCAATGTCGCCACTAGTCCAGTTCGCGATCTGATCGTAGCGGCGAATGCCCATAGCGTTGAGGCGCTTTTCGATCAGAACTCCAATACCGCGAATACGCTTCAAATCGTCGAATGGGCCTTCGGCTGTGGTCTCCGGCAACGGCTCGTTGTCTTTCGTGATTTCAACGGTCGCAGCGGAGCCCTTTTCCCGGATCGCATCCGTGATCCGCGCCGGCATCGAAATCTTCGGATCGACCTTCGACAACGGCGAAATCGGCTCGATAGGTTTGAGTCCGCGTGTCACACTTGCCGACGAAGCAGCAATTGCTGCCGCAGCCGCAGCCGCCATCTCTGCAACCGAACGACCTTGACTTGCAGCCGCGACGCCCGAAAGCCCCTCACGCTGCGAGCCCGTCTCTGTCGCGGCCTGCGAAGTCGCCGGCGCTGCTGCATCGGACCGTGACGCAGACGAGCTGCCCGTCCGGTTCGGCTCAGCTTTCGTCTCGCTTGCCGGCTCGGCTTTGGCCTTCAGCATTGCCTTGCGGTTGCGTGAATAATAAGTCTCGCCGCCTTTCGCCAGGATTTGAGCCTGCTCGACCCACTGCTCCCTGTCGATCCGGCCAGGCATCTCGAGTTCTTGTCCGAACCGCCGGACATCGGAAGCGCTCCAGCCAGCGATGTGCTCGAAATATACGACGCCGCGCGTCTTGAGCTTCTGCTCGATATCGCTGTCAATGGCGCGGATGCGCTGAAAATCGTCGCCGTCTTCGATCGGCGCCGCAGGAGCGGCCGGCGCTGGCGCGACAGGTTCCTGCGCGGGCTCGGGCGTCGGCTCCGGTTCGTTCGCGGGCTCAAGCTGCGGTTCGAGCGCGGGTTCGATCTCCGGCTCAGGCTCCGCTGGCGTGTCGCCATCGGATTGCAGCTGATCGTCGGCCTCCGGCTCAGCTTCGGACGCTTGCTCATCTTCAGTGGCATGCATCTCCTCATCCGGCTCCGTCAGCAACGGCTCGGCTGGCGCCTCCGAGACGTCTTCCAGAGCTCCAGCCGGTTCGTCATGGTCGGCGTCGACAGACTCGGTCGCTACCGATTCCGCAATCGTCTCCTCTGCGGGAGGCTTGGTCTCCTCAACGGGCGATTCTTTGGCTGCTTCTCGCCGTGATAGCCCCATGCCTGGCATCGAGATCGACGCTGCAGCAGCAGCTTTGGCGGCGGCGACTGCGCCAGCGGCAGCAGCCGTCGTTGCATCGCGCAATCGCGCGGCCAACCCACCCGCGCGCGGTTCGCGCACCGGCTCAGGTTCGGGCTCAAGTATTGGTTCAGGCTCGGCTTCAGTAAATGGGTCGCGTACGTCCTCGATTTCCGGCTCTTCGGGCGGAAGCTCTTCGACGGACGGCGGCGGCGGCAACTCGGGAGGCGCGGGCTGATAGATATCCGTCACTGGCGGCAGCACCGCAGGACAAATCTCGATGATCGAGATTCGCGGAACGCCTTCGTTGAAATGCGGGCCGGTCAACGCGCGCTCAAAACGCGATGGGTCGAGCACCGCCGGCGCCGGCCGCGGTTCCGGACGCCGGAGAACTTCGATTTTCGGCTGCACCGGATCGATCGTCCGTGGCGTAACCGGCGGCATCATTGGCTGCGCCGGTCGCGGACGCACCGGCTGCGGCGGGATCACAACAGGCGGTCCACCCGCCACGTCAGCCTGTGCCGGTGCAAGCTCGTGGGCAGGAACGTCACCCCGCGAACCGAACAAAGCGCGTTTCACCGTGCACGCAACAAACGCGCCGAGAAAATACGACGCGAGCAACAGCAGGAACGTTTGCAGCAATAAATACGTCATTTCCTACCTAATCAGATGCCCCCGAGGCCGACCGGATATCTCGGCCGTGCGTCATCCCTTTTTCTCACGGCACGTAATCCAGCCAACGACCAGCCCCAGCGCGAACGACGCTGCGATCCACCAGATCAACTTGATGAACAGATAGTCCATTTGCGGTCGTCCTCCGTTCCCTCAGTTGACCTTGACCGTAAATTCGATGCGGCGGTTCTTGGCCCGTCCCTCCGGCGTCGCATTATCCGCGATGGGCTTCGTCGCGCCGTATCCGACCGTCGTCATACGTCGTGGATCGACGCCGTTCTGGGCAAGGAAATCCGCGACGGCCTGAGCCCGCCGGTTCGAAAGCCGCTGGTTACGCTCGTCCGTGCCTTCGGAATCCGTATGGCCTTCAATTTGAATTTTGAAACTTGGACATTCGTTGGCAATCTGCGCCAGATCTCTGAGCGTCTGCGCACTGTCCGCCGTCAAATCCGCCTTGGCGCGCGCAAAGTTGATCGTCCCGTTGGCCGACGCCTGCCGCATCAGCGTCTGACAACTGTCAGCCGCCTTTTCCTCCTGCGACATAACCGTGATTTCATCCCGGCTCTTGAAGCCCGGCGGCAAATCCGTCGACAGAACGCTGCGAATATCGTTCGCAACCTGATCGCTCTCCGCGGCTCCCTTGATCGCGAATTCCTTGCCGGAAATCGAGACTTCGCCGTTCTTGAGACGCGCCATTTCCTCAAGCCCGAGATGCGCGGCCGACGACCACGGCTCGGACGAGGCGCCAACGATCTTCATGTTGTCCGTCACGCTCGAACCGGCGAAAATCTGCTGCGCGATCTCGACGATGCGCAAACGCGACGCGTCATCGGGCGCTTCGCCCTCGATCGTCACCATGCCGTTGGCCGCGCGCGCCGCTTTCCAGGTGAGGTCGGTTTTCATCTTACCGGTGAACGCGATGTTCGTCGTCGTTTCGCAGGTCTGCCCGGCGGCCGCCTTCACGTCTCCCGGCACCGACTGCGAGGCCGCATAGTCATCCGTATCGCCTGAGACTTCGAGTTTGTGATCGGTCAGAATGGACTTGCCCTTTTTAAGCCGCGGCAACGACGATAGCCCGGCAACGACACATTGCTGCCAGCCGTCCGGAGCGCCGGGCGCCACCTGCGATTTGTCGTTTACCTGCTTGCCGGGAAACCGCGCCTTGATCGCGTCAAGCAACGCACCGCGCGCTGCCTCGCTCGGCACCATGCCGACCAGGGAAATCGACGCCCCATCATTCACAATACCCATGACATAGCCACTCGGCGGCAGCTTGATCTCCGGCTTCGGGAAGCGGATGTGCTCGACGATACGGAAATTTTGCGGGACATCGAGCTTCAATGTCCTTTTGACGGCGGTCGCCGTCTGCTCGTCGGGCGCCTCGCCGGTGAAAGCCATATCGCGATCTGTAAACGCGACGTCTCCGGTGCGAAGCTGCGCGAGCTGATCGAGCGCCACGCTCGTTGCCTTGTTCCAACCCTGCGGCGCCCCATCGCCGATATCCGAATTGTCGGTAATCGTCATCGCTCGGAACAATGACTTGGCACGCGTCTTCAGCCGCTCGCGGTCTTCATCGCTTGGCGCAAACCCAGAGATCTCAATTCCCGCGCCGCTCTTCTTGATGCCCCAAACAAACGGCCGAACCAGCGGCGGCGTAATCGCTTCATGGGCCAACGCAAGCCCCGTGGGCCGCCGCTCAGCCAGCGCCTCGCGGACATCGCGATAGGCGTCCGCAGTCTTGGCTTCGCCCCCAATCGACAGATCGAGCATGGCGAGCGACGCTTGCCCGTGCTTCAGCTCCGCTAGGTTCTTCATGCTGAAAATTGCGGCCGTGAGCCAAGCATTGCGATCGATGCTTCCCCGAGCCAGCCGCGTTTCATCCTGGATTTTTGCGCCAGGGAAAGCTTTGCGAGCCGCATCGAGCAGCGCCCGGCGCGCGTCTTCCGACGGCACGTCACCCGCTATCCGTACACGCCCATCCTCGGACGACGTCACCGACCAGCGATAGTTGGCCACGCTCTCAAGCAGAGCGGCCCTGTCGGCGACAACGCGCACACCCCAAACGTTCTCGACGTTCGCGATCGCTCGTCCCGGGTCTCGCTCATCCGGCGCACGCCCGGTCAGCACCGCATCGCGGCCGACGACACGCAGCTTGGCCCAATCGAGACCCGAACGGCGCAACGCTTCGCCGGCCCGGCGCGAAAGATCGAATTCGATGCCGCTCTGTTCGAAGTGCACGGCAACCCAGGTCAAAAGCGCAATCGGGACAAGTCCCAAAAGCCAATATGATGGATTGCAGCGCATGCGTACGCGACTCCGAATGCTTACCGACGTCTCGCTGTCGCGGAACGACATAAAACCAACCATGAGGGAAGCGATGCGCTAACCCCGCCCAGCGTGGCAATCTTTGATCCGAGCGGATCCCCCGATCCGAAGTATAGACAAGAGGGAAGACCATTCCAAGCTGGCGAGAGCCACAGCACTGCCCCGTAACCGTCTGAAAAATAAAGATTTTATTCTGTCTTCGCCGAACCGGTTACACCCTGTGGCTCCAGTGCCGCTCAAGGCCGTTGCTCGCACTCTTTCACGGCAACCACATGGCAGAAAAGGCGAAAATCGCTTCGTGTCACCCGCTGGCTTCGCCTTGGTGGCACCCGTCACGATGGCGGCACAACCACCGATATGCCGGCCGCCCGAAGTGCCTCCAGCTCTTGCTCGTCGCCTAATCCGCCAGCATTCGCGTTGAGCCTCAGGCGTACGACTTGGCCGCCGCTCTTTGCCGACGTGATAACGGCCGAAGCGTCGAACCCTTGCTCGCTCGCAAGGGGATGGCGACGCGCCTCGCGCCGGGCGAAGTCGAGCACAGAGTTCGGAACGTCCTCATCGTAGAAGATGTCGTCCGCGGCCCGTAAGGCTCTCACGGCTCCGAGCGTCAACGTGTCAGCGCTTTTGTCGACCACGATGACCGTCACCGCCTCTGTGCGTGCTGCCGGTTCACCCGCGATCAACTGCGCAATGTCGTCAGCCTCCGGTCCACGATCGAGATGGCGAAGTGCAAAATCGGTGAACCGACGCCAGAACCGCCGCTTCTGTTCCAGCGTGTCTCCGAAACGGTCGCTGTCCCTACGAAGATCGCGCGCCGCGCGCGCCCAGAGCTGAAAACTTTCAGGCAGCAAGCTTTCGACCAGCGAGCGAATGGCCTGTCCGAAGACCGGCGCGGCGCCATCGGTGGAAATCCCGACGACGAGAGGCGAACGATTGACGATCGCGCCGAACTGAAAATCGCAAAACGCCGGACGATCGACGACATTGACCGGTACGCCAGCTGCGCGAGCCGCTGCCGCAAAGGCCGCTGCTTCCGCTCCATCGGCAAAGGAACCGACCGCAAGCGCAGCATTCTTCAGGTCTTCGGTAGACCATTTTCGCCGAGCCAGGACAATTTGCCCGTTCGGCGGCGCTTCCGCCAACGCGAAAAATTCCTTCGAAAACGCTTCGGCAAAAACTTCGACCAACGCCCCCGTCGCCGCCAGGAGCTCGGCCTTCCAGAGCGCCGGTTCACCGCCACCGACGACCAGCACGCGCTTTCCGTCGAGTTTGAAGAAGACAGGCAAATTGGCAAGCGAGCCGATACGGGCGCCGCGACGTGCAGAAACGGAAGCTTGGTGAGCGTTCGACATGAAGCTCTCTTTCCATGCCACAGCATCAATGCTGCAAGCCTGCGAGCTTCGTAACGACCCGGGCCCGAACGAACAAGCGCCTTCCGATCAGAGATCGGTCCGCCAATGCGGCTAAAGCTTCTCAGCGGGAGCAACAGCTCCCGCCGAATTCGTTAACGCCGCGATGACTTTACTGCGAAGCCTGCTTGCCGATGCTCCGAACCTCGGCGGCAGTTATGCGTGACTTCTCAGCTCCAAACCGCGCGGTGATGTAGTTCGAGACTGCGGCGATTTCTTCATCGGTGTAGGCAGCCCCGAAGGCAGGCATCTTCACCACCCCGTTCGGCGTATGCCGCGTAACGCCCCAGATAATCGCCTGAGCGACGTTCCTGGCCGTCGGATCGTTGACCGTCCGGCCGCCGATAAAGTCGGCATAAGAGAGAACGGCGCTCTTTCCGCTCCAGCTGTGACATGCGGCACATGCCCCAGCAAAGACCATGGCACCACGCTCGTTCTCGCTCATCTCGTGGTCGCTTGGAAACGCAGACGCCAGCATCATCTTCGGCACGGGCAACGACGTATCGGCAATGGCTGGAATCGTCTTCAAATAGACGACGAGCGCATTGATATCCTCCGGCGCCATATGTCGAAGGCTCATGTCGATGGCTTCGCCCATAGGCCCTGACGCGGTGCCCAAGCCTTCGACGTGGCCGTGCGCCAAAAAGTTCGCTGTCGTCTTGACGTCCCAGCTGCCGATGCCGGTCTTTTCGTCCTGCGTGATATTGTAGGCGCGCCAGCCCGCCGTCACAGCACCTGCAAACTTCTTCTTGTTGTCGACGGCTTGGAGCAGATTGCGCGGCGTATGGCATTCGCCGCAGTGCCCCAGCGCTTCCGCAAGATAGGCGCCGCGGTTCCATTCAGCACTCTGGCTCGGGTTCGGGCGATACCGCTCGTCGCTGTTGTAAAACAGAGACCAGAACATCATTCCCCAGCGCTGATTGAATGGGAACGCCAGCGTATTTTCCGGCGTCGTCTGACGCACCGGCTTCAGGCTGAACAAATAAGCCTTGATCGCCAGCGCGTCGTCGTTCGTCAGCTGCGTGTAGGACGGATACGGAAACGCCGGATAGAAGCGCGAGCCATCGGGCGCAATGCCCTTGTGGAGCGCATTGATGAAGTTGGCGTCCGTCCAGTTACCGATGCCGGTTTCCTTGTCGGGCGTGATATTGGGCGAATAAAGAGTGCCGAACGGCAGCTTGAACGCCAGACCGCCGGCATAAGGCACGCCACCTTTGGACGTGTGGCAGGCTTCGCAGTCAGCCGCACGCGTCAGATATTCGCCGCGCGTGACGAGGTCAGCCTTCTGGAGGCTAGGCGGCACGCCCGTCGGGTTTGCATCTTTGTAGTCGGCGAGGGCCACAGTGCTGCCGCCCGCGAACGCGGTTGGCCCCGGTACATAGATGATGAAGCCAGCGACGACGCAAGCGACCGCCGCGAGCGCCAGTAGCACCCAGTAAATACGTTTCATACAGGCTTTCTCCCGGCCAACGCCTTGCGATCGATCGGAAGCCGATTGAGCCGCACGCCAGTTGCAGAAAACAGCGCGTTGACGAGAGCAGCTTGAACCGAAGCCGTGCCCGGCTCACCAATTCCGCCCGGATGTTCTGTGCTCTGAATAAGATGCACCTCGATCTTTGGCGCTTCGTTGATGCGCAACATAC
>JAFECH010000358.1 GCA_018242255.1 Pseudomonadota bacterium | reverse complement strand
GCGGGTTCCCGCGTCGTTGCCCTGCGTATCGACATCGAGCGCGGCGCGGCCCTGACGGTAATCGAGAACGCGAACGACGGTCCAAGGTTCGCACGTTGGCGCCCATACGACCTGGCCGCTCATGCAAAGGCGATAGCCGTGGTGCCGTCCGAGCAAGGAGCGGCTTTCCCATGATGGCCGCTACCCACCTACCTGAAACACAAAACGCCTGTGTGCGCTTTGACCGTGCAAAGGCAAAAGAAAACCGCCCATGGCTGGCACCGGAGGGCGGTCAGAAATCTTCGAAATCATCATCATTTGATGGCGCGAGAAATCTAGATTGTTTCGCGTCTGTCCGCAAGTTCTGCGGCGCCATCCAAACCTCAAAGGTTTCCGATGGCACATCTACATTCCGCATCTGATGAGCGCCAATCGCTTGATGAAATCGACGAGGCCAATGTGCGAACCGGGTTTCGCCTGGCGCGATCTTTGGCTCTGCAGAACGCTGCTTTAGATAATCGGCTTACGCCGGCGTGCGTTCGCGTGCTGGCGGCGATCTCCTACTTCATGAACGATCGGATCATGCGCGCTTGGCCAGGTTATGACCTGCTCGCCGAAGTTACGGGCTACACCTATGACGTGATTGATCGCTCGATCAGGAAATTGAAGGCGACCGGCTATCTGCGGACCAAGCGGCACGCCCCGATCACCGGAGGCCGCGCCCTAGTCCACTACGGCTATGGTCGCATCGATCCCGAATTTCTAGACAACTTGATAGCGGATGCTGTCGCCAAGATAAAAGAGCGCAAAGCTGACCCAGACCAAAAAGTCAGAGTGAGCCCCACTCCGACCAAAAAGTCAGGGTCAGAAAAGCTGACTCCGACTTTTTCGTCCGTTTCTGACTCTGACTTTTTGAGCCGACAGGAACCTATAAGAAATAGGAACCCAATAAGTGAAGTAAGTGTTGCGAACGAAAGTTCGCTGGTAGAGGCGACAACGCTTTTTGTTGTTGATGAAGTGAAGCCGGCAAAGTGCAAATCCCGGGCTACGGGCAAGCGCCCTTGGGATTGGGTTCACGAAAGCGAGAGAGAGCGTCTAGGCGAGATATGCAAGGCCTACGCCATAGAGCGTGGCTGGCCGACCGGACATCTTCGTGACCGTCTAGTCGCCTTCGATAACCATCAGCGCATCCACAAATCCGTAAGTGCCGATTGGGAAGCATCGCTTCTGCAATGGCTCGGGGATCCGCGGTTTCAGCCACGGCCAAGCCGCGGCGCTGGGCGCCAGGGCAGCAATCTAGAAACAATCCGCAACAAGGTATTCGGAGGTTCGGAGTGAGCGCGATCACAATCCGTAGAGCGGCCAAGGATCTGAAAACGGTCTCACGCTCCGCAATTGTCACGGCATCTGCAAAGCAGCCGCTTGCAATCCAGAACGGCATACTAGCGCTTCCAGTAGCATTTCAGGCAGGCAGGAGCCTCGACCAAGAGGAACGCAATCTTCAGGCGCTGCTGTGCCTGGAGGCGCTGGTAGGCACTGAGGTATTTATTGCGGAATTCGTTCTGCGCCGTATCCGGTTGTTCAATCCGCGCAACCCGTTCCCGCCGACGCCACAAGATCTCAGGGAACACTGCGGCCGAACGTGGAGCGCTCTTTGTTCGGCCGTTTGGAGATCTGCGGTTTGTGGTGAGCAATGGCGTCTATATTCGGAAAAGCTGCCTCTCGCATGGTTTGGCGACGCGGGACCAGAGCCGTTCGCATCTGGTTGCATAGTTCCTGATGACATCGCCTGCCAATGGATCCGCGACCGCATTACCCGCGACGTTGACGTTGCAAGCTTTGAGAGCTTTTGCGCGTGCTCGTACGAAGACTACACACGGCGATGGACTGTCCCGCCTGATTTCTTGTGCCGCTCCAGCCTAAGCGCGATCCGCAGGCTCCCAGATGCAGCGCTTCCTAATGGTTTCCGTACCATTCACGAGGCAGCGGCTTCGCACCTTGCACAACTCACCGATCAAGAAAGGCGGGAGCGCCAACGGGTGTAGGCGCATGGTTAAAAGGGGGGGTGGGTCAATCCCTCCAGTGCCATTCGGCCTCGGACCGGCGGGGGACTCATTTGGAGATTTTGCGCGCGCATCGAAAAAAAACAGGAGAACTTTTGATGCCTAGAAAGAAAAAATTCGATCCGGTCAGGATTTTACAGGAAATCGCCGCCAATCCGGCCTCTGGCGATACCGCCCGAGTGGCAGCAGCAAAGGTGCTTTTGGCGCATCAAAAGACTGTCGATCCCACGGCGGGCGAGAAGGACGCGCCGCCCTCCGATGCCATCACACAACGCGCGTTGCGACTTCTGAAAGGGGGCAAGTCATGACCGACGAAACGGATAAAATTCCGATCGACGGAGAATGGCGTGGCGTAGGGCTTCATGCCGGCCAAAGCGAAGATCGACTTCGCACGGTGCGCGCGGACATTGATGACGCGCACCTGCTTCGCGCCCTGGATGACTTGGCGGATTTTGCTCGAGACATCGGCCGAGCGCCTGAGGCTCGGTACTTCGCGAAGCTGAAATGCCTTGCCCTTCTCGACGACGCGGTGGAGCGGCGGGCGCCGCGGTCGAAAACCGCAGTTCTCGATCGCGACACAATCAAGGCGCTCGCGCCAGGTTTCCATTCGCTTAAGTGGCAATCGCGTTGGCACTACGGCTCCGTCCTCGACGGTCGTCCCCCGCCTGGGTTGGATCGGCGGGTAAAGCGCGAAGTGCCCTTGCCCGACAAGTTAGCGAAGTGACGGAAAAGGGGGGTAACTAAAATGCCGAACGAAGATAAGACCGCGACCCGGCGCGCGCAGAGCCGCGAACGGAGCCGCCGCTATCGCAGGCGTCTTAAATTGGGCCTACGAAGGGTTGCAGTAGACCTGCCGGCCGCCGAACTGGACGACGCCCTGGTCGACGGTGGCTTTCTCGCCCTCGAACGGGCGGACGACAACGATGCTGTTCGCGCAGCGGCTGAAATGTTCGCGCGCGATGCCCTGGCGTCACGCGTGACGCGCTGAAGGCGGACGATGTGGCAAGGTGCCCGTAGTTAGCACAAGCTACGGGCACAGCTATGAACGACACTGCGAAGACCGTTGATTTAGGCTCTGTGGTCACAGCCTTCGAGCGCGAACTTGGCCTAGACGCGTCACGCAGCCGTTCTGTTGCCAGGTGTCTCTCAGAGGCGAAGATCGTTCCTGCCGGCGCCGCTCACGCACCCGCGCAGTACAACTTTCGCGACGTTGGCAGCTTGCTTTTAGGGGTTTGTGCCGACGTCACGCTGCCAAACATCCCGGAGGCCGTCGTCACACTCGATCGCTTGATGCCTAATGGCATCGTCGTCGCCGACGAGATGCCCGAGCGGTTCAAATCCAAACTCTTTCGTGCGGGCCATGCGCTCGATGCGCTTCTCGAAGCCGCCGTCGAAAATGACGACGCGCTGCGCTCGATTGACTACATCGAGTTTGTCAGCTCGTGGCCCGAGATCGTGGTCCATTGGAGCGTCGGCGAGCCGGAGCGCTATCGCGAGCCCGGAAGGGATGCGCGCCTTTGGGAGGCCAATCACATGCGCAGCATAAAAATTCCGGGCAAGGCGCTCTTCCGTTGCATCCGCCGTCTGTTTGCCGATGAGGCATCTGCAGACGCGGCGTGAATGAATTCGCGGCGTCAGTCGCGATGTTTGACAACAGCCATCGGGGGAACACATGGCAGCGAAGCCGAAATTGGTCGAAGAGGCGGTCAGAGTGCCAGCGCTTCACGAAGCGCATGACGAGCTTCGCGCGTTGAAGGAGCGCAATCAGAGGGTCAGTGTTGAGCTAGGTGAGAACCGACGCGCTCAGATTACCCTGGAAGCAGACCTCAAGAAAAATCCGCCGGTCCGTGCGGTGCGTGCGGGACTAGCGGATATTCTGGGCGATACCGTCGCAGTGGACAATAGGCCCGCGGAGCTCTCCGAATTACGCAAGCGCGAGGCCGACCTTGAGGAAGGAGAACGCATTCTTTCGCAGAGGATGCGCGATCTCAGAGGACCGGCCAGTGCAAAGGCGTGCGAGATCATCAAGCCGGAATTTTCCCGCCGTGCGGCAGCGCTGGCCTTGGCGCTCGAAGCAGCTCACGCTGCGCGGGTTAGCTTCGAAAGTCTGCTCGATGATATGGAAAGCGAGGACATCACATCCACGCTCGGCCTCGATCGTCCCGGTTGGATGGGCGATCGGGAAGACGGTCATATCCAGAGATTTGTTCGCAAAGCGAAGGAGTTGAAATATGTCTGAACTGAAACCCGGCCACGAAACACGCATCGAAATCGAGCGCGCAACGATTCATGGCAAGCGCGGCACCGTGCGGGCGTTGACCCGCTTGCCCGGCAAATCCTCTTACCAGGCGATGGACGAAAGTGCGAACGACACCGCTCGCCGCATCCAACGCGAGAAAATCGAACGGCGCGCACGGCGGGGCTAACGTGAGCAAATTTATCAGCGGCTATTGCGTTCGGTTTGGCGACATCACCACGATCGGCGGGCTGTTTCGCGAACGGATTGCTGTTGGCGCATTCGATCGGACGCTTCGGGAAAACGAAGATGTCTTGGGTTTGTGGGGCCACGATTGGAACCGCGTCCTTTCCCGCACAACGAGCGGGACGTTGCAATTGCGGGCAGATCGCATTGGCCTTTTCTTCACGATGGACGCGCCCGAGGATATGAGCCCAGAATGGCAGACTGTATGGTCCGCGGTTCAGCGCGAAGATGTTCGACAGTGTTCGTTTAGCTTCTCCGTTCGTCGACAGACATGGGAGGATGGCGACGACGATCAGTTGCCTCTTCGCACGCTCGAAGACGTGGACCTTTTCGAAGTGAGCATCGTTTCGGCGCCGGCCTATCCGACCACGAGCGCGTCAACGAGTGATCGCAAAGCCAATAGTCGCAACGCGCAGAGACGGATCGCGCACAAGATGACTCTGCGGGAGCGCCAGGTCGCGAATGCACAGATGGCGATGAAAGCTCGAGGGATTTTGTGATGTCGCCGGCAGTCGTGACGATCCTCAAAAATCCCGTTCTCCGGTTACTGTGCGCCGGATCTGCCGTTGTGATCTTCGCGGCGACACTTCCGCATTAAGGGGACACGCGATGCTACGAATTAGCCTTTATGCCATAGTCGCTTTCATCGGCATGACCTCGGCCGCGTTCGCAGATCCGATTTCAGCCGCGACCGTTGCCATTTTGAAAACCGATGAACTGCAGTGCTGGGTTGGATCTGCTCAATGATTGGTCATTTCAGGGCCGCTTGTAACTAATGAGCAACGTTCCTCGGGAGGTGGTCATCGAACGAGATTCATTGTTCGACGCTCCGCCTACGCCCCATTAGATTAGGCCAAATGGTATATACTGGCGTATTCTTTTTGGCGGGGGCCGCATGCAATTTTGCTCTGGGGCGCATGCTCGCGCGCTAGCGATAGCTCGCGGCGTATTACCTGCTCTAGCGATTGTTTTGTTAGCTATCACCGGCTTTCCCGATCCTGTGCCAGCAGCGGGTCCAGGTTTTTGCTCGGGTACCGGGAGTCCGCCCCCTCCTCCGCCTACTGATGGCCCACAGACTGTTGGAACATTGGGCGGATCGTGTTCGAGCGCTGTCGCCATTAGCGAGGACGGAACTACGGTGATCGGAGGCAGTCGGGGTTCTGACAACAATGTTCACGCCTTCCGGTGGACATCCGCTGGCATTCAGGCAATCGACAGCACGGGAAGTGCTTTTACAGCCGCCGTCGGCGTAAGCGCGGACGGCAGTGTCGTTGTTGGCACGGCGGACGACCATGCCTTTCGCTGGGCCAACGGCGCCTTCAGCGACCTCGGGACACTAGGTGGTCTCTATTCCTTCGCAAACGGCGTGAGTGCAGACGGGCTTGTGGTCGTTGGAGCCTCTTATACCGCGGCGGACGAACAACACGCTTTCCGATGGGCTAACGGGCTGATGAGTGACATCCAAAGCATCTCGGCTGATCATTCGCGCGCTACAGGGGTCAGCGCGACCGGCAGCGTTGTCATTGGAATCGTGTCACTCTCTTCGGGCGACGACAATGCATTTCGTTGGACGTCCACGTCAGGCATGGTCCCTCTTGGGACACTTCCGGGAGGGAATTCTTCATCGCCTAGCGGTGTCAGTGCTGATGGGCAGGTCGTTGTAGGAGACTCAAACGATAGCAGTGGAAATTATCAAGCTTTCAGGTGGACGACATCGACTTCGATGCTCGGGCTCGGGACGCTCGGAGGTGATTATAGCTCCGCGCAGGGGGTGAGCCGCGACGGTAATGTCGTTTTTGGGGGCGCCGAGACTTCGAATCATGACGTTCACGCGTTTCGATGGTCAAACAACGTCATGTCCGATTTGGGCGTGCTCGGATCAGGAACATATTCCTGGGCAAACGCCGCCAGTTCGGATGGGGGAGTGATTGTCGGACAATCGGAGGTAAATAGTTCAGGTGGTTGGCACGCCTTCCGATGGTCTCAAGCCACCGGACCCAACATGAAAGACCTCAACGACCTGCTCATCGCGGCCGGCGTAAACATGCAGAACGTTACCTTGCTTTCGGCTGTGGGGATATCAGGCAACGGTCAGTATATTACCGGAGATGGCGATTTTAACGGCAATCGGCTTGCTTACATTGTGCGTTATTGCGACGGTGAATGCCCCTCAGGTGTCACCACGGCGGGCGGGCTTCAGCAATCCGTTGCCAGCTTGGTAAGTACCACCACAGCTTTGATGGCCCAGCAGCACGGACTCGCCGCACCGCTACTTGGCGATGATAAGCCAATCACAAACAAAAATCACGTTGGCGCATTCGGCTATGCCGGCTCTGCTTCTGGCGGCGGGTTTGCCCAATTTGCGAATGACGCCGGCCTCGCATTATTAATGGGTGTTTCGTACGCACAGGAAGATATAGACAGCGCGGCTATGACCGACAACGTGATGGTAGCAGGTGCTGTACGCTATGTGCTGCCGACGCAGAAGATATGGCGACCGTTCGTTGAAGTCGGTGGCTGGATCGCGCCCAACGCCGATCTCGATTTTGATCGCACCTACATGAATGGCGCGGATACCGCAACCGGTAAAGGCACGACACAAGGGGACGTTTCGTATCTCTTCGGCCGCGCCGGTGTGCTTTTCGACTTCGCTCCGCGCCATCAGCTATTGGTGTCCGGCGAAATCGGAAAAGAGCGTCTCGACACGAACGGGTATGCGGAGCCCACAACGGGCAATCCATTCAACGCGACGTTCGGCGCAGCAAACGATCAGATGGACATCGCGAAGGTGCGAGTGATATACAATGTCGGCATCACAGAGAAGGTTGACGCCGCCGTATGGGCTGCTGGCGACTTCGCCTTTGATCGCGATATCGGAGTGTCAGCCAACATCGCCGGTGGCGGACTGTTCACAGCGTCAGCGCAGAACGGCACGTCATGGGCCGAGTTTGGAGCTCGCGTCGGTTATGCACTGACTGAGTCCGTGACGCTCGATGTATTCGCCAACGGAGTGGCCGGCGATCCGCAAGATATTCAGACCCGGGTGCATAGCGGCGCGGATCTCAGATATCAGTTTTGATATCGGCTATGGTGGCTCAAAGCCCGCTAGGCGGCCTCACTCGCAACTGTTTTCCCACGCTTGAACCGCTTCTGCGGGTGGGTTGGCGCCCTCGATGAGATAGCGGCGACCAGAATCGTAGTTGACCACAAACTTTGATTCACCCGCATAAGCCCCGTAGCTGTTCTTGCTATTCACATAGCCGCAAACGATTGCGCCAAACATGCCTTTATGCCGTGTCACGTCCCGGAACCGCGCGCTTTCGCCGTCCTTGAGCATTTGGCGAATTTCATCTTCGGCAGCGTGGATGACAAGGCGGTTGGTGAGATCCTCGTTCCTTTGCTTCTCTGCGGCGTCGGCGGCCGCCCGTTCTTGTGCATGCCGTGCTTCGACAGCGTTTTTCCAGGCCACAAGGCCTTTGAACCCCGCATAACATAGCGTGGCAACGCATGCCAATGCCGCAATTATCTGAAGACCGCGCTTGTAGTCGAGATCAATGGGACGGCGAGTAGAGACTGCTTCAACAGATCCTCGACGTCCAAATTGTGCTTTGGCCATAAATGAAACTCCCAAGGCAATATGATGGGAATTGTGGCCGGATAATCCTAAAAGTTTGCAAAAGTGGCCCCATCGTTGGTGTGGGAACTGTTAACGTGGGCTCAACCTGCTGGGTTTCACTAAGCTGGTTGGCATCAATAACCGCCTCACATACGCCATAGACATGATGTCATGTAGTGATTGCTGGTCACGACGATCCTGCTAGACAAGGCCATCTCCAAATGCTCACTGAGAAACAGGACATGGCCAAGGATCTGCCGCCGTCACGCCAGGATAAAGTGCAACTGACAATATGGATCGACCCGGAACTTCGCTCGGCTATGAAGGTCACCGCGGCAGAAAATGGGGTAACGATGCAAGATGCGCTCGAAGCATTTTGCCTTGAGTATTCCGCTGCGGCACTCCGGAGGATGAAGCGCAAAGCCGGCGATTGATCGCAACCAATAAGGGGAACACGGTATGGACGCATCTAGCGCTGCGTTTGTCGAATGCAAAGAGCTTCACGCGAAATACACTTCGGCGCCGGAAGGTGATTTGCGAGACGCCACTCTGAGCAAACTTTGCGAAGCGAAAGACAGGCTGTTCGCGCTCCCTCCGTCTCGGCAAAAGCTCAACGAGCTATTGTCGCTCGCCGTGATCGAGAGCAAGCCAAGTCTCGTCGAAGGCGAGCAATATGACTTACTATCGGCTGAAGCCGCTTTAGCTGAAGCATTGCAGACCTTCGAAGCTCTCGGCGAGGCCGCGTGAACCGATAGGCAATAAAAAAACCCTCGGCGAGGGTTTTCGCCGAGGGTCAAACTTGTCAATTAACTTCCGACTACGCCGATGCCCGGGCGCGCTGGGAGTAATCATAGGCGGTTGATGTCGGGAGTTCCGGGAAAGCTGCTTTGATCTCGCCTCCCGATGGCGCCCGGCCGTTTCTCGCTAGGAACTTTTCCGAGAAATCGACGACCTTCTTATCGGCTTTCCGGCCCCGCCTGCGCCCGCCTTTCGGGGGTGTAGGGGGATTTCCCGGAACTTCGGAATTCCCGGAAATCATGAGATGGATCTTGGCGGCGTCAAAGTCGGAAGGCATTCCATAGTCGGACTGGCCTTCGTCATTTGCCGGAACCGAACGCACCGAAACTTCCGGAGAGCGCTGCGCCCCGAACGCGATCAGCACGCCGGCCAAGCCGTTCGAGCCGATCGAGAGCAGAGCCGCCATCGCGAGATCGAGCACCCAAGGCGCCCAGCCAAGACGATCGGCCAGAGGAGTCGCTGAGGCAGGCAATGGGCTCGCGGCCACTTCCGCCCTAGCTTCTTGGATCTGCCCGTCACGGGCTTGCTGAGCGTCAGCAAATGCAGCCCTGAGTTCGGCTGCGGCGGCTTCGGCTTGCGCTTGCTTCATGCGGCAGACGGACTTGCATCCCCCATTACCGGCTTCTGCAGCGACATCGGCGTCGGCTTGGGCCTTGGCCTGCTTAGCGAGCGTGAGGCGGGGCGTTGAAACGTCCCCGTTCTCGACGGCCTTCAGCTTCTCGATAGCAGCGTTGTGCTTCGCTAGAGCGTCTTTCAACGGTGCCGCGCCGTCTTCGCGTTCCGTGACGACACGTTCGCCGGTCGCTGCGAAATTGTAGAGTTCGCCGCAGGCAAGGGCGAGGATGATCACGGCGGCAATCCGGCCAGCTACGCCGGCGCCGATGACCCTCGCACCCGCAAAGACGCCTGCAGAAAGTGCAACGACAAGAGCCGCATGCGATGTGAGATAGCCGCCCGTCGCCATGATGTTCATGTTGGTGGCGGCTGCGAGGATCCCGGCGCCCGTGAGGGTGGCGAGGCCTTCAGGAGTTGAGAGAAGTTTCCTCATCGGCCGGCCTCCTCAGCAAACATTGCTGCGGTCATCAACAGGCCACCGACGATAAATGCCCCGAGAGGGACAAGAAGTCCTATTAGTGCTAGATCATTCATGGTTTCGATCCTTGCTTGATCAAGGGTTGAGACAAGGCTCGGCTCGGTGGTTGCACACCGCGTCGGGCCGCTTCATTTGCAGCCATAGCTGCGCCATTCCCCTTTCGAGGTCCGGTTCGGGCTGGTGGTCGTCCTTCCCTTCGGTTCTCGGCTGCTTCTTTCTGGCTTTTTTCCGAGTTCTGCTTAGGTTGGGCCACCGTGCCGTCTGTAGATAAATGTACGACATTAATAGACGAACTGCAATAGCCTTGACGTAATTATTTGTCCGACGTATATTTACGCACATGGAACAGGTTGGAACTGATGACATGGTTGCGCGTAAATCGGGGCCTGGGCGGCCGTCTAAGCCCGCGTCGGAACGTCAGGCTCAAGTCGCCGTGCGGTTTCCTCCCGCCCTTCTGGCTGAGGTCGATGCGCTCACCGCAAGCCGCCTAGACGCGCCGGACCGATCGAGCATCATCCGGGAGCTGGTTGCCGAAGCTTTGGCAGCGCGGAAACAGAAGGGGCGAAAATAGATGGACGACCTCGCTCACGTCCGTCTTGATACTGATGACCTGATGCGCAGGGCGGCCGTAGCCAAGCGACTAGAACCCGTTACGGCCGTCGTTTTGGCAACGGTCAACAGTCTCCACGTCAATCGTTGCCAGGCAAGCTTGGCGCAGTGTGCGAATGCGGCTAGGTTTGCGGCTGAAATAGCGGATGAGCCAGAGCGGACAATAGCTGTTGCGCTCGCTGAGGATTTCGAGCGGCATGTGATGCGAGGACACTGAGCGGGAATGTCTTTCTCGAGCGCAGCCAAGGCCCTTCGCCCTGTCCCCGAGGCATGGTCCCCAGCCCTGTCCCCTGCTCCTGTCCCTCAGTCCTGTCCCGCCCCTATGTCCCCGGTCACTGTCCCCGCACCCTGTTCCCCGGCCGTGGCCCTGGGAACTGCCCCTGGAAGCCATCCCAGCCCGCGCGGGAAGGCGTCTCGGAAGCCTACTCGCATCGTCCGGCTATGTCGGGAGCCCGCGAATCCCGCCCGAGTGCAGGCCGCAAAATTCTGGCAAATCCTTCGTGAAACAGTCGCGCTGCCTGGGCACTATATGATCGTGTCGGACCTGGAAACATCCTATCGCGAGATCGCCGCGCGAGAAGGATGGCCGGTGTTGCGCTGGGCTGAGATCGGGCGCGAGATGGCGGGCATCACGAAGCGGAAACGGGTCAAGCTCCAGGGGAAAAAGCACGTCGCGTACCTGCTGCGGTAGACGGTTTGTTGGTCTCATCGTTGGCATGAGCGTTTTCGGCCTGATGCCAACGAATTGATCTAGCACCTATATCAGCATCTAATGTTGATGCTGGCGGGCCACCAATCCCACGTCCTGCCTCGGCAAGCCTACGCCGCTTCCGATACGCCCCGGCCAGCTTCCGCCTGCGCAAATGGATGGAGGCGTTTATGAGCGGCATCTCGGTCGAGAGCTGCAGCCAAGCCAACGACCGCATCGACAAGCCCTGAAGACACCACCGTCGTGGGAGCCATCTTAGGCGGCCGTGTCGTGCTGCGTCTTGGTGGTGCGTCGACGTTGGTGCGCGCTAAAGCGGCGCGCGATGACTTTCGCGACTTGGGCATCGCTGCTCCCCATCAGTGATCCAACGCGACGCACGGCTCACGATCTCATAACAGAGTCGGTAACGCGCGTGGCGAGTTGCAGATGAAGACGACGTTGTTCTGCGTCTTAGACAGCACACAAATAGAGTTGCTTGAAGACACGATGTGAACTTCCTGGCCGTCACGCGCGTTTAAGCGGGCGACAATGCTCTGGAGATCAAGATGCCCATCCTCACAACTGCGATCGCCACCTTCATCATCCTTGTCTTGATAGGAATCATCGTCGGTCTGTTCGTCAATCGCGGCGGACGCGGTTGGCTCGGACGCAAAGTTGCCCAGGCCACTGGCGCCGGCGACGTGACCTACGCACTGGTCGGTATCGCCGGTTCGTTTATGGGCTTCCACATCGGCGTCATCCTTGAGCTCTTGCCCACGCTTCTGCTCTATATCGCGGCCATCGCCGGAGCATTCGTGACGTTGATCCTGTGGCGCCGGGCATAAGGTCGAGCGCAGGGGCGACGAATGACGCGCTCCCCGCTCCCCGCCTATTCTGGCAAAGCAGCGCTCGTTCGGCTGAACAGCCTTGAGCGGTTATCGCGCGAATTTTCCGAGCGGGAGACGGGCGCGAAACACGACCACAGCGGCGAGATATACGACGCCTGAGCAGGCCATAGCGCCAGCCAGAGCGGCGACGTCCGAAAAATGTCCCGGCAGCAGGGATGTGCCCAATCGAGCGCCACCCCAAGCCGCTGCCGCTGCCGCGACAGCCGCTATCAGCGCAGGCCCCAGCGCTTTGACGAAAGTCTCTTCAATCGCCAACAGTGCGCGGCTTCGACCGAGCCATGTGAGCAAAGCGACATTCATCCAGGCACCCATCGCAGTTCCGAGCGCGACGCCGGCGACGCCCAGATCGAAGCCCCACACGAACACGACCTTGAGAATGATATTGAGCACGATGGACGTCACCGTCGCGCGCGCAGGGGTCAGCGTGTCATGCCGTGCATAGAATGTCGAAGACACGATCCGCACGAGGGCCATGGCCGGGAGACCGGCGCCATAAGCTGCCAGTGCAGTTCCCGCGAGTTCTGCCGACCTAGCATCGAACGCGCCATGCGCAAACACGGCGCGCATGATCGTGTCAGGAATGGCCACGAACACGAAGGCAAAGGGCAAGGTGAGCAGCAATGTCAGCGCAGCCGAACGATTTTGGGCATTGTCTGAGCCCGCGCGATCGTTTCGGGCCAGTCGCACCGACATTTCAGGTAACAGGACTGTCCCGACTGCGATCCCTAGAACGCCCAGCGGCAATTGATTGATGCGGTCCGCGTAATAAAGAGCGGTCCGACTTCCTGTTGCCAGATAGCTTGCGATGAAGAAATCAATGAGCGGAGCTACGACCACGCTGGCGGCTCCGACGATAACGATCCCGAGCGCCTTGAAAAATTCGGCTATCTCCGGCGTCCATCGCGGCACGGCGATCCTGATGGAAAGTCCGTCTCGTTTTGCCGCCCAAAGAATAAACACGAGCTGACAAAAGCCGCCGAGCAGAACGCCCCAAGCTGCAGCATACGCAGCGTTAGAAAACCAACTCGACGCCAGCAAAGTCGCGATCATCGATAGGTTCAGGAAATTCGACCACGCGGCAGCCGCCCAGAATTTCCCGATAGCGTTGAGCATCGCCGATAGCTGGATCGCGACAACCGTCAGAATAAGGTAGGGAAAGGTGATCCGCGCGAGACTTGCGGTCAGCGCAAGCTGCTCGGTTGTGTAACCTGGCACGAAGAGGTGCACGAGCAGATGCATCGCGACCAATGCCACAATCAGCAGCAGGCCCTGCGCCACGATCTGCCATGTGAAAACTTGATTTGCGAACCGCGCTGCTCCTTGCATGTCACCTTTTGCATGAAGCGCCGCATAGCGCGGGAGAAACGCCGGATTTAGCGTCCCCTCCCCAAAAATCGCGCGAAAATAATTCGGAAAGAGAAACGCAAACAGAAATGCGTCCGACAGCATGCCTTTGCCCAGGATCCAGGCCATGAGCACGTCGCGCACAAACCCTGTCAGGCGCGATAGAAGCGTAAAACCGCTGACCGAAAGCAGCTTTCTCAACATTATTGGGCGCGGCTCACTGTTAGGTTCGTTGGCAGGCGGATTTCGGAAGAAGCGTTTACCGTCGTTTGAGCCGTCGCGGCAAGGAAGCTGAAAGTTCTACGCACCCGGCAGCCATGGCCCTCCAAGCCAGCCGAGCACAATCGCTTCTGTTTTTTATGGTAGATCCGATGCGCTTGGATTACTACGCTGCCACGGTTTTCGTTCGGCAGGATGGCGAAACAGCCACGCTGCGCCACAGCGGGCGGCCGGCATTTTAGCCCTCGCATCTCATCCGCCAGGGATTTATTTCGGAAGGAAAGAACGATGGAGTTCGATTTTCAGTCCGACAGTCAGGCATCCGCAGCTTCGCGCGTAACCGCGGCGATTTGGATTGCGCTCATTGCAATTCTCAGCGTTGGCGGAAGTTTTGCATTTGCGTGCGCGGCGCCGCTTGCTGCCATCGCTGCATTGGCGGCAGCGCGAATGGATGGCCGAACTGGATTGGGGCTCGTGGTCGCGGCCTGGCTGACGAACCAAATCGTAGGCTATGGATTTCTGGGCTACCCGCACACATTCGAGTCTTATACTTGGGGAGCCGCAATCGGCGTCGCGACGATTGCCGCATTTGCGATGGCGCGTCTTACGAGAGCGTTTGCTCACTCTTGGCCGGCGGTGCTTGGCGTTTCATTCCTGGTCGCTTTTGCGAGCTATGAACTTGCGCTCTTTGCTGCAGGCATCGCTCTGGGGAGCTCAGAGTACGCGTTTTCGGCCGCAGTCGTCGCCCGTGTCTTCCAGGTCAACGCCGTATCATTCGTTGGCTTGGTGGCTGTCTCCGCGATCTGGAGTTACTTCGCTCGCCTGCCAATGTTGACGCGGCAGACGTCGAGAGCCGCCTGATCTTCTCTGTCGCCGTGGGGTAATGGGGCGGTCACCACGACGGATCGCGCGAATAGGATCGCGCGGCTCCATCTTTGCAGATGTGAAGGATCGATATCGCGCGTCAGTAGTCGATCACGCCGTCCAAGGCATAGTGCTTGATGGTCTTGCGGTTCTTGATCAGTTCGTCGATAGTCGGTTCGCTTTTCAGCGCGCGTTCGATCGCCATCTTCATAGCTTTGTAGTTCGTATTGTAGAGATCTTTCTTGTCGAGCTCAGCGTGGTCGGCGCAGCGCGGATCCAGCCAGATCGTCACGACGATGCAGATCTCGTCGACGATCGCTTTCGGAATAATTCCCTCAGATACGCTATCAACGACGGCGTCGGCGATCGCAGCCTGGACGACACCGCCAAGTAAGTCGACATAGGCGGCGGAAGCGATCGTCACCTTGGTCGTCATCATCGTGACCGGACGCGCCATCTGGTTGAGATCGCGTATCGCGAAGAAGCGCGTGTGGCCGACGGCTTGGCCCATCATGCTAGCGAACGCATGCCCAACCGGCCCGTTGACCGAACCGATCAGAACCTCGGGCATGGCATCGGTGTATTGGCCTTCGGCCGCGAGGACGGTCGCTTCACCGGCCTTGAAAATGATATCGCTCATGCATTCCTCTCCTGATCAATCCGTTCAGCCTGGTACCGGCTGGTTAGTCGCAAACGATGCGCCGGGTCACCGCTTTCATAGCTTGCAACCGACAGGCCGCCACCCAGAAAATCGAAGAGCAGAGTTGCGACGCACAACCGCTGAATAGGACGTACGGTATGTGCGTCGCGACGAAGTCGCCAAACGCCCAGCTGCTGTCTGAATTGGTTGCGCTGGTTTCAATTGGTCGAAGCGGCCGGTGATTAATCTGATCGTTAATTAAAACGATCATCACTTCTTATTGGAATATGGCGGAGAATGCGCCGCTCGTTCAATCAACTCAGGCCTCCCCCCTCGCGTTGGTGGCCCCATTGGGACTTTTCGATATGCCCCATTCAAATAACGCCGTTTTAGCGCTTGTGGGAACAGCAGTTATCGTTGCTCTGACGGCGACGCAGGTGTGTCGTGCCGACAGCGCTGCGCCCTCGCCATCCGCGCAAGCCAACGAGCGTCAAAAGCCTTGGGTTGTGCCGGACGTCAATAAGCTACCGGACAATGATTGGGGCCGCACCGTACGTTATGGGCGCGATCTCATCGCGAAGACTTCCACGCTGATCGGTCCTGAGGTCAAAGATCCGGCTCACCGTTTTGCTGGCAACAACCTCGATTGCCAAAGCTGCCATATCAACGCCGGCACCAAGCAGTTCGGACTGACGCTGATCGGCGCGTATGCCGATTATCCGAATTATCGTAAGCGGTCGGGCAGCGTCGGCACGATCGTAAATCGTATTCAAGGCTGCATGAGGCGCAGCATGAATGGCAAAGCGCTTCCCCCGGAAGGGCCCGAGATGGTCGCCATGATCTCGTATCTGCAGTTTTTATCGGATGGCATTCCGGTCGGGGGAAAAACGTTCGGCAGCGGCACCGGCACGATGCCCGAACTTAACCGCGCGGCCGATCCTGTTCGCGGCAAGACGATCTACGCCAACACGTGCGCCGCCTGCCATGGCGTCGACGGCCAAGGGCAGCGCGTCGGCAAAGTCGGCGATGCGAAAGGTTATCTGTTTCCGCCGCTCTGGGGCGCCGACAGCTATAACGACGGCGCTGGCATGAACACGCTGATCGACGCCGCCAACTTCATTCACAACAACATGCCGCAAGGCACGACCTGGAAAAATCCGACGCTGACGCCCGAGGATGCGTGGGACGTTGCTGCCTACATCGATACTCAGCCCCGCCCGAACATGGCCAATCTCGATCGCGATTTTCCGAACCTGCTTCAGAAGCCGGCCGATACGCCGTATGGGCCCTATGCGGACGACATGCCGGAGAGACAGCATAAGCTCGGACCGTTCGGACCGATCATCGACGCCGACAAAAAGCTAGAAAAGGAAGGTGCCCACTAGCTCCGTGTACTTGCGCACCGGGCGACATCGCTCGATGAGCCAAAGCTGAAATTGACCGGCATTGCGACCGCTCGCTGCGCTCTCCGCTGGCAGCCTGACAAGCAATGCAGGAGTTGTATCGCATCGCCACAGCAAGGTCAGCCAGGGTGCCTCCGCAAATCCGATAGCCGATTAGCCACATTGCTCTGAATTTCAGCGCGGGACACTGTGCCCGCGATTGAAAGGGAGACGGCGCCAGGCGCCCGATGGACACGCAATTCTCACGAACCGCGACGCAAACGCTTTGGCGCCATGCGCCACTGCGATACTTCCTCTGGGGGCGCGGTTTTTCGAAATTCGCTTCGCAGATTTTGACCGTTGCGGTCGGCTGGCAGGTCTATGCGCTGACGAGCAGCGCGTTCGACCTCGGCATGGTCGGTCTCGTGCAATTTCTGCCGACGGCCATTCTGGTGTTCGTTGCTGGACATACGTCCGACCGTTACGATCGGCGGCGGGTGATCCAGCTCTGCCAAATCGTTGAGGCCACGGCGGCTATTTTTCTCGCGTGGGGCAGCTACGAAGGCTGGATAACAGTGCCGCAGATCTTCGTGGCGGTGGCTGTGTTCGGCGTCGCAGGCGCGTTCGAAAGTCCGGCAACGGCGGCGCTCCTCCCTGGCGTAGCGCCAGAAGGTTTGCTGCAGAAAGCAACAGCGCTTTCGACCGGCGTTTTTCAGCTCGCCGCCATCGCCGGGCCAGCGATTGGCGGTCTTGCCTACGGTGTTTCGCCTGCCCTGCCCTATGCCATAATGACCGTGTTCTGGGTTGTTGCGACCGTGCTTAACGGCGCCATCGTGCTGGACCGGCCGGTCGTGCCGCGAGAATCGCCGACTGCGGGCGCCCTGTTTGCCGGCGCGCATTTCGTGCGCAACAACCCGGCGATCCTTGGCACTATTTCGCTCGACCTATTTGCCGTGCTGCTCGGCGGAGCATCGGCGCTGCTGCCGATCTATGCGCGCGACATCCTTCACACGGGCCCGTGGGGGCTGGGCATGTTGCGCGGCGCCCAAGCGATCGGCGCATTGATGATGACGGTCGTTCTCGCTCGCTATGCGATCACGAAGCACGTCGGCATGCGCATGTTCCAGGCGGTGATCGTGTTCGGGATTGCGACGGTCGTGTTCGCGCTCTCGAAAGAGGTGTGGCTTTCGGTTCTTGCACTTGCCGTCATGGGCGCGGCCGATACGATCAGCGTCGTCATTCGCGTGTCGCTGGTGCAGCTTGCGACGCCCGACGACATGCGTGGGCGCGTCGGCGCGGTGAACTTCCTGTTCATCAACGCGTCTAATCAACTCGGCGAATTCGAGAGCGGGATGACGGCGGCCTTACTCGGCGCGGTTCCGGCGGCGGCTCTCGGCGGCCTCGGCACGATCGCGATCGCATTGATCTGGATGAAGCTCTTTCCGACGCTGCGCGACATGCAGCGGCTTGAATGAGGTCAGTCAGCTTTCGAGGCAGTCGCGCGAGATCTGGTCGATGGTGCGGACGCCTGCGAGCGCCATCGTGACGTCGAGTTCCTTGGCGATGAGATCGATGGCTTTGGTCACGCCCGCTTCACCAGCCGCGCAAAGTCCATAAAGATAGCTGCGACCGAGCAAGCACGCGCGTGCGCCGAGCGCCAGGGCACGAAACACGTCCTGGCCGGAGCGGATGCCCCCATCGAAAAAGACTTCGACGTCCGATCCGACGGCATCGACGATACGCGGCAGCATCGAAATCGACGAGGCCGCGCCATCGAGCTGGCGGCCGCCGTGGTTGGAAACGACAATCGCGGATGCGCCGCTTTTGACGGCCATTCGAGCGTCGTCAGCGTCCATGATGCTTTTGATGATCAGCTTGCCGGGCCATTGCTCGCGTATCCACGCGACGTCGTCCCACGACAGCGCTTGGTCAAACTGGCTGTTGATCCAGTCCATGTAGGAGAGAAGATTTTCCGTGCCGGGAATGCGGCCGGCGACGTTGCCGAAGGTCTTGCGTTTGCCCATCAGCACATTCGCAATCCAGGCGGGCTTGGATGCGATGCGGCCGATCGTGCTGAGCTTGATGCGCGGCGGAACGGTCATGCCGCTACGGACGTCGCGGTGGCGTTGGCCCAGCACCTGCAGATCGACCGTCAATACCAGCGCGCTGCAGTTTGCCTTGCGCGCACGCGCGATGAGATCGGCAACGAAGCCGCGATCCTTCATGAAGTAGAGCTGAAACCAGAATGGTTTCGAGACGGCTTCCGCAACATCTTCGATCGAACAGATCGAGAGCGTGCTCAGCGTGTAAGGGATACCGGCCCTTTCGGCGGCACGTGCAGCAGCGATCTCGCCGTCCCGATAGGCCATGCCGCTGAGGCCGACCGGGCCCAACACAAGCGGCAAAGGCTGTGTCTTATCCAGCACCGACTGGGTTTGATTGCGATTGGCTGCACCTGCCAAAACGCGCTGGCGAATCTTGATGTTCTGGAGATCGCGAAGATTGGCGGCGAGCGTCGTCTCGGAGTACGAGCCCGATTCATAGTAGCCCATAAAGTCGCTTGGAACGCGCCGGTGCGCCAAGCGTCTGAGGTCATCTATGCAAGCTACGGATTTAAGGATCGAAGAGCCTGAACGAAGCACGTCAGCAACTCACGACCAACATCGGATCAGCATTCAGCTTCGCTAACCGAGATGACAACGCCGGAATGAACCGACTTAAGCTGACGGACATCATCAAGAGCTTCCGCCCAGACATTGCAGGGTCCGGCCAAACGGATTTCGCCGCGCGTGCGCGACAGCGGCGTTGGACCGAAGCCGATGGAAATGGCATCGCCCTCCGGCCAAAAAACAATGTCACCGGCTTTGACGGTGACACGGGCATCAGGCTCAGCTGCAGAACTGACCGGAGCGTCGAAATAGATTTCTCCGCCCCAGGTCCGCGCCGCAGACTCGATCGGCAATGCGGCCCATATCCGCTCAGCGGTGGGCGTGTCCAGCAGTCTTGCGCGAATGGCAACACTCCCGGCCCGGATGACGATCTTTCGCATACCGCACAAATCCCGATCAACGCTGCGCGACCGGGATGAGAATGCGGCCGCAATGAGGAAGTGTCTCATCGAGAACCGTCGTCATCAAGCTTTTTACGGGTCTCGAATGCGAACAAAATGTCCTGCGCGCTAGAAAATCACGCAGGATTTGCCGTTTGCGCGCCGCAACGTGGCTATCGCGAATGCGAAAGACGGCCGCGCCTGACGTCATTTGGCAACGGCCGAATTGCAATTGGATCACTTCGGTGCGGGTCCGAACACCAGCGAGGTGTTCAAGCCGCCGAACGCGAGCGAGTTCGACATCGTGTAGCCGAGCTTCATGTCACGGCCGACGTTCGGGATGTAATCGAGGTCGCACCCTTCACCGGGCTCGTCGAGGCCGATGGTCGGCGGCGCCCAGTTTTCCCGCATCGCCATGATCGTCGCGACGGCTTCGATGCCGCCACCGGCACCGAGCGGATGCCCATGCATCGACTTCGTCGACGAGATCGCGAGCTTGTAGGCGTAGTCGCCAAAGACGTTCTTGATCGCCTTCGTCTCATTGAGATCGTTGTCGGCGGTCGCCGTACCGTGCGCGTTCAGATAATCGATCTGCTCGGGCTTGATGCCGGCGTCGGCGAGGGCATCTTTCATGGCGACGCTCGGGCCTTCGACCGTCGGCTTCACCATGTCCTGGCTGTCGGACGCCATGCCATACCCGCAAAGCTCGGCGAGGATCGTCGCGCCGCGCGCCTGGGCATGCTCGAGGCTTTCGAGAACGAGAACACCGGCACCGTCAGCGAGAACCGTACCGTTGCGCTTCTTGGCGAACGGGAAGCAGCCTTCGGGCGACAGCACGTGCAGTGCCTGCCAGGCTTTCATCGTTCCGTAGTTGATGACCGATTCTGACGCGCCGACAACAGCGACGTCGACCATGCCGTCACGAATGTAATCGCGGCCGATACCGATGGCGTGCGTCGCAGTCGAGCAGGCCGAGCAGGTCGCGAACGTCGGACCTTTGATGCCAAATTCGATACCGACGTGAGCCGCAGCCGACGAACCGATGATACGCAGAAGCGTCAGCGGGTGGGTGGCGCGCTTATTGTGAATGAAAAGATCGCGATACGCCGTCTCAAACGTGGTCAATCCGCCGGCGCCCGAGCCGATGATGCAGGCCGAGCGGTACGGATCGGCGATCGGCATTTCCAAACCCGCCATCTTGATCGCTTCATCCGCAGCTGCGGCGGCGAACCAGGAATAGCGGTCGGCGAGGGTGATGATCCGGTCGCGCTTGAAGTGCCTCAGGCGCTGCTTGGGATCAAAGCCTTTGATCTGCGCGGCGATCAGAATTTTGAGGTCGTCGACTGGAAAGCCTTCCAGTTCACTGACGCCTGACTTGCCGGCCTTTATACCAGCCCAGAAGTCGGGAACGTTCTGCCCGATCGGAGTTACGACTCCGAGACCCGTGACGACGACACGGCGTCCCGGCTTACTATTCGACATCATCAATCTTTCTTGCCTAGCGAATGCACGGAAACCCCCGGGAAGGGGGTTCCGGCCTTCACATATTTAATTTCGACAGAAGATCGCTCGCGGCCATCAAGCCTTGGCTGCGGAAGCCTGCTTTTCGGCAATCAACGACTTCACGCGATCAACGACTGAGCCGACAGTCTTAAACGCTTCGACTTCTTCATTGGCGTTGTATGGGATCTCGATCCCAAAGCCATCTTCAATGTCGAAAACGATCATAGCAAGATCAAGTGACTCGATCTTGAGATCTGTAAGCTGGGTGTCGAGCGAGATATCGTCGCGCGGCTCCTTCATATGCTTCTTGAGGATTTCAATAACCTTAGTCGCGACTTCGTCCATCGGCCTCTCCCACCCTCGCAATCCCTGCGACGGGCCAGTTTTGCTTGGCATCTACTAAATCAAGAGCACTTGATCAGCAAGCGGGGGGGTCACTTATCCTTAAACAACCGCGAAGTCTAGGTACGGACCGTCGCGCTTTCCCCTTCGCCGCCAATCTTGGCCACTCACCGCCTTGTCGACAGGTGTTTACATGAGCGATCAAGCGCTAGCGTTGACCGCCGAAAATTGTCTAATATTCGCGCGGCCCCTTGCTGGTTATTGCACGGTTTACGACATCTTCAGCGAAGGTCAACGCGATCCGGATAAAATAAAATCGAGTGACCGGACAGACCATGACAGCAGAAGCCACTTCATCTGTGTCTCAGATGTCGCCCCCGTGGGTCCAACATTACCCTCCAGGCATCGATTGGGGCATGCCGATCCCGAAGGGGACTGTGCCCGGTCTGCTGGATGAGGCGGCTGCACGCTATCCGCAAAACCCCGCTATAGGCTTCCTGGGGCGCTCAACGTCGTATGCGGACCTATCAGCCGAGGTCGACCGGGTCGCCGCCGGGTTGCAACGTATCGGAGTAAAACGAGGCACGAAAGTCGGGCTTTTTCTACCGAATACCCCGTCTTTTATCGTGTATTATTTTGCAATACTCAAAACGGGTGCAACGGTCGTCAACTTCAATCCGCTGTATACTGTAGAAGAGCTGACATTTCAGGCCAAGGACAGTGACACGGAGATTATGGTTACCCATGATCTGGCGCTGCTGTTCACCAAGATCGAGGCTTTGCTGCAGACGAGCGTCATTTCGCGCGCCATCGTCGTGCCGTTCGCCAGCGTGCTTTCGCCGCTGAAATCCGTGCTGTTCCGGATTTTCAAGCGCAAGGACATCGCCGACGTCGCTCGCTCGCCCAGCGCTGCGAAGGTGGTCAGCGGGCTCGATCTGGCCGCGACGCCAACGCCGTTTTCGTCCGTCGCCATCGATCC
Source organism: Pseudomonadota bacterium (assembly GCA_018242255.1). Taxonomy (GTDB): domain Bacteria; phylum Pseudomonadota; class Alphaproteobacteria; order Rhizobiales; family Hyphomicrobiaceae; genus Hyphomicrobium_B. Next base: position 47,279 of record JAFECH010000358.1, on the reverse strand, counting down.
CGACAACGACATCGCCGTGCTGCAATACACCGGCGGCACAACCGGCACCCCCAAAGGGGCCATGCTGACGCACGCCAACATCGTTGCGAACACCAAGCAGGTCGTTGCCTGGGGCACGGTGCTGAAGCCTGGCCAAGAATGCGTGCTGGGCGCTTTGCCCCTGTTTCACGTCTTCGCCATGACGGTGGTCATGACGGTCGGCATCGAATTGGCGGCAAAAATCGTGCTCATTCCCCGCTTTCAGCTGATCGAGACGCTGAAGCTGATCAACAGCGAAAAGCCGACGATGATGCCCGTCGTGCCGACGATACTGACGGCAATGCTGAATTTCGAGCACATCAAGTCCTACAATCTTTCGTCGCTCAAGTTCTGCTTGTCGGGCGGCGCGCCGTTGCCGCTTGAGACGAAATTGAAGTTCGAGGCCATGGCGGCTGGCTCGACGAAGGTCGTCGAAGGTTATGGACTTTCTGAAACTTCGCCGGTGCTGACGGCTAATCCGCTCGACGGCGCACCCATTTCGGGTTCCATCGGCATGCCGCTGCCTGGCACCGTGATTTCGCTGCGCAGCCTTGATGACCCGACGAAAGAGGTCGCGCAGGGCGAGCGCGGAGAACTTTGCGCCAAAGGGCCGCAGGTCATGAAGGGCTACTGGAAGCGCCCGGAGGAGACTGCGAAGCAGTTCGTCGGCGATTTTCTGCGAACGGGTGACGTCGCTGTGATGGACGAGCAAGGCTATTTCGCCATCGTCGATCGTATAAAGGACCTCATCATCTGCTCCGGCTTCAACGTCTATCCGCGGCGCGTCGAAGAAGCGATCTATGCGCACCCCGCCGTCGAGGAAGTGACGGTGATCGGCGTTCCCGACCCGTACCGTGGCGAAGCGCCCAAGGCGTTCGTTAAATTGAAAGCCGGCATGACGGCGACGGCGCCGGAGATGCTCGAATTCCTGAAGATCAAGATCTCGAAGATCGAAATGCCTGCGGCCATCGAGTTCCGCGACAGCCTGCCAAAGACGATGATCGGTAAGCTTTCGAAGAAAGAACTGGCGGCCGAGGAAGCCAAGCGCGGCAAATCGGCATGACTGTCAAAACGCTCCCACTCGCGCGCACTGATGCGGTCCAGCGCCAGAAAGCGAGCGAGGCCACGACTTATTCCATTTCGGCGCTGGCGAAGGAATTCGGGATCACGACGCGCACGATCCGCTTTTACGAGAGCCGCGGCTTGATCTCCCCGCAACGGATCGGCACGACGCGCAAATATTCCAAGCGCGACCGAGCGCGGCTGATCCTCATTCTGCGCGGTCGAAACCTGGGGTTCACCGTTGAAGACGTCTGCGAATATCTATCGCTTTACGATTCCGATCCGGGGCAATTGGCGCAGACGCGATTGCTGCTCGACAAGGTGACGGTCGCGATCGACGAACTGGAAACAAAACGGCGCGACATCGAGCGGTCGCTGGCCGATCTCAACGAAATTCGCGCGCGTTGCGACGCTCACCTGAAAGCGCGCGAGCGTTAGCTCAGCGATAAAGATCGGCGCGCGTCGGCGGCAGAACGGGTGTGCGTTTCGCCGACTTTGACGCGAGCGTTTGGAACAGCCGCAGCGTGCCGCGCGAGAATGCAAGACTGACGCCCGCGAGATACGCGACCCAAATGCGGTACTTCTCCTCGCCGACGTATTGGATCGCTTGGTCCTTGTTTTCCGTTAGGCGCTCGCACCAGAGCTGGCACGTTCTCGCGTAATGCAATCTCCAGCCTTCGACGTCGTGCACTTCAAAACCAGCACGCTCCATGGCGGAGACGGAATGGCCGATATCGTCGAGTTCGCCGCCCGGGAAAATGTATTTCGCGATGGCTTTCTTCTCGGGGCGCATGCGGCCTTTGAAGAAACCCGGTTTGTGTTTCGGCGCGCGGCGCGAAATGGCGTGATTGAGGAACAGACCGTCGTCGCTCAGCAGCGAACGGACCTTGTGCATGTATTCCGGAATATTTTTCAGGCCGATGTGTTCATACATGCCGATGGATGCGATCTTGTCGAACTTGCCGGTCAATTTCGAATAATCGGACAACTCGAACGTCACCCGGTCGGCGATGCCGAGGCGCTTGGCCTTGTCGCGCGCGAACGCGAGCTGCTCTTCCGACAGCGTTACACCGTGTGCGGTGACGCCGAAGTTCTGCACGGCATGACACAGCAGACCGCCCCAACCTGCGCCGATATCAAGCATCCGGTCGCCAGGCTTTAACCGCAGTTTCCGGCAGATCATCTCCAGCTTGTCGTGCTGGGCCTGTGCGATGTCATTCGACCAATCGGTGTAGTAGGCGCACGAGTAGACCATCTCGGGATCGAGAAAGAGCGCATAAAAGTCGTTGGACAGGTCGTAATGGAATTGGATGTAGGCCTTGTTGTCGGCGGTCTCGCGGTTCTTGCCGGTGATCTCGCCCTTGAAGCCGTGCGCGTCGCGGGCGTCCGACGGCTTTGCGAACAGGAATGGCGAAAGCTTCAGTGCGAGATTCGCGATCTCGCTGGGCTTCAGCTTCACGCCCTTGCGGCCGTCCTGCAGCCCCTTGCCGAAATCGACGAGCGTGCCACCAGAGAAGTCGATGCCCTTCTCGACGTACTGGCGAATGATGGAATCGAGCGACGGACGCCGCAGAATCGCGCCGATCACGCCGGGATCGCGGATCGAAATTTCGAAATTCGATTGTGGCGCGCTGCTGAGCGGCAGGCGCGTGCCATCCCAGAGGCGCACCCAGCCATCGACATCCAAACGCTCGGCTAAACTGCGGACAAGTGCGCGCGCGGCTTCGAGTTGCTTATCATCTTTCGCGCCCATTCGTCCCTTCCCTCGCTGCCGGATGGCCGCGAGGGACATAGCGCATCGCGGCCGAAGAGTCTTCCCGTCAGGGTCTTAGGCGGCCTGAGCTTCGATGGTCGTTGGGGATTCCATAATTGCCGTCACGCCCATGCCGCCTGCCGTGCAGACGGAAATAAGCCCACGTCCGCCCTTGGTCGACAACAGCTTAGCGAGGTTTGCAACGATCCGCGCGCCGGTCGCGGCGAACGGATGCCCGAATGCGAGTGAGGAGCCTTTGACGTTGAGCTTCGTGCGGTCGATCGAGCCGAGCGGCGCGTCCTTGCCCATGTGCTTCTTGCAGTAAGCAGGATCTTCCCAGGCCTTCAGCGTGCACAAGACCTGGGCGGCGAACGCTTCGTGGATCTCGTAGAAATCGAAATCCTGCAGCGTCAGGCCCGCGCGATCCAGCATCTTCGACACGGCGATGGTCGGCGCCATCAGCAAGCCGTCGCCGCCGACGAAGTTATTGCCGATGTGCTGACCGTACGTGATGTAGGCCTGGATCGGAAGGTTGCGGGCTTTGGCCCATTCTTCGGAAGCCAGCAGGACGGTCGCCGCGCCATCCGTCAGCGGCGTCGAGTTACCGGCCGTCAGCGTGCCGCGCTCGGACTTTTCGAAGGCATTTTTCAGCGCGGCAAGTTTTTCGATCGTGATGTCGGGGCGCAGGTTGTTGTCGCGGTAGACGCCGGCAAACGGGATGACGAGGTCATCCATGTAGCCTTCGTCGTAGGCAGCGGCGCCCTTTCTATGGCTTTCAAAGGCGAGCTGATCCTGGTCGGCGCGCGGGATATGCCATTCCTGCGCCATCAGCTCGCAGTGCTGGCCCATCGACAGGCCGGTGCGCGGCTCGGAAACGGCGGGCGGCTGCGGCGCGAGTTCGGCGGGCGACAAGCCCTTGAAGGCCTTCACCTTGTCCAACGCCGATTTCCCCTGCTGGGCGGCGATGAGGCGCTTTGAAAATTTCTTCGAGAAGACGATCGGCGCGTCCGACGTCGTATCGGAGCCGACCGAAATGGCGTTTTCGATTTCTCCCGTTGCGATCTTGGCGGCCGACATAAGCGCCGATTGCAGCGACGTACCGCACGCCTGGATGAGCGTAACGCCCGGCGTCGAGGGTGCGAGCTTGGTCGAGAGGACCGCTTCGCGTGTGAGGTTGAAGTCCTTCGAGTGCGTGACGACTGCGCCGCCGACAACTTCGTCAATGTGCTGGCCCTTGAGGGCAAAGCGGTCGACGAGCCCATTCAGCGCGCCTGCCATCATGTCGAGGTTCGACTGGTCGGCGTAAAACGTATTGGAACGGCAGAACGGAATGCGGACACCGCCGATTACCGCGACACGCCGAAGTTCTCTTGCCATCAGTATCTCCGTCAATCCCCTCCCCTCGACGGAGAGGGGTTAGGGGTGGGGTGATAATTTTCGCGATGAATGAGATATCGCGGTTTGTCCGTTATCCCCACCCAATCCCTCCCCGCAAGGTTGAAGGGTCAAGTGGGGAAATTCGTTACTCAGCGGCGGCGGCTTGCTTCGCTGGCGAAGGCCCGTTCGCGAGGCTGTTCTTGTAGTGGAGCGGACCGCCGCGGAATGGCGCGAAGCCGGTGCCGAAGATCATGCCGGCATCGACGAGGTCGGCAGTTTCGACAACACCCTGATCAAGCGATTTTTGCGCTTCGTCGATCATCGGAGCGACGAGATCGCGGCCCAACGCATCGAGTTCGGCTTTCGTGAATTTCTTGTCGGACGTGACGGGCTTGCCGTCCTTCCAGACGTAGAACCCCTCGCCTGTCTTCTTGCCGAGACGGCCGGAAGCCACGAGACGATCGAGGCGTGAGCCTTCGCTCGACTGGCCGAGAATTTTCGCAACGTGGGCGCAGATATCGAGGCCGACGTTATCAGCCAACTCGATTGGTCCCATCGGCATGCCGAACGCGCGCGCGGCTTCGTCGATCTTTTCTTTGTCCTCGCCCTGCTCCAGACGCATCATGGCGGCGAACATGTAGGGCGTCAGCACCTTGTTGACGAGGAAGCCCGGCACGTCCTTCGTGATGAGCGGGAACTTGTCGATCGCGGTGACGAACGCGGCGCCCTTCTTGACTTCGTCGTCGCGGGTATTGGCACCGCGGACGACTTCGACGAGCGGCATCTGCGCAACCGGTGAGAAGAAGTGCAGGCCAATCAGGCGGCCCGGATCTTTCATCGGTGCAGAGATGTCTTCCAGCTTCAGCGACGACGTATTGGTTGCCAGAACGGCGCCCGGCTTGATCTTGGTTTCGAGATCGGAAAACAGCTTCTGCTTGATGTCGAGACGCTCGATGATGGCTTCGATGATGACGTCGGCTCGGGCTATTCCTTTGCCTTCCGGATCGGCGATCAATCGCGCCTTGGCAGCATCGCGCGTCGCCTTGGTCTTGAACTTCTTTGCAAACAGCTTGCCCTGCGCCTTGATGCCCTTCTCAAGCTGATCCGGAGAAATGTCCTGCAGCGTCACTTCCATGCCGGAAGCGACGCAAACGCCGGCGATGTCAGCGCCCATCGTGCCCGCGCCGATGACGTGGACGCGGCTCGGACGCCATTTCAGGCCGCGCGGCGCTTGGCCCTTTAGAAGCTCGGTCAGGCGGAAGACGCGGCGAAGGTTCTTCGACGTGTCAGACATCATCAGTGGAGCGAAGGCTTTCGTCTCCTCGCGCTTCATGGTCTGGAGGTCGCCGCCATATTTCTCGAACAGATCGATCAGGCTGAACGGCGCGGGATAGTGATCCTCGCGGACTTTCTTGGCTGTCTCCTGACGGATCTTGCCGGCGAGGAAACCGCGTGCCGGCCATTTCGCCAGCAGCGCCTTCGCGGCGCCGGCTGATTTCGACTTGCGGTTTTGCAGCACGGCCTTGCGCGCGGCCCAATGCAATTCGCCAGGGCTGCCGACGAGCTGATCGAGAAAGCCCTGAGCTTTGGCAACGGTGGCGCGGATCATGCCGCCCGTCAGCATCGCCTGCATCGCGGCCATCGGGCCGACCTGCTTGATCGAGCGCGCCGTGCCGTTGAAGCCAGGGAAAATGCCGAGCTTCACTTCCGGGAAGCCGACGCGGGTTGAATCATCGCGGGTGGCGATGCGGTAATGGCACGCAAGGATCAATTCCAACCCACCGCCGACGCAAACGCCGTGGATCGCCGCGACGACGGGAACCGGCATTTTCTCGATGCGCTCAAACAGTTCGTTCACCGGCTTCAGCGCTGCGATGACGTCCTGCTCGTTCGTGAATGTTTCGAACTCTCGGATGTCGGCGCCAACGATGAAGCCGCGATCCTTACCCGACATGATGACGAGGCCGCGGATCTTTTTCGCCTCGGCTTCGACTTCGGCATGTGTGACGATCGTGGCGAGTTCTTCGATGGGGCGGCGCCCGAGCGAGTTCATGCTTTCGCCTTCGCGATCGAAAATCGCCCAGGCGATGCCCTCGCCATCAACCCAATAGCGCCAGTCCTTCAGATCGAGAGTGCTCGGCTCAGCCGCAAATTCCGTCATCGTTCGTCACCTCAACTCAAATACACTGCGGCAACGGTCATTCCGCTGCCAAGCTCTCGGCGCCACGCGCATTATGGCCGAGCGTCACGTAATTCGGTTTTACTTCGGCCGGATCGAAATGGTCGACCGCGATGACACGCGCGACGAGCCGTTCGACCTCACGAAGCTGTTCGGCTTCCGCCTCGGTGATCACATTGTTGGCGACCGCTTCGGCAAACCAGTCGTTGCCATGATAGCGGCGCACGACGCCGTCGCGGATAGCTTTTTCGAGCTTTTTCTCGACCGGTTCGGCAGCAATGACCTTTTCGAGGGTCACTTCGAGCAGCCCGGTCGGATCGTTGACGTCCTTGGAGACAAAGATATCGCGCGTCAGGCGATCGCGCGCTTCGCCCGGCTGAAGAGCGTGGCGGGCGACCCTATGGCCCAGCATGTCGGACGCGGGCTTGCGGCGACGTCCGAGCGGGAAGACAACGGCGCGCATCAGCGGACGCGCCCAGCGAACCGGAAAATTGTCGACCACGCCGCTCATGGCTTCCTGGAAGCGATAGAGCGCGTTCTCAGCGGCCAGCTCAACGATCAGATCATCGCCCTCGGGACGGCCATCGTCTTCGTAGCGCTTCAGCGTTGCCGACAGCATGTAGAGTTCGGAGAGTGCGTCGGCCATGCGGCCGGTGATCTTCTGCTTGATCTTCAAGCCGCCACCCAGCAGTGCCACCGTCAGGTCGGCGACGAAGGCATAAGAGCGGCTGGCGCGGCCAAGCTGGCGATACCAATCGGACATGCGCAACGCGTGGTCCGGCGACTTTACGAATGCGCCACCTGTGACGTTGTGCACGAAAGCGCCCGTCGCGTTCGACAGCGAAAAAGCGATGTGATTGTTGAACGCGTTTTCAAAGTCGGCGAGCCCGGCTTTCCTGTCGGGGTTTTGCGCCGCCAGCACCTCTTTGTAGAGATAGGGGTGCGAGCGCAGTGCGCCCTGCGCGAACGTGATGAGCGTGCGCGTCAGGATATTGGCACCCTCGACGGTAATGCCGACCGGGACCATCTGGTACGCCGACTGAAGGTAGTTCGCCGGGCCGTCGCAGATACCGCGACCGCCGTGAATGTCCATCGCGTCATTGACGGCGCGGCGCAGCTTCTCCGTCGTCTGGTATTTCATCATCGCGGAGATGACCGAGGGCTTCTCGCCGCGCGAAACCATTGCGGCCGTCATGGCGCGGCCAGCTTCGTTGACGTAGGCCGTCTCGATCATGCGAACGAGCGCTTCCTCGATGCCCTCCATGCGGGAGACCGGCAAGCCGAACTGCTTGCGGATGCGGGCATAAGCGGACGTGACGCGCAGCATCATCTTGGCGCCGGCTGTGCCCGACGACGGCAGCGAAATAGCGCGACCCGCCGAGAGACATTCCATCAGCATGCGCCAGCCGTTGCCGGCCATCTTATCTCCGCCGATGACCCAATCCATCGGGATGAAAACATCGTTGCCCCAGTTGGGGCCGTTCGGGAACGCCGCGCCGGACGGCAGATGGCGGCGGCCGATATTGATGCCGGGATGGTCGGCTGGGATGAGCGCCAGCGTGATGCCGACATCCTCGCCCTTGCCGAGCAGGTTGTCTTTATCGAACAGACGGAACGCCAGGCCGACGAGCGTCGCCTTCGGGCCGAGCGTGATGTAGCGCTTGTCCCACGACAGGCGGATACCCAGCGTCTCCTCGCCCTTGTGCATGCCGCGAGTGACGTAGCCGATGTCGCGCATAGTAGCTGCGTCGGAGCCGGAGGTCGGGCCGGTCAGCGAGAAGCACGGCACTTCCTCGCCCTTGGCGAGACGCGGCAGGTAATAGTGCTTCTGTTCATCGGTACCGTATTTTTCGATCAGTTCTCCCGGTCCGAGCGAGTTCGGCACCATCACAATCGTGACGACGTCGGGCGAGCGTGATGCGATCTTACCGAGGATCAGCGACTGGGCCTGCGCGGAGAAGCCGAGGCCGCCGTGCTCCTTCGAGATCAACATGCCGAGGAAGCCGTTTTTCTTGACGAAGTCCCAGATGTCGTCCGGCACATCGTGAAGCGTGTGGCGCACCTGCCAGTCGTCGATCATGCGGCAGAGGTCTTCGGTCGGGCCGTCAAGGAAGGCGCGCTCTTCCGGCGTCAGCTCGATCGGCGGCACGGACTTGAGCTTGTCCCAGTCGGGCGTACCCGAGAACAGCTCGGCGTCAAAGCCGACGGTGCCGGCCTCAAGGGCTTGCGCCTCAGTGTCGGAGACGCGTGGCAGAATTTTTCGGATTTGGGCGAAGACCGGGGCGACGATCAGGCTGCGGCGAACGGCAGGGATCGACAGTACGGCGAGCGCCACGAACGGCAGCCAAACGATCCAGGAAATCCAGCCAATGGTGCCGCCGGTCGCGAGCAGCGTCCAGACGCCGACGGCCGCGGCCCAACCCCAAAGGGGTGATCGCATCATTCCCAGGGCCAGAACAGCGGCAAAAGCCACTAGGATCAGAACGATGGGTGCCATTTCCGTGCCTCCCGAACAGGGCTGCCGCAGGGCGATTACTCTCAGCTCGCCCTGTCATTGGTTGACGTATACGTCAACTTGGGTCGCCCGCCGCCGGATGTCCAGGGCAAAGGCTTCCAGGGCCTATTCTGAGCCTAATTAATCACGTTTGTACGGCAGCCGCTAATCTTGCAGATACATAGGCCGTCCCTTCGGCCCGGCCACCTGATGCTGCGCGATAAAGCTTAAGGATTGCGGAAGTTGGGAAGCGTGACCTGCTGGGCGGGCTCATCAAACAGGTCTTCGACGATGGATTGGTACCAGTCGGCGCTTTCCTCGTTCACCTGGCGGCGAAGCTCGGCGCTGTCATCGGGCTTCGAGATAAAGCCGTCCTTGATCTCGAGGAACGATTTTCCGTCTTTGGTTGCAGGCACATAGTCGCCGCCGATTTTTGCGCTGTTGTCGGGCGCCAGCATTGACCAGCAGGTGTTGCGGTAGCGGCCGGGCGTTCGCGGCTTGCCCTGCAGGTCGGCGATGATGTCGTTGACGACGACGCCCGCCTGGCTGACGGCGGAGAAGGCCGATTTCGGCATCTCGTTCGCGATTGCTGCATCGCCGAGCACATACACGTCTTTCGCCTTCGTCGACGTGAAGTTCTCCGGATTGACCGGGCACCAGTCGCCATCGGTCAAACCGGCGCTCGCGGCGATGGCCCCTGCCTTCTGCGGAGGAATGATGTTGGCGAGCGCGGCGCGTTCGGTCCGTCCGGCCTTCGTTGTGACGACACCCGTCTTGGCATCGACCTTGATGACGGAAAAATCATCGATCTCGTTGGTCAGATTGATCTCGACGATGTCCTTGTAATACTCGTTGAAGGCTTCTTCGAAGACGGCCTGCTTGGAGTAGGTTTTCTTGGCATCGAAGAGAACGAGCCGAGCCTTCGGCTTTTTCGTTTTCAGGAAGTGCCCGATCATGCAGGCGCGCTCGTAAGGACCCGGCGGGCAGCGATACGGGTTCTGTGGCACTGCCATGACAACCAATCCGCCGTCCGGAAGCGCCAGCAGCTTTTCTTTCAAAAGCCACGTCTGCGGGCCGCCCTGCCAGGCGTGCGGCATGATCTTCGCGGCTTCGGGCGAATAGCCTTCGATAGCGTCCCATTTGAAATCGATGCCGGGAGCAACCACGAGGCGGTCGTAGCTCAGCGTCGGTCCCTTGGCGAGTGTCACCCTTTTCGCTGTCGTGTCGATGCCCGTCGCGGTGTCGGTCAGAACCGTGATGCCGCGCTTTTTCACGCCCTCATAATCATGCGTGATGGATTTGAATGTGCGGAAGCCGCCCAGATAGAGGTTCGAATAGAAACAGGTTGTATATTTTACCTTGGGCTCGATCAGCGTGATGTCGAGTGTGGCCTCGGCCGACTTGAGGCGATTGGCGACGGCCGCGCCGCCGGGGCCACCGCCGATAACGACAATCTTCGCAGGACCAGCGGCCAATGCCGGACGCGGCAGCTCCGTCAACGCGGCAATGCCGACGCTCGCCGCCAATGTATTGAATTCACGGCGCGTGATTCCGGTCATTCCCCGTCCCCAGACTTCGTCAGTGTTTTGGCCCGTTGCTGGTGCACTGACATGCGCCCTCTTTTCGTTCTTAACGGCCGTTTTGATCGAGATTTGCCACGGGCAGCGAGGCATGTCAGGAAAATAAATCGTAAGGTTAGGCGTTCGGCGAACGCCATTCCTATATATCGATCAGCAATCAGCGGGATTTGAGGCAGGCTCACATGCGGGAGCGGATCGACATTGCCGTCTTAAGTCGCCGGACGTTCATCATCGCCGGAGCGGCAGCTGCTGGGCTCGCGCCATTCATCGCGCGGGCCGACGAGCCTGCACCGGCGGACACGTTCACCCAGAGCCAGGACTTCAAGCAGGACTTCGCCCGCATCGTCGGCAGCGCCAAGCCGATCGAGGGCAAGGTCAGCGTCGATCTTCCCGAGACCGCGGACAACGGCAACTTCGTGCCGATTACCATCATGGTCGACAGCCCGATGACGGAAGCCGATCACGTCAAAGCCATCCATATTCTTTCGACAGAAAACCCGCACGCCCACGTGGCGACGTTTCGTCTATCGCCAGTAAATGCCGTTGCGCGTGTGCAGAGCCGTATGCGGCTCGCGAAGACGCAGGATGTGATCGTGCTCGCTGAGCTTTCCGGCGGCGAGGTGTTGATGTCGACGACGCGCGTGAAAGTGCTCATCGGCGGCTGCGGGATTTAGGGAGCAATCCAATGGCTGCCACAGGTCCGCGCATCAAGCTGCCCGATACGATCAAGGCGGGTGACGTCATCGAGGTGAAGACGCTCATCCGCCATGTCATGGAGACGGGCAACCGCCACGACAAGAACGGCAAGCCGATCCCGCGCGACATCATCAATACGTTCATCGCCAAGTTCGACGGCCAACAGGTTTTCCACGCCGAGTTTGGGCCGGGCATTTCGGCCAATCCTTATCTCGCATTTCAATTGCGCATTCCGGGTCCCGGCACCATCGAGATCACCTGGATCGACGATGAAGGCGTTTCGGTTACAGCGACGTCCCCCGTGATGATTTCTTGATTGGTGCCCGGTGACACGCGTTCCGCGCGCCGGCCGCCGGGCACGGCCCTAGCGCTTCTTTCTTCGTTTTTCGGCGTTCAGATGACAATCAGGAAAGTCTTTTTTTTCCGGAGCGCTGTCGGAATGGGCGGCGGCCGTTCGTCTTGAAGTGGACGGCAGCCGAAAAAAGGCCCTCAGTCAGGGGCACAAAGCGGATCGCCGGACAATGGGAATGGGAGGCGACATGACGAGCGTTCGATTGCTGGTTGGTACGCGTAAAGGTGCATTTGTTCTGACGGCCGATGGCTCGCGCAAGAATTGGGACGTCAGCGGACCGCATTTTGCTGGCTGGGAAATCTATCATCTTAAAGGCTCGCCCGCCGATCCGAACCGGATCTACGCTTCGCAATCAAGCGGTTGGTTCGGCCAGCAAATTCAGCGGTCCGACGACGGCGGCAAGACGTGGAACGCCGTCGACAATACGTTTGCTTACGATGGCGTGCCAGGTACGCATCAATGGTATGACGGGACACCGCACCCTTGGGAATTCAAACGGGTCTGGCACATCGAGCCGTCTCTCACCGATCCTGACATGGTCTATGCGGGCGTCGAGGATGCGGCGCTGTTTCAGTCAAAGGATGGTGGCAAATCATGGGCGGAGCTTGCCGGTCTGCGCGGCCACGGCTCGGGTCCGCATTGGCAGCCCGGCGCGGGCGGCATGTGCCTGCATACCATTCTCCTCGATCCAAAGGATCCGCAGCGCATGTTCATCGCCATTTCGGCAGCGGGCGCGTTCCGCACCGACGACGGCGGCGCGACGTGGCGGCCAATCAACCGGGGGCTGAGATCAGAATTCATGCCCGATCCGACCGCCGAGGTCGGCCACTGCGTCCATCGCCTCGCGATGCATCCGACGCGGCCCGAGGTGCTCTACATGCAGAAGCATTGGGATGTGATGCGCTCTGACGATGCGGGCAATTCGTGGCGGGAAGTCAGCGGCAATCTCCCGACAGATTTCGGCTTCGTCATAGACGTACATGCACACGAGCCCGAGACGATCTACGTGGTGCCGATCAAGAGCGACGCGGAGCATTTTCCGGTCGATGGTCAGTTGCAGGTCTGGCGGAGCAAAACGGGCGGCAATGACTGGGAAGCGTTGACCAACGGCCTGCCGCAATCGAATTGTTACGTGAATGTGCTGCGCGACGCGATGTGCGTCGATACCCTGGACTCTTGCGGCGTCTATTTCGGCACGACGGGCGGGCAGGTTTATGGCTCGGCAGATGCGGGCGAGACGTGGAGCACCATCGTCCGCGATCTGCCGGCGGTGCTTTCGGTCGAGGTGCAAACGCTGACATGATCCGCGTCGTTCTGCCGTCGCATCTCAAAAAGCACGCCAGCATCAATGGCGAGGTGACGGTCGAGATCGAAGGTCCGGCGACGCAGCGGGCGCTGCTCGATGCGCTGGAGAAAACGTATCCGATCTTGCGCGGCACGATCCGGGATCAGGGCACGCAGAAGCGGCGGCCGTTTCTGCGGTTTTTTGCATGCCAGCGTGATCTTTCGCACGACGCGCCGGACGCGCTATTGCCCGACGACGTCGTTCGGGGCACGCAGCCGTTTCTCATTGTGGGCGCTATTGCAGGCGGATAATGATTTTATTGGCGCCCGGCGCTTTCCCCGCGGCAGCCGGGCTCGCGTAGTTGCCTCGGTCTTAAACAGTCGAGCCGTCGCGACCTCGACACATTCGCGCGGCATGGCGGGGCGTCTCGCAGACGAATTAGGATTCCCGCATGCGCAGAGCACTCCGTATCGTTGTCATCACGCTCGTTGCCTTCGTCATTTTCTTTGGCCAGCGCTGGTATGCTTACGTGACGAACAAGACGAGCCCGTATGACGAGACGGGCATTCAGATCAACAGCGCGCTACCCGCGCCGATGCGCAAATGGGGTTGCGATAAGCTGCGTGCAAACTTCCCCAATGCGCAGCCGCCCGCTGGATGCGAGGCAGCAGACGGCAAGACCTGGATGTAGCGACGTGAAGCCAGGAAACACCTGACCTTCGCGGCCATCCAGGCGCACTGAACGTCGTTAGAGAACACGCCCTTGCCGCGATCAAATTGAAACGCCGTTCAAACTCGATTTTCTCTTGCCGGTCTAAGCATCTGCGCTTGCCTAGATAAAGGCTTTTGCAGGAGGGATTTCGGGAATGATCGCGTTTTCGCGCCGAACCGTCGGCGCAGCATTCATATTGGCCGCTGGAGTTGTTTTACCGACATTCGAACCAGAAGCGTTCACTACGACCCACCCTGGACAGGCGGTCGCGGAGGATTCCACTTCCGAGAAGGACGCGTTCGAGGCTGCGAAGGAACTTGGCACCGCAGACGCATGGAAAGCGTTTCTGGCGAACTACACGACCGGCTTCCATGCCGATCTCGCGCGGGCCTATCTGAAAAAGCTTGAATCTCAGCCCACGGCAAATACCTCGCCCGCCCCTGCGGACGATTATCCGATAGTTGCGGGGTCTTGGGGCGGCATCGTGCGCGACGGGCCTGGGCAGAGTTATCGCAAGGTCACTTCGCTTGAAGAGGGCGAGCAAGTCACGCTGATGGCGCGGAGCGACGTCAGCGAAAATGGCTTTCCTTGGTTCAAGATCGCTTATGGCGACGGAGAAATGGGCTATCAGTGGGGAGGCATTCTATGCTCGGCCGGCGCCGAGCGGCCGGATCTGTTCAAGACCTGCCCTTCACCGAAACCTCGCGCAGCTGCCCCGACCGATGCCCCCCGCAGCAAAGGATGCGGGAATGGAAGCATTGTCGTCGACGGCAAGTGCATGACGGCGAGCGCGGCAGTGGGTTACTGCGGGCCGGGCTACCGTCCGCGGGGCGGCAAATGCGTTCTTCGCTCCCAGCCTCCACAGAAGACGCCAACGAAGGTCGCATGTCCCAGGGGCCTGGTGTGGAGCGCGCAGGAGGGCTGCCACGAGGACGATTGACGGACAGCCGATAGATCGTCACCCGACGCGGGCGTTGTCGCGCAGTAGCTTGTAGTTGATGCTGTCGAGCAGGGCTTCGAAGCTGGCGTCGATGATGTTCGGCGAGACGCCGACGGTGGTCCAGCGCTCGCCGGTTTCCGTATCCATGCTTTCGACCAGAACGCGCGTGACCGACGCGGTACCGCCGTCGCGCGTTTGCGTCAGGATGCGAACCTTATAATCAACAAGCTCGACGTTCTCGATGTGCTTTTGGTAGCGACCGAGGTCACTGCGTAATGCCTTATCGAGGGCGTTCACCGGACCGTTGCCCTCTCCGACCGAGACCAGGGCGGCGTCGTCCCCCGCGATCGACACGGTGACGATGGCCTGCGAGACGGTGCCGTTGCCGTTGTGAGCTTTGGATCGCTCTTCCTTGCGTTCGACGGTCACACGGAAATTATCGACCGAAAAATAGCGTGGCACGGTCGCGAGTGCGCGCCGCGCGAGAAGCTCGAAGGACGCTTCTGCGGCCTCGTAGGAATAGCCCTGATCCTCGCGCGCCTTCACCTCATCCAGCAGCGCCTGCACGCGCGCGTCGTCCTTATCGGAGAGCAAGCCGAGGCGTTCGAGCGCCGACGTCAGCGACGAGCGTCCGCCTTGCTTGGAGACGAGAATGCGCCTTTCGTTGCCGACGCTCTCGGGCGGCACGTGCTCATACGTTTCCGGCGCCTTTAAAAGCGCAGACGCATGAATGCCGGCTTTCGTCGCGAAGGCGCTTTCGCCGACGTAAGGCGCGTGCCGATTTGGCGCTTCGTTCAGAAGTTCATCGAGAACGCGGCTCGCGTGCGTCAGCGTGCGAAGCTTCTCCGGCGTCACCCCGGTTTCGAAGTACTCTGCAAACTCGCTTTTCAGGAGCAGCGTCGGGATGATCGACGTCAAGTTGGCGTTGCCACAGCGCTCGCCCAGGCCGTTCAACGTGCCCTGGATCTGACGGCAGCCTGCACGCACGGCCATCAGCGTATTGGCAACGGCGTTTTCGGTATCGTTATGCGTGTGTATGCCGAGGTGGGTTCCCGGCACATGCTTGGCGACATCCGCGACGATGCGTTCGACCTCGTGCGGGAGCGTACCGCCGTTGGTATCGCAAAGCACCACCCAGCGTGCGCCGGCGTCATAGGCGGTTTTGGCAACGGCGATGGCGTAGTCGCGGTTCGACTTGTAGCCGTCGAAGAAATGCTCGCAGTCGATCATCGCTTCGCGCTGCGTCTCGACGACGGCGCGCACGGATTGATCGACGGCTTCGAGGTTTTCCTCGTTCGTGATGCCTAGCGCGACGCGGACCTGATAGTCCGACGATTTCGCAACGAGGCAGATGCTGTCGGCCGCCGATTGCAGCACCGCCTGAAACCCCGGATCGTTGGAGACCGACCGCCCTGCCCGCTTCGTCATACCAAAAGCGGTAAAACGCGCAGATTTGAAGTCCGGACGGGATGCGAACAGGTCCGTATCTGTCGTGTTGGCGCCCGGATAGCCGCCTTCGATATAGTCGACGCCGAGATCATCGAGCACGCGCATCAGGCGGCGCTTGTCTTCGAGCGAGAAGTCGACGCCCGTCGTCTGCGCGCCGTCGCGCAGCGTCGTGTCGAAGAGATAAAGGCGTTCCTTGCTCATGACGGTTCGGTCGTTTTCTTCGGTTGGCCGGCGAGCCGCTTTAACATGGTCGTGTTGGAAAGCCACTGATCGTCGCGCGGAACAGAATTGCGCTGCGTCGCGATGTAGCCTCGGCGTTCGAAGAACGGTACCGCCGTGTCGCTCGCGTCGACCGTTATGGCTTCCGCGCCCCGCGCCCCGGCGATCTTCTCCAGAGCATCGGCGAGCGCGGTGCCCACACCCTCGCCTGCGTAGTCGGGATGCACATAGAGCATGTCGATGGTTTTATTGTCCTTAAGCGAGCCGAACCCGAGATATTCGCCGTCCAGCTGGACGACAAGCGTCAAGGCTGCGGCCAGCCGGGCACGGAATTCGGCAGCGTCTTCGGCGCTGGCGGCCCAGGCAAGCCTCTGATCTTCGTCATAATCGTCGACCGTCAGCTCGTCGATGGACTGGGCGAAAAGATCGCGCAGCGCCATCGCATCGGCAGGCAGGAAGGGACGGAGCGGGTAATCTTCGGACATGGGGTTCGTCTGGTGTCTGGACTAACAACGGGTGCAGACCGGCGTTAACCGGCCTCTCATCGTGTCGCCAAGGCTTATGGGATGCTGCGATGGGCCTAGCCCCATGCGGCGGCCGATGCAAGCCCCCTGTTGACCTTCTTCCGTGCCATATCCTCCGACCGACGCCGTAGCCTTCCGAATAAGGGGAAATTGCCGCCGATAGTCCTTTGAGGTTCCCCCGCGCCTGTCTAAAACTATCGATACAGATTAACCGTGCGCAACGCGGGCCTTTGGTTTGTCCTACAAAATGCTGCTCAATTCCCTAACAGCAAAAGCCATTGTCGACGAAGCACATCGCGCCTGGGGCGCGGGCGATATCGAGGGTGTCCTGCGCACCTACGCTGACGACATCTGGTTCCAGCGCAATGCTGTAGACGCCTCGTCTGCTCCTCTCGTTATTGTCGGCAGGGCTGCGATGGGCGTTTTCCTGAGAGACGTCCTCTCAAAAGCTACCGGCATGGCCGTGGTCGACGACTTTCAATTTCACGCCGGTATCGGAAGGTCCCGGGTGTCCTATTTCCTGAAAGACAGGAAAACTGGCCAGGGCTTGTCCGGCACGTACCGCCAGATCGTGATCTTTCGCGACATGCAAATCTCGCGCATGGAGCAGTTTCACGACGCCGCGCGGCTTACCGCTTTCTTCAAATTGATCGAAGTGCCACCGTTGGCGCACAGCGCGTTCGCTACGCCGGACCGCGGGACGAATTGATCAACTCTTTGACGCGCTCTCTATCCTCAGGCGTTGCCGGATTGTATACGATCATCCCAAGATCCGGTCGGCAATCGACGGCAAATGCCGAATATTCGAACGTGACCATGCCGAGAACCGGATGCCGGAGCTTCTTCATTCCGCCGCCATAGTTTCGGACGTCGTTGTCGCGCCATAGCCGCGCGAAATCCGAGCTCGATTGGCAAAGCTCATCGACAAGTGCACTCACGCGCGCGGTCGCACCTATCCGCGCCACATCCGCCCTGAAAACGCCGACGACGAACCGTGCAACGCTCTCCCAATCGTATTGCACCGAGCGGACTTGGGGATCTCCAAAGACGACGCGCAAGATGTTGCGCTTCTCCGGCGGCAGCTTGCCGTAGTCGGTCAAGACGGTGGCGAACGGGCGGTTCCACGCGACCACATCCCACATCGCGTTCTTGATCATCGCGGGACTGAACTCGAAAGCATCGACCACACGCTGTAGACGCGGTGTGATGCTATCGTCTTCCTTGATGTGCACTTCCGGCGGGCGGCCTAGACCCAGGATGAAAAGATGCTCGCGCTCGGCGTCCGTGAGCATCAATGCACGCGCGATACGGTCGAGCACATCGGCGGACGGCGCGCCGCCGCGCCCCTGCTCCAGCCATGTGTACCAGGTGGCGCTAACGTTGGCGCGCTGCGCCACCTCCTCCCGCCTAAGGCCAGGCGTTCGCCTCCGCACGAGCGGCAATCCGAACGATGCGGGATCGAGCTTCGTCCGGCGATCCCTGAGGTAGGCGCCGAGCGCGCTCTCTTTGCCGTAGGCCAGGCTCATCATGTTAGTAATTATACCTGTATAAGCTCACATCTTTACCAGGATAGATGCTAGCACAAGATAGCCTCCGACGTAGTTCAGGAGGACATTTCATGCGTGTTTTTGTGACCGGCGCGACGGGCTTCGTCGGTTCCGCTGTCGTGAACGAATTGCTAGGCGCCGGACATCAGGTCCTGGGCTTGGCACGCTCCGATGCTGGTGCTGAGGCACTGACGGCAGCAGGTGCAGACGTGCACCGTGGCGATCTCCAAGATCTTGATAGTCTCAAAGCCGGTGCGCAGGAAACGGACGGCACCATTCACTGCGCTTTCATCCACGATTTCACGAAATTCGCCGAGAACGGACAGATCGACAAACGCGCCATCGAGGCGATGGGCGATGTGCTCGCAGGCACCAGCAAGCCTTTCATCGTCACCTCAGGAACGGGGTTGATCGCGCCTGGAGTAGTCGTCACCGAAGACACGAGGCGTGAAGCCAGCCCGCACGTTCCGCGCGTCTCGGAACAAGCCGGGTTGGCTTACGCATCGCGCGGCGTGCGGGCGATGGCGATCCGCCTTCCGCAAGTGCATGGCAAAAAAGGAAAGGCCGGTTTGATTTCTTATCTCGTTGAAAGCGCGCGCCAGAAAGGCGTGGCTGCGTATATCGGCGATGGCAGCGAACGCTGGGCGGCTGCGCACGTATTGGATGTGGCTCGCGTCTACAAGCTCGCATTGGAGAAAGGGACTGCAGACAGCATCTATCATGCTGTCGGCGAGGAAGGCGTGCCCATGTTTCAAGTGATGGAGATCATCGCTCGCGCCCTCGGCGTGCCCATGGTCTCGATCAAGAAAGAAGAAGCTGGAAATTATTTCGGCCCGCTTGCGATGTTCGCCGGTCTCGACATGCCCGCGTCCAGTGCTTTGACGCAGGAACGGCTCGGGTGGAAACCCAGAGAGATCGGGCTTATCACGGACATTGGGCAGCCGGGGTATTTCGCAGGTTGAGGGTTCTTGTGATCCTTGGCGGAGAAAATTGATGGCGCGTCGTTGGTCGCTCGGCGGCTCCCCTTCCAAGGAGCCTATTCGCCCTTCCGGTCCGCGGAGAATCGTGCCCGATCCGGAGCAATGGTTTTGCTCAACTTCAATGATGTGGCTCGCGTTCCGAACGGTGCTAGCAGCCGTTGCTTCATGGCCTGGAGGGATTGTTTCAATTTCCGCCCGGTGCTCCGAAGCCGTCTTTTGCGGTGTGCCAAATCAAAGGAACGAGAAATCCTCGCAGCACGCGATGTTTCATATTTGTGCATCCTCTCAGCCATCTGCGTCACGGAAGCGGCCAGTGCGCGGATGACCTCGGCGTCTTGCAGACCCGCAACGCTATTTGGCCGGTCGTCCTCGGGTAGTTCCTCTGGGAACCATTTGCGCGACAGCCGACCGCCGAAATATCGGCCATTGAGCTCGCGCGTTACATCGCTGAACCGCGCTTTGATCGCGTTGGAATCGTGTTTGCTAAGTGCCGCACTAAGGGGCTCGCCAGCGGGGATGCATTCGGTGACGAGCCGGCGAATGTCCTGAGCGCGTCGCCAGCCCTCCGGCGATTGATCGAAGCGCGGGAGTGCCTCGTTGATGTGGCGGAGGACTTCGAGACGTTGCAAATCGAGTGAGATATTCCCGTCTTGATCGAGCAGCGGATCCTTGATCTCGACGCCGAGCTGTTTACAGAAATCCAACCGAATATCGCCGCCGGTCAATTGCGTCCGGTCGTACTCCCGCACGATCAAGTTGCTTTGGCCGAATACTTCCGCCCACAAATCGAGCATTTTGATATGATTGTAATAGGGGAGTTGAGGCACAATCCGTTCGGCGTTGAACCTGAGATTCCACCCGTTCCGAATATTTTCTGACCACGCTGCCAAAGCCAGTTCCGAAGGCTCGCGAGCGTAAAAAAAAATCTTGATATCGTCTGTCGGCAGAGCGTCGCGAAGCTTCTGAAGCTGCCAGAGCTGCGTGAGCTGCGAAGAGAAATGCTCGCAGGACAAAATGAGATTGCCGTCTGCGGCACGGGACATTCGCGTTAGATCGGTCAACACTGACGGCAAGATTTTCTGCCGCTTCGCGGAGACAAACTCGACCTCACGGTCAATCAGCGACGCCGCGACGGGAAAGTGCGCGTTGTACTCGAAGCAGATATCATTGGCCGCGCACGGGTAATAAAAGCCGGCTTGCGTCAGAAGCGGAGCATTCTGGGTCAGAAAACGCTGAAGCGTTGTCGACCCGGTCTTCTCGCCACCGATGTGCAAGAACGCGCGTTTGATCATAAGTCCCCCAACCGTCCCAAGCTGAGCCAGCGCGACACCCATGTCAAACGCGCGATAGCGGAGTGCCGACGACTTTCCACCTGATCTAACGGCGCAACCTCCCAGGTGGTTTCTATTTCGCCGTTATCCCTGTTTTTTAAGTCTTTTAGGTAATTACTCCCTCCAGGCGGAGAAGCTTTTGCTCCGAGACCTTGAGTTATGCTCCGGCGTGTTCTAAACGCCGTTCAAGTCCGGAGGGAAGACTTGATCGTTTCCATACAATATCTGCGCGTCGTCGCCGCGAGCATGATTTTGTTTTTTCACGCGATGAGCACGGCTGGCGCGCATGCGACGATGCCGAACATGCTGTCGGCCAGCGCCGCCGGCGTCGATATTTTCTTTGTTATCAGCGGCTTCATCATGTGGCAGTCGACGGCCCGTTCCGACCCCAGCCCGGTCGAATTTCTGCGACGGCGACTCGCAAGGATCGCGCCCTTCTATTGGTTCATGACGCTCTTGATGTGCGCGACCCCCTTAATTTCGGGAACGCTCTCTCGGGGGCTCGTTCCCAACGTCGAGCACACGTTCGCATCCCTCGCGTTCATACCCTGGCATTCGCAGCGTGACGATGCCGGGATATTCTTCCCGGCGTACACGCCAGGCTGGACGCTGAATTTCGAAATGTCTTTTTACCTGATGTTTGCTGCCTGTCTTTGGATAGCTGACCGGCGGCGCCGATTCCTAGCGTCCATTGCCGCGCTTGGAGCCATTGTTTTGATCGGGCTTGCGGCACCGGAAAAAAGCGCCGCGGCCTGGGCAATGTCTCCGATCCTTCTAGAATTTGCTGGGGGCATTTGCATTGGCGTCTGGGCGGGAACGCAAGGCAAGCTATCCGCGCCTCTCGCGGCCATCATGATGATCGCAGCGCTTGTGGCGATGGCTTCGACGCCGGAAGCCGGCTTCGTGGGCGCGGATCGTCTCATTCACTGGGGTATTCCCGCGTGCTTCATCGTGCTCGGCGCTGTTGAGCTTGAGCGCCATCAACTTGTTCCTCGTTGGCCTGCTCTGCTGCTGGCGGGAGATGCGTCGTACGCGCTCTACCTCACTCATTTATTCGTGATCGGCGCCTGCGCGATTGCATGGCATGCCCTGCACCTTTGGACGACAACGGTGGGCGTGCTCGCTTTCTTTGTCGTGACGTTCGCAGCGGGCCAATTCATCGCCATCCTCGCGCACCGGCACATCGAATTGCCCCTTAACGAGAGTGCGAGAAGGCTATTAACACCTGGGAATGCCGCAACGGTTGCGCCAGTCCAACCGTGACGCGTCCCGCAACACTTGCCTCGCAGTTCTGATTACCGCGCGACTTCCCACGTCGTTTCGATTTCGCCGGTGTCCTTGTTTTTCACGTCTTTCAACGTGATTCCCATGCGAGCGAGCTCGTCGCGGATGCGGTCGGATTCTTTGAAATCCTTGCGCTTGCGAGCTTCGAGGCGTTCATCCGTCAATTCGATTAGATTGGTCCAGTTATCTTTAAGGGGCCTGATCGCTCTAACCGTCGTGCCCGCAGAAAATCTTCGCAGAAACGCCACTATACTGTCCGCATCGGCGCCGTAGCTTTTTTCAAAATGTTTGGCCCACGCATCGAGTTCGATGTCGCCATTTGTCTCAAAGATACGTGGAATTATGTCGGGCAGCTCGAGCGGTCCATGGGCGGGAACGACAATTTCCTCATTGAATTTCCACTCGCGTAGAAATCCCAAAAGTTTGAAAGCTTTTCTGAGTTTCTGCGCTGCGAGTTCATCCCCTCCCGATGCAGCATCACGCAGTTCAAAAAGACGTGCAAATGCTGCGGGGGTATTAAGGTCGTCTTCTAACGCTTCCAGAAACGCTTCGTCATGCTCGGTCGCTTCGGCACGGTCGCGAATGAGATTGCCGATCGACACCCAGAGTTTGTGATTTTCGCGCAGCGCCGAAACGGTCCAATCAATTGGTTGGCGGTAATGCGTTCGTAGCATTGTCAAACGAAGCACATCCCCAGGCCATCGTTGTCCGCCGAAACGATCGGTCTCGAGCAATTCATGAATGGTGATGAAGTTGCCGAGGCTTTTCGACATCTTCTCGCCTTCGACCTGCAGAAAGCCGTTGTGCATCCAGACGTTCGCCATCACCGACGTGCCGTGCGCGCAACGTGACTGAGCGATTTCGTTTTCGTGGTGCGGGAACGTCAGATCGATGCCGCCGCCATGAATGTCGAACACGGGGCCGAGCAATGCGCCCGACATTGCCGAGCACTCGATGTGCCAGCCGGGACGGCCCGGTGTTTTGATACCTGCCGGTGATGGCCACGCGGGTTCGCCCGGCTTCGATGGCTTCCAAAGCACGAAGTCCATCGGCCCCTTTTTGTAAGGCGCGACCTCGACGCGGGCGCCGGCTTCCATCTCGTCGAGCGAACGGTTCGACAAGCGGCCGTAATCCGGCATCGACGCGACGTCGAACAGCACGTGATCTTCGGCGACGTAGGCGTGGCCATTCCTCACAAGCGTCTCGATGATCGAGACCATGTCCTCGCCGCCTTCGGGGCGACGAATGTATTCGGTTGCGCGCGGCTCATACGTCGGGGGCAACATGCCGAGCGCGTCAATGTCCTTGTGGAACTGATCTTCCGTTGCCTGCGTGACTTTGCGGATCGCATCGTTCAGCGGCAGGTCGGGGTAATCGCGCGCGGCGCGAGCGTTGATCTTGTCGTCGACGTCCGTGATGTTGCGGACGTAGGTCACGTGATCCGGCCCGAAGATATAACGGAGGAGCCGGAACAGCAGGTCGAATACGATGACCGGGCGCGCATTGCCGATGTGGGCGTAGTCGTAGACGGTCGGGCCGCAGACATACATGCGGACGTTCTTTGGATCGATCGGCTCGAACGCGGCCTTCTGCCGGGTCAACGTGTTGTATAGTTTCAGCGCCAAAGCCGGACCTCGTCCATCGTCGTTCATGATTGCCGCAGTATGCCATAGCCGCACGGCGCGGGGATAAGTCTGCTGCCGGGCCTTATCCGCTCCTTTTCACATCCGTCAAGCTTCTGAATACGCTTGCAAAACGTTGAATGTCTCAATTGCTCCCAATTGACCGGCTAGCAAATCGCTGCTTAGGGTCCGGCAATGCGCGATTTTCGGGCGCCTTCGGGCCTTTCGCGCGCATACCGTCTAGGGGACGTTGGGAGCAGGCGTGAGCCAAGGAAGTCCAATTAACACGACCGTTCGCCGGCTGGCGCTTGCGGTTGCCGCCGCGGCAATCGCGCTGCTGTTCGTCTCCGAAGTGGCCTCCGCCCAGAGCTGGTGGCCGTTCGGCGGTGGCGGCGACGACCGCGAACAAGAGCAGGATCGGCCGCCCGTTCCGCAGGAGCCCGTCTACAGGCAACCCCCGCCCGAACCCGTGCCTCCGCCGCAGGGCTCGCCCCCGCCTGCGTATCAGTCGGCTCCGCCGCAACAGCCCGGCTATTCTGCTCCTTCACCCCAGGCTGGTTACCCGGCGCAGCCCAGCGCGCCGCCGCAACCATCGGCCTCGAGCTATCGCAACCCAATCTGTCTGCAGCTCGAACAGCGGCTGGTGCAGGAAAACAAGAAGAACGGCCAGTCGCAAGCCGACCTGCCGCGCATCGAAGGCGAAATTCGCCAGCTTGAAAGCACCATCGATCAGGCTCAAGCGCGGCTGGAGCGCGGCTGCTACGAATACTTCCTGTTCACGAAATCGCTGAAGAACATTCCGCAGTGTAAGGACCTCGCCCGCCAGGTCGACAATTCGAAGCGGCGGCTGTCCGATCTTGACGCCCAGCGGCAGGATATCCTCGGCTCGTCCGGCCGATCGTATCAGGACGACATCATCCGCGAACTCGCGCGCAACAACTGCGGCGCCAATTACTCCGCCATGGCCCGGCGCGAAGACGGCAACACGGGCGGCATGTGGGAAGACGAAGAGTCGAGCGGCGGCAATACCTGGAACCCGCGCGCTGCGAATGGCGCGCAGACGTATCGCACGCTTTGCGTTCGCCTCTGCGACGGTTTCTATTTCCCTGTGAGCTTCTCGACGTTGCCGAGCCATTTCGATCATGACGCCGACGTCTGCTCGTCGCACTGCGCCGCGCCGGCTGAGTTGTTCTATTATCCCAATCCCGGCGGCACCGTTGAGCAAGCGGTCGCGATGAAAGATCAGGAACCGTACACGAAGCTCAAGTTCGCGTTCCGGTATCGCAAGGAATACGTCAACGGCTGTTCGTGCAAAGCAGCGGACTACGTTCCGGCCGACGGCGACAAGAGAGTCGATGGCGCGCTGCACAGTCTTCAAGAACAGCACCGGGCGGATGCCGCCGTGCCGCAACAGCCGATGTCGGCCGGAGCAGCATCTGTGCAATCCGAAACGCTTCCGGATGCGACGGCGCAACCGCCAGCGCAGCCGCAAACCGCTCCGTCGTCAGGCGCCGGCGGTTGGCAGACCGAGGCCCAGCCGCAGCAGTAGATATTCGTTTCGCTGCGTCATGCCAAGGTTGGCGCCAAGACGAATTTCAAAAATCCGAAGCCTGAGGTTTGGCTGGATCCCCGCCTTCGCCGAGATGACGAGTGAGTTGTTGGCTCGCTAATTGCCATCCGCGGCCCAAAGCCGAGGATGACAGTTCATCAGGCCCTTTTGCCTTCGAGGCGAGCCAGAACGCGGTCGCGACCCATCAGCGGCAGCAGAAACTTCAGCTCGGGTCCTGCTTCTCGTCCTGTCAGCGCAAGGCGCAATGGGTGAAAGAGCGCTTTGCCCTTCGCGCCGGTCTGGGCTTTGACCGAACCGGTCCATTCCGACCAAGTCGCTTCGCTCCACGGTTCGGGCGGCAACAGCGATGCACCCGCGACAGTCACTTTCGAATCCTCGATGACGGGATCGATGTCGCCCGCGACGACGGTCCACCAATCCTGCGTATCGGCGAAAAATTCGAGGTTGCCACGCACGGCGTTCCAGAAGTCTTCGCGGCCTTCGATGCCGAGCGCACGCAAGCGGTCCGCAACGTCAGCGTAGTCGAGCATGTGCAGCAGCTTGCTGTTGAGCGTCTTCAGCTCGGCGACGTCAAAGCGGCCGGGCGCCGTCGAGATCTTTGCAAAGTCGAGTTTTGCGGCCAGCTCATCGCGCGACTTGAACGGCTCGATTGCATCCGACGTGCCGACGAGCGCGGCGTGGCAGAGCACGGCCATCGGCTCCAGGCCATCATCGCGGAAGCTCTGCACCGAAAGCGCGCCGAGGCGCTTCGACAGCGCCTGCCCGTCCGCGCCGACGAGCAGCGAGTGATGACCAAACTCCGGCGGCGTCGCGCCCATCGCTTCGAAGATCGCCATCTGCACGCCGGTGTTCGTGACGTGATCTTCGCCGCGCACGATGTGCGTGATGCCGAAGGCCACGTCGTCAACGACGCTGGTAAACGTGTAGAGATACGTGCCGTCCTCGCGGATCAGAACCGGGTCGGACAGGGAGCCGAGATCAACGGTCTGGTGGCCACGGATCAGGTCATTCCACGAGACGAGCGTCGGCTGGGGCGCGAGCCCGCGTTCTTCACTCGTGTTGGGAAGACGGAAGCGCCAATGGGGTTTGTCGCCACGGCCGATGCGCGTTGCGATCTCGTCGTCGGAGAGCTTCAGCGCGGCACGGTCATAGATCGGCGGCTTGTGCATCGCGAGCTGGCGCTTGCGGCGGCGGTCCAATTCCTCTTCCGTCTCAAAGCATGGATAGAGCGCGCCACTGGCTTTCAGGGCTTCCGCCGCCTCGTCGTACAAGGCGGTGCGATCCTGCTGGCGGGCGAACTCGTCCCAGGTGAGGCCGAGCCACTTCAGATCGTCACAGATTGCGTCCGCGAATTCCTGTGTCGAGCGCGCCGTGTCGGTATCGTCGAGGCGGAGCAGAAATGTGCCGCCGTACTTTCGGGCGAGAAGCCAATTGAGCACCGCCGTCCGGATGTTGCCGATATGGATGCGGCCCGTGGGGCTAGGAGCAAAGCGGACGCGTGGTTTCATGAAAAGCTCGGTTGGAAAACGGATTTGCGCGCAACCTACCCTGCACGCCAGCGAACGCAAGTTTTGTTCGTCAGCCTCGAACTGCTGGGCGCCTCCGAGCAGTTCGGGAACGCATTTGATCTCAATTCTCCGTCATGCCGACGGACGTCGGCACCCAGACAATCCTCACTAGGCTCAATGTAGATATTTGGCTGGATCCCGGCCTTCGCCGGGATGACGGGAATGGGTACGGAGCCTAGTTTCCGCCTCTGGCTGACTTTGCGGCCGGAGCCGGTTTCTCGCCCGCCTGCTGCACGTCCTCGCGAAACTTGTTGGTGATCGGATAGCGACGGTCTCGGCCGAAGTTGCGCGACGAGATTTTCACGCCGGGTGCTGCCTGGCGGCGCTTGTATTCGGCGAGATAGAGCAGCCGCTCGATCTTCTTCACGGTCTCAATCGAATGTCCGCGCGCGACGACGTCGGCCAGCGACATTTCCTTTTCGACCAGGCAATTCAGAATATCGTCCAGCTCCGCGTACGGCGGTAGTGAATCCTGATCGGTCTGATTGGCACGAAGTTCCGCCGTCGGCGCCTTGGTCAGAATGCGTTCCGGAATGACGATACCTGCCGGGCCCTTCGCCTCTTCCGGCACGTGCGCGTTACGCCAGCGGGCCAACTCATAGACCTCCGTCTTGTAGAGGTCCTTGATCGGGTTGAAGCCGCCGTTCATGTCGCCGTAAAGCGTGGCGTAGCCGACGGACATCTCGCTCTTATTGCCGGTGGTCACGACCATGCCGCCGAACTTGTTCGACACCGCCATCAGGATCGTGCCGCGCACGCGGCTCTGCAAATTCTCTTCGGTGATGTCGGCGTTGGTGCCGGCAAAGAGATCCTTTAGGCTCCAGGTCAGACCGGCGACCGTGGGCTCGATCGAAACCTTGTCGTAGCGAATGCGGAGAGCATTGGCGCAAGCGGCAGCGTCTTCGAGGCTGTCGTCGGAGGTGTACTTCGACGGCAGCATCACGGCGTGAACGCGCTCGGATCCCAACGCATCGACGGCGATGGCGGCGACGAGCGCGGAGTCGATGCCGCCCGACAGACCGAGCACAACGCTCGGGAAGCCGTTCTTCTCGACATAATCTTTCAGGCCCAGAACGCAGGCGTGATAGGCGGCGGCTTTGCCCTCGACGAGCTTGGCGACCTTATCCTTCCGGCAGACCCAGCCGGACGGCGTGCGGGTCCATTGCGTTACGAAGAGGTCTTCGCGCCAAGCCGGGAGTTGCACGGCGAGGCTGCGGTCGGCGTTCAAAACAAACGACGCGCCGTCGAACACCAACTCATCCTGGCCGCCGATCTGGTTGAGATAGACAAGCGGCAGGTTGCTTTCGGTGACACGCGCTACGGCGACGTTCATGCGAGCGTCGGGCTTGGGCCAATCGAAGGGCGAGCCGTTTGGGGAAACGAGAATCTCGGCGCCCGTCTCGGTCAGTGTCTCGACGACCTCAGTGCTCCAGATGTCCTCGCAGATCGGAACCCCGATGCGGACGCCGCGCACGTTCAGCGGGCCCGGCTGCGGTCCGGGTGCAAACACGCGCTTCTCATCGAAGACGCCGTAGTTCGGCAGGTCGACCTTGAGCGTCGTCGCCTGGATGCGGCCGCCGTCGAGCAGAGCCACGGCGTTGTAGACCTTGCCGCCTTCAGGCCAGATCGTGCCGATCAGGAGGGCGGGTCCGTCAGCGCACGTTGCCGCCAGCCATTCGAGCTTGGCCTTGGTCGCCTGCTGGAAGGCGGGCTTCAGAACGAGGTCTTCCGGCGGGTAACCGTTGAGGAAGAGTTCCGAGAAGACGACGACGTCGGCGCCGAGCTCTTTGGCTCGCGCATGAGCGCGGGCTGCGCGTTCGGCATTGCCTTGCAAATCCCCAACGACGGGGTCGAGCTGAGCGAGGGCGATCTTGAGCGAAGCGGGTGATGTCATGCCCGCTATTTAGGGCGCGGCGCGACAGAGGTCCAGACCGGCCGGATTGCGCGAGCAACCCTACCGCATTTGATGGTGGACGGCGCCCGATGAGGGACGGTCCACCCCAACGATCGTCACTTGGCTTTCGGCTGCCGCCGAAACGTCCCGATTGGAGAAAAAATTCTTAACTGGCCCGCAAGGAATGTTCTGTAGGCAGAATAATGCAAGCAATCACAACTAACCGGTGCCTGCTCGGTTAAAAAATCCCACCATTCGAATTGCGATTTGCATCCTTCACATCATCGAAAAATTGCAGCTTAGAGCGCAATATATCCGCTTACGGGAGATTTAGGATATGGGCAGGCTTAAGCTGCTTTCGTCAAGATTCTATTTGCTGGCGTTTTCACCAATGTCCTGATCGTATTCGCCCTTCTCAATATATCGGAGTATACGGACCGCGTAGCAAGCGAACGTGAAAAAACCGTCGTCCAAAATGGGCTTATCGCCCGCATCGATGAGTTGGAACAAGTCATCATCCCCAATGTGGTCTGGGACGATGCTGTGCGCAAT
Organism: Pseudomonadota bacterium; assembly: GCA_018242255.1. GTDB lineage: Bacteria > Pseudomonadota > Alphaproteobacteria > Rhizobiales > Hyphomicrobiaceae > Hyphomicrobium_B. Next base: position 18,291 of record JAFECH010000358.1, on the reverse strand, counting down.
TTGGACAATTCGTTTGATCCCACCTGGGCGCACAACAACATCGGGCAGTTCTTCAGCATCACGTATGGATTCCAGTTCGCATACGTATTGGATGCTGCTAACGCTCCGATATACGCCATGCATGATGGCCAGGACGAAGCTCCGAGTTCATTCGAAAATATTCGAGCACTGACTTCCAAACTCGTAAAAAATGTTCGCAGCCGCGAAGCCGCAAAATCGTCGACTTTCATACCCGCCGCGGTGGCATCCAATCTTCAGACTCGCGTCCAAGAGACCGTTGCCGCGCGTATCGGAGATCGCTTCTTTTACGTTACGGCGTCTCTGGTCCAACCCGACTTCGGAACAGCGAGAATCGCGGGTGCGGCCGCGCCTATCCTGATTACCGGACATGAGCTCGACGCCGATTTCGTCAAAAATTTTGCGACGCGCTACATGCTAAATGGAGCGCACGTCCACAAATTCGACGCGAAAAATGAGCCTGGCGAAGCTCACATCGTTATTCACGACGGAGCCGATCGCGCTATTGCAACCCTTGGCTGGTCTCCGCAAAAGCCGGGTGAAGAACTCTTGGACAAAATCTTTCCGTGGGCGGTGTTGGCGTTTTCCATCGCGCTCGGTGGGGGACTTCTACTCTATGTGAGGGCGCGGGATAGCCAGAACACGCTGGGCGAGACTGAGCGGCGGGCGATCTTTGCCGCCTCTCACGACAAGCTCACTCAACTGCATAACCGCGCGCATTTGGAGCTTTCCTTGGCGCGTCTGACGGACCGCGGCCAACAGACCGGAAGTCGGTTCGTCGTTTACGCAATCGACCTCGACCGCTTTACAAACCTCAACGAGGTCTATGGCTTCGAAGCGGGTAATGAGCTTTTGAAAGAAATGGCCAAGCGTATCAGTTCGCTCTGCTCGGCAGACGATATCTGCGTTCGCCATGGCGGCGACTCGTTTGTCGTCTCGCGTCCGTTCAAAGGCCATCGCCAGGTCATCGACTTTGCCGATCGCCTTTCGGATGCGATCCGACAGCCTGTGGCGCTCAGGATCGGCGTCCGCAGCGTCGACGTCAGCATTGGTATTGCAGTGTCCGAAGTTGGCGGTTCCGATCCTTTGGAATATTTGCGGCGCGCTGAGCTTGCTCTCAACCAAGCAAAACGAGACGGCCGCGGCCGTTCGTACGTTTTCGACGAAAAGATCGATGAGGAACTAAGACGAAGAGACCTCCTCGTCGAGGCTCTACGCGCCGATATCGCTGACGGCAGATTGACGATGGTGTATCAACCCCAGGTCGATCGAGCAGATAAAATCACCGGAGTGGAAGCTCTGGCACGATGGAACCATCGCTGGCTTGGGCCCATTTCACCTGCCGAATTCATCCCCCTTGCAGAGAGCGCCGGCCTCATAGGCAATCTCGGCCGCCTGATTTATGAACGTGCGCTCAGGGACGCCCGGCGTTGGCCCGATATCGAAATTGCATTGAACGTGTCGGCAATCGAAATCAGATCGCCTGGATTTGCAGAGCGCTTTATTTCACTGGTTCGTGACTACGACGTCGATCCAAGCCGCGTCGAGATCGAAATAACCGAAGGGGCCCTGCTCAACCAAAATCGCGTGACGATCGAAACTTTGCATGAACTCCGAAATGCCGGTCTGCGCATTGCGCTCGACGATTTCGGCACCGGGTATTCCAGCCTGAATTATCTGCGTCAGCTTCCAGTCGATAAACTCAAGATCGACCGTTCCTTCGTTGTCGGCATGAATACGAACAAAGGGGGGGAAGCTCTGGTCGGCGCCATCGTCGGTTTGGCACGTGCACTTGAACTGTCGGTGATCGCCGAAGGTGTAGAAACAGAAGAAGAGAGATCGCAGCTTCTGAAGCTCGGGTGCTACAATTTCCAGGGCTATTTGACGGGCCGGCCGGTCAGCGCAGACGAGATTAGCAAATGCCTCGCAAAGCGCGCTGAAACGGGTTCGTTTAGGCAGCTAGGTCAGCAAAGCTCATAGTATCGGCTGACGTCGCAAGGACGCGCCGGCACTCAATCGCCGTCGTCGTCGCAGGCTACCGGGAACTCGACGTCAGGGTCCCAGCACATGCCGCCCTCGCGGACGACGCTGAGCGTTGCTGGGCGGCGCTCGGCCGCGATGGCTGCGGTTGCGGATGTCAAAACCGCCAGGGCGGCAAAGATGTGCAATCCCATGTGCAGGCCCTCGATACGAAAACAGCGGCCCCGCCAAGCCGGGCCGCTGTTCAGCATACACGCAATTGTCACAATCGGAAGGGTTCCGCTTACGCGATCAGCGTCTTCGGCTCCAAATGCGTCTCGGCGTCCCGCTCTTTCTTCAGTTGCTCGGCAACGAGGAAAGCCAGCTCCAACGCCTGGTCGGCATTGAGGCGCGGGTCGCAGTGGGTGTGATAGCGGTCGGAAAGATCCTGCTCGGAAATCGCCGTTGCGCCGCCGGTGCACTCTGTCACGTTCTGACCGGTCATCTCGACGTGGATGCCGCCGGCGTGCGTGCCTTCGGCGCGGTGGACCTCGAAGAACGACAGGCTTTCCTTCAGGATACGGTCGAACGGCCGCGTCTTGTAGCCGGTGACAGCCGAGATGGTGTTGCCGTGCATTGGATCGCACGACCAGACCACCGAGCGGCCCGCCTTCTTCACGGCGCGGATCAGCTTAGGCAGGTGGGTTTCGACCTTGTCATAACCGAAGCGGCAGATCAGCGTCAGGCGACCCGGCTCGTCCTTCGGGTTCAGAAGGTCGATCAGGCGCAGCAGGCCGTCGGCATCCATTGACGGGCCGCATTTGAGGCCGATCGGGTTTTTGATACCGCGGCAGTATTCGACGTGGGCGTGGTCCGGCTGGCGCGTCCGATCGCCGATCCAGATCATGTGGCCGCTCGTGGCGTACCAGTCGCCGCTAGTGGAATCCTTACGCGTCAACGCCTCTTCGTAGCCGAGAAGCAGCGCTTCATGGCTGGTGTAGAAGCTCGTCGTGCGAAGCTGCGAGGTGTTGTCGGACGTGATCCCGCAGGCGCGCATGAACTGCAGCGTCTCGGCAATGCGGTCCGCCAATTCCTGATAACGGTGGCCCTGCGGGCTGTCCTTGACGAAGCCCATGTTCCACTGGTGCACACGCTCGAGATCGGCATAGCCGCCGGTCGCGAAGGCGCGAATCAGGTTCAGCGTCGCAGCCGACTGACGATAGGCTTCGAGCTGGCGCTGCGGATCAGGTATACGCGCTTCCGCCGTGAACTCGGTGCCGTTGATGATGTCGCCGCGATAGCTCGGAAGCTCCTGGCCGTTTTTCTTCTCGGTCGGCGAGGAACGCGGCTTGGCGAACTGTCCGGCGATGCGGCCAACCTTCGTCACGGGCTCGCCGCCCGCGTACGTCAGCACGACGGCCATCTGCAGGAAGACGCGGAAGAAGTCACGGATGTTGTCGGCGCGATGCTCGACGAAGCTCTCGGCGCAGTCGCCGCCCTGAAGCAGGAAGCCGCGGCCGCCGGCAATCGCCGCAAGCTGCTTCTTCAGCTCACGGGCTTCACCGGCAAAAACGAGGGGCGGGAACGACGCCAGACGCGCTTCGACGTCGGCGAGCGCCTGCGCATCCGGGTAATCCGGAACCTGCATGATGGGTTTGCCGCGCCAGGTATCTGGCGACCATTTTTCGGCTTGGGCGTTAGACGCCATAGTCAACTCCTGAAAAACAGCTATCGGGCCCCGCCCGGAGGCGGCGCCTTCCCCCTGCTCTGTGGCATATTATCTCGGGGCGCTTATAGGTGATATCCCCGCCCCGCGCCAGCCCACCTTGGACGGCGTTCTTTGCGATTAAAGCCCGGCTCCCATGCCGCCATCGACGGCCAGTTCCGACCCCGTGCAATATAGGCTGTCGTCGGAGGCAAAAAAGACCGCCGCGCCGGTCATATCCTCCGGGCGGCCGAGGCGGCCCATGGGAGTCTTGTCGATCAATGCCTGCTTAACGGGCGGCAGCTTCAGCAGGCGGTCCGTAATGGCGGTTTCGACGTAGCCCGGCGCGATCGCGTTTACGCGAATGTTGAAGGGTGCGTATTCGACGGCGAGCCCCTTCGTCAGGGCCGTGACGGCGCCTTTGGTGGCCGTATAGGCCGCGAGCGGGCGCAGGCCGCGGCTGGCCATGATCGACGAGATGTTGATGAGTGACGGCGACTTCGACTTGCGAAGCAGCGGCAGCGCATCGCGCGAGATTCTTAAGATTGCATCGAGGTTCACCTCGCGCAGCTTGGTCCATTCGGCGTCCGAGAGCTGACGGACCTCACCGCGAACGAGAATGCCGGCGTTGTTGACGACGACGTCGACATAGCCATGCGCGCTCTCGATGTTACGGAACAACGCCGTGATGTCCTGGCCTTTGGAGACGTCGACCGCCATTGCCGTCGCAGCGCCGCCTCCGGCTTTAATCTCGCGAACGGTTTCGTCGGCGGTCTCGCCGTTGATGTCGGTGACCCAGACATGCGCCCCTTCGGCGGCGAAGCGATGTGCGATGGCCGCGCCGATGCCGCCACCGGAGCCCGTTACCATTGCGATCTTTCCGCTGAGCCGCGCCATGTAAACCTCACGTCGTCTATTGGGGGCCGAACCCATACGGCGCGGCCCTCTCGCGATCAAGCCGCCGCTTCGCCAGGAGCCATCCATTTCTCACGCAAAGTCACAAGTTCTTCTGCGGCGGATGGATGCAAGGCCATGGTTTGATCGAAATCGGATTTTGTTGCGCCGAGGCGCACCGCGATCGCTGCCGTCTGGACGATCTCGGCGGCGTCGGGTCCAAGAATATGCACGCCGACGACACGATCGGTCTCTGATTGAACAACGAGCTTCATAAGTGTGCGTTCGTCCCGATCGGCGAGGATTGCCTTCATCGTGCGGAAGACGCCTTTGTAGACATCGATGTTGCCATATTGGGTCCGTGCTTCATGCTCGGAAAAACCGACGGTACCGATCTCAGGCGTCGTAAAGACTGCGGTTGGGATCGTCGTATAATCGACGAGCGTCGGCTTGTTGCCGAAGACGGTATCGGCAAACGAATGCCCTTCGCGAATAGCGACCGGTGTCAGGTTCACGCGATTGGTGACGTCGCCGACGGCGTAAATCGATGGCACCGTTGTCTGCGCATGATTGCCGACGACAATGGCGTTCTCAGCGTCCATCTGGACGCCAAGCTGTTCCAAGCCGAGGCCGAGCGCGTTCGGTGAGCGGCCAATCGCGAAGAGGATTTGGTCGGCTTCAAGCGTCTCGTCGCCCGTGATCGTTCCAATGAGCCCTGACTGGGTCTTCTCGATCTTGGTGAAGACCTTTTCGTTGATGATACGGATGCCGCGCGCTTTCATCGTCGCGATGAGACCGTCACGCAGATCGTCGTCGAAACCGCGAAGCATTTTCTCGCCGCGATAGATCAGCGTGACGTTCGAGCCCAGACCGTGAAAAATCGATGCGAACTCGGTTGCGATGTAGCCGCCGCCGGCAATGACGATGCGGCGCGGAAATTCCTTCAGATTGAAAACTTCGTTCGAGGTGATGACGTGCTCGATACCCGGAAGTTTGCGATCAACTTTTGGGTGCCCCCCGGTCGCGATCAATATGGTCTTTGTCGTGATCGTGCGGCCGGACGCCGACAGGCGCACCTGATTCGGCGAAAGACACGTCGCGCGTTCAGGAAAAATCTCGACCTTGTATTTAGCGAGCGTCGAGCGGTACGCGGCTTCGAGACGTGAAATTTCCTTATCCTTGGCGGCGATCAGCGAGGGCCAGTCGAAGGTTCGATCGGGCAGCGTCCAGCCGAAGCCCGCGGCGTCATTGAATTCGTCGCTGAACCGGCTGGCATAGACGAGAAGCTTTTTGGGAACGCAGCCGCGGATCACGCAAGTGCCGCCGACACGGAATTCCTCGGCAATGGCGACGCGCGCACCGTAGCTCGATGCAATGCGGGCGGCTCTCACGCCGCCCGAACCTGCGCCAATGACGAAAAGGTCGTATTCGAAATCTGCCATCGCTTCGCCGTGTGTGATCACTTCTGTTCGGTCGGAATCGGCGGAGTTTGGCCAGCTTTGATCTCTTCGGCAATCTTGGAGCTATATTTCATGCCGATCTCGGCGCCCTTCTTCATCAATTCCGGCGTCTTGGCGATGAATTTGGCGCCCGGTCCCGAACGATAGAAATCAGCGACCGCCTTCATTTCTTCGACCGTGAATGTCTCGGCGTAGAGATTGGCGAAGTCGGAGATCATCTGGTCTTTGTATTCGAGCAGCTTTTTCATGCTCGAGTCGAATTGTGCCGAAAGCTTCTTTCCGGCTTCGGAATTATCAGCATTGGCACCCTTGGCGAAGCCGCGCGACATGGCTTCGACCATGCCATCCATCTGCTTCGTCACGCCGGTGACTTCAAGGAGATCACGGGCAGCGGCGACACGCGCCGGGTCGGGCGGCGTTGCGGGCGAGTCTTCAGCCGCCGCCGCGGTCGAACAACAGACAAGAAACAGTGCAATTATTCGCAGCCACCGGCCCATGATTACTCATCCTCTTCGAAATCGATTTCAATTCCCGAAATAACTTCTACGCCCATTGGGCCAGCAATAATGCCGACATCGGCAATGCCAAGGAAAAGACCGTTCTCGACGAGGCCGGGAACGAGCTTCAAAGCGTCGTCCAGCGCTTCGGGATCGTCAATCGAACCGAACGCGCAATCGAGAATATGGTTGCCATTGTCGGTTACGAATGCCTTGCCGTCCGTACCACGACGCAAGGTGATCTCGCCATCGAGCCCCAGATCGTCGGCAAGCTTGGCGATGAGACTTTGGGTTGCCGTCAGCCCGAACGGCACGACCTCCAACGGCAGCGGAAACTTGCCGAGCACCTCAACGCGCTTGCTGTTGTCAGCGATGATGACGACTTGGTTGGAGGCGACAGCGACAATCTTCTCACGGAGAAGCGCGCCGCCACCGCCCTTGATGAGACGCAAGTCTTCGTCGATTTCGTCGGCGCCATCCACTGTCAGGTCGAGAGCCGGCGTCTCGTCAAGCGTCGTCAGCGGTATGTTGAGCGCTGCCGCCTGGGCGCGCGTCGCTTCCGAGGTCGGGACGCAAACCACGTTGAGACCGCTTCTGACGCGTGCCCCCAAAAGCTCGACGAATTTTGCGGCCGTCGAACCGGTGCCGAGACCGAGCTTCATTCCGTCTTCGACATAACCGAGCGCCTGTTCGGCCGCCTGCCTCTTCCAATCGTCCGTGCTCATCTTGCCCCCAAAGACCAAAATCGGCTGCTGCGCGCCGGGCCGCGCGACCTGTCTAGGCTGCCGGTGCGGCGCTTTCAAGCCGCGCGGGTCTAGCAGACATTCGTGACGCCGTGACAGAGCGGACTGAGGCGACTACGGTCCAGCGTCGACGGCGGAGCGCGGGCTGCGCGGCGACGGCGTCGAGCAATGAAAATACGAGGAGATTTCATGCAGGGTTGGACGATCGTCTTCGATCTGGACGGCACCTTGATCGACACGGCGCCGGATCTGGCCGAAGCGACGAATCACGTGCTTTCGACGCTCGGCCTGGAACGGATCAATGAAATGGAAATTCGCCCTTTTGTCGGCCACGGTGCGCTGGCGATGATCGACGGCGCGTTGAAGGCGCACGGGCGAAAACTTCCCGAACGCGAACTGCACGATCTGTTCGAGGTCTTCCTGACCTATTACACGGCCCATATCGCCGATCACAGTGTCCCCTACCCTCACATCATTTCAGCGCTCGACGGGCTAAAAGCGGAAGGCGCGACGCTCGCGGTCTGCACAAACAAGATGGAAGCGCAGGCGCGGGCCGTTCTTAAAGCGCTAGCGCTCGACAGTTATTTCTCGGCCTTGACCGGGCGCGATAGTCTCGGCGCCTACAAGCCCGATCCCCGGCATCTGACCGGCACGATCGAATTGGCCGGCGGACAAGCGGGCAAGAGCATCATGATCGGCGACAGCGAGACCGACATCAGGACCGCCAAGGCTGCGCAGGTGCCCGTCGTCGCGGTGAGCTTCGGCTACAGCATCGATCCGGTGCTGTCGTTTGGTCCCGACATTGTCATCGACGATTACCGGGAACTGCGCGAGGCGATCGGCAAACTCGCCGGCACGCCGGTCGGCTCGTGACTGCTAGTAGGTCAGCACGCGGCAATCGTCCGACATGATTTCTTCGATGAAATGCGCCGCGCCGATGACGCCGCTGCACTCGGTAATCAGATCGTTCTTGCGCATCGCGCAACTATCGAGGCCGGTTGAGAAGCAGTGAAAGCGGACGCCGGCCGCGTGCGCTTCCTTGATGAAGTCATAGACCGACCGGCACTCCGCCGCCTTGACGTGGATGGCTTCGGCAACGCCATTGCGCAGTACTTCTGCCGCAGCACCGGTGCAGACAACCTCGACCTGATAGCCCATCGACGCCGCGACGGACGCTTGAAAGATCGGCGGGCCGACGGATTCGTCACTGTGCGGATTGGCGTTGGCCAATACGATGATGAGCTTGCGCGTCACGGCTGGCGTCCTGCTCGAAATGCACTTGCGCCGAGACTAGGCTGCGACCGACGTCGACCGCAACCGTTAACGATCGTTCAAGGCATCAAACGTCGTGACCGCTAATATAACGGCGGTAAACGAGGATGGTAGCCGGCAGGAACACGAGGTCGGCAACCAGCGACGCCATCAAAGTTATGCCACAGACCAGGCCGAACAGCCGCAGCGACGGCAGGTCGGAGAAGATCGTCACGCCGAGGCCGAACGCCAGAACGATCGTCGTCAGGATGATCGCCGGGCCGACAAGAACGCGGGCGCGGCGGATGGCAAGCTCGGGCGGGACGCCGGGCTGTTCTTCCATGCGCAGCCGGTTCAGGAAGTGGATCAGGGCATCGACGCCCAAACCGAACACAACGATCAGCGCCACCACGGATGAGAATTCCAGACCGCCGCCCATGAAGTAGAGCACCGCTCCGGCCGTCACGACCGGGAAGAGACCGGGCAGCAAGCTGATGAAGCCGACGAACACCGAACGGAAGGCGAGCGCCAGCAATATTGCCGCGACGAGTACGCATAGCGGAATGCTTTCGTCGAGCTGTGAGATCATGCGGTAGCTGTTGCGCGCAGCGAGCGCGGGCAGACCCGTCACCGAGATCTGATATTCGGGGTATGCCTTGCGGATCGGATCGAGCGCCTTGTCGACCGAATGGACCAACGGCAGAATCTTGCTGGCGTCAACGTCCGGCAGGCGGCCCGTCACAAGCACGGCCTTCTCGTCCTTGGCGATGAAGCGGCGGACGAGATGTTCCGGCAGCAGACCGACGTATTTTTTAATTGTCTCGATGTTGTCCTGGCCGCTTTCGCGCAGCCAGCGACGCAAGCTCTCTAGCGACCAGACGTTACCGAGCCCCGCGGCTTTCTCGAGCGCTTCATGGGTCTCTTCGATCACCTTCAGCGTCTTGGGATCGTAGAGGCTGGCGCCGTTCTTCCATTGAATCATGACATGGAACGGGTTGGCGCCGGTGAGCTTGGAATCGATGCGTCCGGTTGCAGCGATTGCCTGCTCGCGGTCCGGCACCTGATCGGCGAGACGATAGCGCGGCTCAAGAGCGAGATGCAGCGATGCAAAGTAGGCAAATAGTGCGAAGGCGATGGCCGTGTAGACGACCGAATGCTTGACGACACGATCGACGATGCCGCCAACGAAGTATCCGAGTGCGTCCATCAAGCCGTCGGCGGGCGTATGATCCTTGGCGAGCGTCTTCTCGTTGCGCACGAACAGGAGTGCCAGGATCGGCAGCACCACAATAACGGCACAGAACGATATACAGACCGCCATGGCACCGGCTTCGCCGAACGTGCGAATGAGGCCCGACTCGGAGAACAGCAATGCCAGGAACGATAACAGCGCCGCTGCGTGCGCCAGCACACATGCCGGGCCAACGACCAGGATCGCGAAACGAACGGCCTGAAGCTTGGTGTCGCCCTCACGCAGCCTGATGCGGAAGGCCGACACCATCTGCATACTGTCGGCGAAGCCCATCACCATGATGAGCGGCGTCATGACGTTGAGGAACAAGTTGAGTTTGAAGCCGAGCCAGCCCAAGAGGCCCAGCGACCAAGCCACCGCGATGACCGGCGGCAGCGCCGCGACCAGCATCAGCGATATGCGACGGAAGAAGATTGCTGCGATTGCCGCGCCAAAAAGCAGGCCCAGGCCATTGTAGACGATCTGATCGCGCTCGACGGCGTTGCGGATCTCAAGCTGCATGACCGGCGCACCGGCGAGTTTCACCGAAAGCCCGACGGGATTGAGGTCATCTTTCGCCGTCTGCTCGATTTCGCCGATGACGACTTTCGCGGATTTATCTTCGACGACCTGACGGTCGAGCGCCAGCACCATAAGTGCGAGTTGACCGTCGTTCGACAAAAACTTGCCTTTGACGATGTCGTTGGTCTTCAGCGCCTCGATGATTTTGTTGAATTCGACGGGATCGTCCGGCAGATCGTCGGGCACGATCGGCGGCGGGTAGCCACTCGCATCGGGTTTACCGCGCGCGGAGAGCATCGACACGATGCCACTCACGCCATCGACGAGTTGCAGATCAGCGGCGGCGTTGCCGAACGCCGTCAGCCCTTCTTTCGTCAGGAGCCGCTTGCCTTCAACGACGACCAGAACGTCGTATTCACTGGACGGAAAGCGCTTGTCGATTTCTTCGTACGTCTTGAATTCAGGGGTGTTGGTGCGGAACAGTTCCGACAGACTGTCGTCGACCCTGAGTCGCGAAATGCCTGCCGCCGCAGCGGCCGTGATAATAAGAACGATAATTGCCGATATGATCGGTGCCCTGATGCCCACCAGGCCAATCTTGTTCAGGCCCAAGGAAATCAGGTTCGGGCGTTCCGGCTCCGCTGACTGCAAAAAATATCCTCCCCAACGACTTCAATTTGAGAAGTCGCCCCAGCGCCCTCCCGGCGTCGTTCGTCATTGTTGGGAGACATGGCACTATGACGGTGGTCGGCGCAAGATCCACTTGGCCTCACGTCCCAAGCGAAATGGCTGAAATTCAATCGTGCGGTGGGGTGCGCGGCAACTTTCGCGAGAATACTGCAACGCGTTCGCCGCGCGAATCATTGGGGTACGCCGAGTTTTTCTTGCAACGGGCGAGTAGTGTGTGGGACAGCGTCTGCCGATACCGCCGATAGTCTTCCGGTCCGGCGTTCGTAGCCTTGAGGTTTTCCATGTTCACGACCTCCGCGTTTCTCCGCCTCGTCGCCGCCGTTCTCACTGCTTTGGCGCTGTCATTGTTCTTGGTGTCCGAAGCGGAGGCCAAGACGGCGACCGTCGGCCCTGTCTCTCTTGAGGTGGCTGACGATTTCAAGGCGGTGGCGGGCCAGCCGACGGCGATCCATCAGGATGCGTCGGGGATCACTGTTGAAGCATCGCCGTTGCCGCCAGAAGCGTTGCATGAATTCAAAGGACCGGCGTTTCTCGACTATTTGAAAAGTCTCGGCTTCACGGATCCGGCCTACGTCGATGGCGGCCTGAAGCGGACCGGTGCCTATACCTTCGTCACGGCCGACGCCAAAGGCGCGCAAGGACCGGAGACGCGCTTCCTGCTCGTCATCGGGGGTGAGGGCCGCGCTGCCATCGTTACCGCCTATGCGCCTAAGAGTGCGCTCGCCGACGGGCACGCCAGCCGAGCTACGATCGAGTCCATTCTTGCCAGCGCTGCGGTGACGCCCGGACCTGCCGCCAAGCCGTGACGTCGGCTGTCCGCGCCCCTTTTAGGGCCCGGGATTGCGGCCCGTTTGTAGCTTGACAGCGTAATCCGCTGCCTCGCATAAGGGCCGTTCCCAAATCGGGCGGTTAGCTCAGCGGTAGAGCACACGCTTCACACGCGTGGGGTCACAGGTTCAATCCCTGTACCGCCCACCATCCCTTGCCATTGCCCGCCTACTTTCCGACCCGTCTCGATGAGCAGGGCAAAATCCGCGATTCAATTGAGATGGACGTGCTTCGAGGCGTTCGATCTCCGCACGAATTTGGCGCTTGTCATCGTTACGATCATCTCGGGGATGTATCTCGACGGTATTGCTCTTGGTGCGTATAATTCCTGGTACGCCGTGAGCGGGCGCGCTGCCGGACACGGCCGAAGTTTCCGGCAGTTTTTCCGCGGGCGCGTCGACATCGCGACGGGTGATGTCAGCGGACGCGAAGCGATACTGCAGATTGGGCTGCTCTCAGTCAGTCTGGCCGTCGGCGCGACCGCTATGGCGTTGATCTGGATTGCTATCCAGTAGTCTCCCGGCACACCAACGCGGGCCTCGTCACATGGTGGCCCTCCCTCCACCACACAGTCTCACCTCAGCGAAATCAGCACCCGCATTTGTGTTTGCGCGCGAACACGGTTAATCGCCGACTTAATCCGCTGGCCGAAATTTCTGGGCGATAAGCGGAATTCGGCCATGAAGCGCAGGCAAGCGTCGGCCGGGGCACGAGGGAGACAAATCATGTTCATCAGAAACCTTAGCGTGGCGCTTATCGCGTGGTTCGCACTCATTGCGTCTTCGCCAGCAAGCCGCGCAGAGTCGGGGCCGGAGATCGACGCCGGCGTGCATGAAACCATGCAGCGATTTTTCCGACAGGTCGGAGGCGCGCGCGAGCTGGCGCACAAGGCTGTCGGGATTTTGGTGTTTCCGTCCGTCGTGAAGGCCGGTTTCGGCATCGGCGGCGAATATGGCGAAGGAGCGCTGCTGATTAACGGGCGCAACGCCGGCTATTACAATACCGTTTCGGGGTCCTTCGGCTTTCAGATCGGCGTGCAGGCGCGTTCGGTAATCATCGCGTTCATGACGCCTGAAGCGTTGCATCAATTCCGTAGCACGGCCGGATGGAAGGTCGGCGCCGATGCGTCGGTCGCAATCATCACGGTCGGAGTCGGCGGCTCGATCGACACCAATAAAATTACGAGCCCGGTCGTCGGCTTCATCCTCGACCCCAAGGGCCTCATGTATAACCTGACCCTCGAAGGGTCGAAGATCTCACGCATTTCGCGCTAACGGGCTTTAACCGGCGTTGACCTCGGCGGCTTAAAAGCTGCCGAGGCCCGACCCGAGCGCCGGAGGCAAGCTTCAACAAGACGTGACCACAGACGCGCTCGTAACAGATTGCGCCCGGCGGACGTAGGCATTGGAGTGCGCGGAAGCGTGCGCCCAATTCCCCGGAGACGTCCATGGCAATCCAATTCCAATCTCTTTTGCGGTCCGACCGCGTTTTCTTCTCGATCGTTACCGTCGCGGCTGCTGTCTTTGTTCTGAGCACGGTCGGCGGTGTTGGCGTCGATGCCGAAGAAGGCACGCGCGTGCCGCCGCCCGCAATCGATGAGCAGGCGCCTCAAAGCGCGAACCTTGAAACAGCCGTTTTGGCTGGCGGCTGCTTCTGGGGCGTCCAGGGCGTGTTCCAGCATGTCGCTGGCGTCAAGAATGCCGTGTCCGGATATGCCGGCGGCGATGCGAAAGATGCGCACTATCAGATCGTCGGTACGGGTGAGACGGGTCACGCGGAATCCGTGCAGGTGACGTTCGATCCGCAGAAGATCAGCTATGGCAAGCTGCTGCAGATCTATTTCTCAGTGGCGCACGATCCTACCGAACTCAATCGTCAAGGGCCGGATTCAGGCACACAGTACCGTTCGACGATTTTTCCGATGACGGCGGAGCAGGCGAAGGTCGCGACGGCCTACATTGCGCAGCTCGACGAAGCGCATGTTTTTCCCGAGAAGATTGCCACAACGGTGGAGCCTGACCACACGTTCTATCCGGCCGAGAACTATCATCAGAATTTTCTGACGCTGAATCCGACCTATCCGTACATCGTGATCAACGATCTGCCCAAGGTCGCCAATCTCAAGCGGCTGTTCCCGGAGAACTACCGGGCCGAGCCAAAGCTCGTCGCGCTCGCGAAGGTGTCGAACTAAATCGCTTCCCGATCACGCGTTTCGCGGAGGCTCAGGCTTTGATCTGAGCCTCAATCGCGGCTTTGTCCACGACCGACCAGACGTGCTGGATCTTTCCATCGTGAAATTCGTAGATGACGTTCTCAGCGAACGTCACCCTGCGGCCATTGACGGCAAGACCGAGGAACATTCCTTTTGGCCTACAATCGAAGCCCAGGCGGCTCGCAACGAACGGCGGTTCGCAAACCGTCAGCAGGATGTGGTACCGCAGGTCAGGTATTTCCGAGACGTCGCGCTCCAGCATTTCCCGGTAGCCGAAGAGCCGGAGCACCTTACCGTTGCGCGTGACATCGTCGGCGACGAACGCACCGAGCCGGTCCCACTCCCGTTTATTCAGGCAGGCGATATATTCCCGGAAGTTATTGGCGATATCGTCGCTTTCCATTCCGAAAATACTATCAGGCGTTGCGGGCGATTGGCTCGAGATCTTCCGTGTAGATTGAATACATCGGCTCGTCCTGCAGGATGACGTCGATGTATTCGCCGTAGCCGTTGAAACGCGTGCCCATCGCGCGGGCATAAGCGCCGAGATTGCCGATCTCGATGTAATCACCTTCGCGCACCGAAGCGGGCAGCATGAACGGCCCCTTCATGTGATCGATGGAATCGCACGTCGGTCCCCAGAACTCGAACGGTTCCAGTGGCTCATTGGGATCGAGACCCGGACGAATGAGGCGGACCGGGAATACGAAACCCAGATGTGCGCTATCGAAGAGAGCGCCGTAAGAGCCGTCATTTATGAAGAGCTGGTTGCCCGGTTTGCGCAGATCGACCTTCACGATCAGGCTTTCGGCTTCTGCGACGAGCGCGCGGCCCGGCTCGCAGATCAGACGGCACTCTTCCGTGACGGGCATTTTCGCCATCGACGATTTGATGACTTCGATGAAGTCGGAGAGCCGCGCGGGTACGCTGTCGTTGTAACGCGAGGGGAAACCGCCGCCGATGTCGATCGCATCGACCACCACGCCGGCTTTGACGATGTGATTTTTCACTTCTTCGAACGCCATCGCGTAGGCGTCCGGCGTCGTCGTCTGCGAGCCGACGTGGAATGTGATGCCGAGTTCGTCGGCGACCTGGCGCGCCTTGACGAGCAACTGCTGCGCCTTCTGGCCCGTGATGCCGAACTTGTGCTCAAGCGGAACGCGGCTGTTCTTCGCCGGAACGGAAACGCGCACGAACAGCTCGAGATCTTTCGCGCCGTCGGTCTCTTCGATGATTTTCTGCAGCTCGTCTTCGGTGTCGAGCGCGAAACATTTGATGTCGTAATCGAAGTAGGCGCGGCGGATGGCGTAGCGCGACTTCACCGGATGCATGAAGTGCAGGCGTACACCGGGAATGGTCGCAGCATCCTCAAGCTCGGCGACGGAGGCGACGTCGAACTGCTTGATGCCGGCGCCGTAGAGCGCGCCGAGAAGAAAAACGGAGCTGTTCGCCTTGTAGGCGTAGGCGACCTCGCCCGGGAAGTTGTTGATGAACCACCGAGCGGCACGGCCCGCGGCGTGGGGACGAGCGGCGAAGACCGGAAGATCGGGCTTCATCTCGGTCACCATTTCGAGGGCGGTGGCAAACTTTTCCATCGCGAAAGAACCTCCTGAGGAAGAGCTATCCGGTTTCGCGCGCGGCAGCCGAGCGATGTCGGCTCGAGATACAATATTGAAGGGGTGCATTTAGGTACCTCGGCTCCCTCTGTAAAGCCTTTCCGAACCCAAACGCTCTGTAGGGTTGTCGGATTCTCTCCCGAACGCGAGTGCCTCGACGCGATTGGCACGCGGAGCGATGCGTTTCGGCACCTACAGCGTGCGACAGTTTTATGAAACGCCCTGTTTTCGGGCATTGGGCGCGGCGTTCGACGGCTCAGCGAAGCCCGAGGATGAGGACTGCACGGCCGTCGCGCAGTGGCCGATCCGTCACGACATCGGGCCGTGGTGGCTCGATGCGTTCGCCCTGGGCTTCGCGGCGGCGGACAGCTCCAGCCCGGGCGATACGGGCGCGCTCAGCCTTTTCCGGGTCGGCGCGCATCTCCCAGTCGGTGACGAGCGTGTCGCGGATAAAGTTTTCCCAATTGCCAAGCACCGTGAAGCGTTGCCGGACGAAGTCGTGCTCGATTCCGACCGGCGGCGTGGCGGTGGTCGAGCAGCGCCCGAGGATCGTTTCGCTGCCCTCGGCCTTGAAGCGAAGCTGGAAGGGCGCCGTGGGCGACGGAATGCTGACAGTCGTGCCGACCTTGATCAGGTTGTCGCGCTGAAAATCGCTCGGAAACAGCACGGTTCCGACGCCTTCTGCGTCGACGCTGATAACTGTCAGGTAGCAGTCGTTGTCGGCTTCGGCCTTGATCGTCACGAGATCGCCGGGAACCGGCCGCGGCTTGTCGAGCCACATGCTGAGGCCGATCTCGGTCTTCACCTCGCGCAGAAATCCTGCGGATGCTGTCTGCTTGGGTTTGTCGATGCCTTTAAGCAGCGAGAATAGTTGTTCGAGCTGGGCGCGCGAGAGCACGCCATGAAGCAGGCGGCGAGCGAGCGGCGCAGCTTGGCCTTTAGCGTTCGAGAGTTCGTTCAGGAAGTCTTTGCGTTCGAGGCCCGTCTCGGACAGCGCGACCTCGAAATCAGCGCCCTCGCCATAACGGCGCGCGAGGCCCGAAACCATTTCCTCACCGTGAATTCTAAGATTGAGATCGATGCCAACCGATTTGGCGGCAGCGCGAAAACGATCAGTTCCACCTAGCATCAAAAGTGCGTTTTCGCCGTCGGTGCCGAACAGCGGCAGAGCGGCGCGACGATCAGCGGGCATCGGCGCGGATGAAATATCGACCGGACCCGCGGATCTGAAATCATCCTTGGCTTTGACAAGCCCTTCAGTATGGCAGGCGAAGCAATCGGTGCCGGCTTTTGTCGTGGGCTCGACGGCGTTGGCTTCGTCGCCGGCGTATGGCTTCTCGATGCCGGGCAGTACGCGGTCAACGCGATTGCCGCCGGCATCGTAGAGCGCGAAGGCGTAAAAGCCGTTGGGCAGGGCGAACAGCGCGCGGACTTCATCCGCCTTGAAGGGCGCTGCGGCGTTGGTTGCGGATTTGGGGCCCAACGGGTGAGTGAAAACGTTCTGGTCGCCGTTGCTGGTTGAGAAGTCGTAGACCAGCCACAGACCTGCGCTGTCTCCAGGATGACGCTCGATCAAACGATTGCCCCGCGTCACAGCGCTCTCGCGAACGGCGATGCGACGGACGGAGCCACCACGAATATCGTCGTCGATCTTCGCGCCATTCATGGCGGCGAGAGAGGAAAGCTTCTGCGGGATTCCGAGAAGGTCGTAATAGAGCGGCGTTTCTCCGGCGGCAGCGGCGAGCCAGTCGCCATTGACGACAACCGCTTTCGTTTGGGCAGTCTTTAGGATGGCTGGTGCGACTGCGTGGACGAGCGCAGGCGGATAGGCCTTCTCAATCATCGCCCAGCGCGCTGCGTCCCAGCCGAAATCTGAAAGCCGGAATGACAGCACCGTTCCAGCTGCGTCGAGCTGCGTCAGCTTCACGGGTTCGGGCGCGCTGGACAGAGAGTTCATCAACTTGTTCAGCGCCGCAACATACGACGCCATTTCTTCTGGTGTCGCGCACGCGTTGTAGAGATGAACGAGAGAGATGAAGCGAACCTCCTTGCCCTGCTGACGCTCCAGATGCTGCGCGTCGCGCATCAGCTTGTCGATGTCGGTCAGGCTGATGGGTCGGCGCGACGGACAAGTCTGCGCGGTATTGGGAATATCTTTCAACCACCGGCGAAGGGCGATGATGTCATCCGGCTGTGGCTCGGCAGCTGGATTGGGGCCGGTGAAAACATCGAGCGGGGCATGTCGGGTTTCCAGCACATCGTACAAACGCGAGGCATCGGGGAAACCTGGCTTCACTAGGATTGGATCGCGCGCCAGATCGTCGATGTCGAGGATGTTCGCGAGGCCGCCTGAAGCCAACGGGTGTTCAAGCTTTCCCGTCTGGTGGCAACGCGCGCAGTAGGTATCGAGAACGGTATAGGCCTTTGCCGCCAGCGGCTCTTCGGGGCGCGGCGGCACGGCAGACGATGCGGTCGACGAGACAGTCGACGACGCTGTTTGTCCGTCCGCCGCTATCGCACCGGGCGCGTCCAAACAGGCGAAAAGCAACAGGCCTGCCGCCAGGCGCGCGTAACCCAACACGTCTTCGAATTGCACGTCGTCTCTCGCGTCCCGTCTTCCAGGTTCTGGACCGTCTCTGTCCCACCGTTCATGCATCCCTAGAGA
>JAFECH010000357.1 GCA_018242255.1 Pseudomonadota bacterium | reverse complement strand
CAGGGCCTTTTCCGACTCCCGCGTTCGAATGCGATCCTGTTCTCCATTCGCGGCTATCTCATGAGCCTCGAACAGATCGCCACGGTGCCGAAGTGGGGCCGCCGTCTGCCGCGCGTACTGAAGACGCTGCCGCCGGAACTCGTCGAATACAAAGGTCTCGTTCGCTATCGCCAGACCGCGATCGACTGGCTCGAGAAATACGACGACGGCGCGCCGACCTCACCCGGCGGCGGCCCGGACTAAATCCATTCGCTCTTAAGAAACTTCAACCACAAACAGCTTAAAGACAGCCAAGAGGTTATGCTCATGTCACTCGCCCACCTGCCCCGGCAATCCATCCTCAACGATCGCCATCGGGCAAACGGAGCCGATCTGGATTCGGTTTCGTGGAACAACATGCCGCTTCCGCAGACCTATAAGACGGACCCCTATTTCGAGACCGAGTCGGTCCGCAACCGCGCGGGCCTCTTCGACGTGTCGTCTTTGCAGATCATCAACGTCTCGGGTCCGGATGCGCAGAAGCTTCTGAACTACATGCTGACGTCGGACATCTCGAAGGCAAAGCCCGGCGACTCTCACATCTCAAATATCGTCAACGAGAACGGCGGCCTGATCGACGACGTGCTCGTCTACATCGACAGCCCGACGGAGTACCGGCTCTCGCACGGCGCAGGCACCCTCGAAGAAGTTCTGTTCTCGCTTGCGCCGAAGTACGACGTGAAGGTCGAGAAGGACGACGACGTCCACATTCTTGCGCTGCAGGGGCCGGCATCGCTCGAAATTCTTGCTCCGCATACGCCGATGGATCTCGCGAAACTCGGCTACTTCAAGCATGAAGCGACGACGCTGTTCGGCACGCCGATCCGCCTCGCTCGCGGCGGCTATTCGGCTGAGCGCGGCTATGAAGTTTTCTGCAAGGCGGCCGACGCGCACAAGATGTGGGATTCCATTCTGGAGGCGGGCAAGGACAAGGGGCTCATTCCGGTTTCGTGGGCATGCCTCGATATCGTACGCGTCGAAGGCGGCCTGTTGTTCTTCCCTTACGAAATGTCGAACGAAGACACGACGCCGTGGGAAGTCCGCGCCGACTGGACTGTCGATCTGTCGAAGCCCGACTTCATCGGCAAGAAGGCACTGCAAGAAAAGAAGGGCAAGGAGCGTTCGTTCGTCACCGGACTTGAAGTCGATACCGATCGTGCGATCGAACCGGGTGCGAAGATCACCGTCGATGGCAAACAAGTTGGCGTGGTCACCAGCACGACTTATAGCAAGTATCTGATGAAATCCTTGGCAATGGCTCAGATCGAGCCGGCCTACACGAAGCTCGGAACGCAGCTCGTCGTGCATGACAAGGGCGACTTCCCGGCTACCGTCGTACGCATGCCGTTCTACGATCCGCTCCGCCTGCGCACGCATCCGCGCGACGAAGCATAAATCGCAATTTTCGCCAGAACCTTGAACACCAAATATTTGTCGGAAGGACTGAAACAAATGGCAGAACGTATCGCAATTATTGGTGCCGGCCCGAGCGGCATGGCAGTTTTGCGCGCATTCGAAAGCGCCCGTAAGAAGGGCGCGGAAATTCCCGAGATGGTCTGCTACGAGCGGCAGAAAGACTGCGGCGGCATCTGGAACTACACGTGGCGCACCGGAACCGACGAGTTCGGCGAGCCGGTCCACGCATCGATGTATCGCTATCTGTGGTCGAACGGCCCGAAGGAAGCGCTCGAATTCGCCGACTATTCTTTTGAAGAGCACTTCGGCCGGCCGATCCCCTCGTTCCCGCCGCGCGCCGTGCTGCATGATTACATCAAGGGCCGCATCGAACGCAGCGGCATCATGCACTACATCAAGATGAGCCACACGGTTCGTTGGGTGAGCTATGACGAGGCGACGCAGAAGTTCACGGTTTCGGTGAAGGATCTCGTGACCGACACCATTTCTTCTTCGGAATTCGATTACGTCTTCTGCGGCAGCGGCCACTTCTCGACGCCGAACATTCCGGAATTCCCCGGCCTCACAAAGTTCCTCGGCCGCACGCTGCACTCGCATGACTTCCGCTCCGCTGACGAGTTTGCCGGTAAGGACGTTCTTTGCGTCGGCGCGAGCTACTCGTCTGAAGACATCGGCATTCAATGCTACAAATACGGCGCGAAGTCCGTGACTTTCTCGTTCCGCACGCGGCCGATGGGCTTCAAATGGCCGGCGCGCATGGACGAGCGTCCTCTCCTTGAAAAAGTCGAAGGCAAGACCGCCTTCTTCCAGGACGGCACGTCCAAGGAAGTCGATGCGATCGTGCTGTGCACGGGCTATCTGCATCACCACCCGTTCATGGAAGACTCGCTGCGTCTCAAGTCGCGCAACCGTCTCTATCCGCCGAACCTCTATAAGGGCATCTTCTGGATCGACAATCCGAAGCTGATGTACATCGGCATGCAGGATCAGTTCTATACGTTCAACATGTTCGACGCTCAGGCTTGGTATGCGCGCGACGTCGTCCTCGGACGCATCAAGCTGCCGTCGAAGTCCGACATGATGGCAGACATCCACAAGTGGACCGAGATGGAAGAAGCCATTCCGGATGCAGAGGGCGCGATCGACTTCCAGACCGAATACATGCGCGATCTGCTTGCTCCGACCGACTATCCGCGCCTCGACGTCGACGCCGTGGCGAAGATGTTCAAGGAGTGGGAGCATCATAAGATGGAAGACATCCTGACCTATCGTGACCGCTCGCACAAATCGGTGCTGACGGGCACGCAGGCGCCGGTTCATCACACGCCATGGATGCGCGCGCTTGATGACTCGATGGAGGCATTCCTCAATCAGCCCGGCACAAAGGTCGCTGCTGAGTAAACCCTCCAAAACGTAACCTACCGATCGTGGACTGGCCGCAACGGCGCGGTCAGTCCACCGATTGTTTCAGCGAGATGAGGACAACATGAGCGACAATGTTCTGACGTCCCCCGCACGCCCTAAGCTCTTTGTTCCGGGCCAATCCTCACTGCTGCCCGGCGTCGAGCGTTATGTCTTGAAAGGCGGCGGCACGGCCGTCTACGAGCTCGACAAGGGCGACCGTTTGGAAATCACTCCGCTGGAAGGCGGACAGACGGTTGAGATCGCGGCATTCGCTCCCGGCGGAAAAAGCGATCTTGGTGCCATCGGCCTAAAGAGCCAGGGAGCGCCGACCGGCATTCAAAAGGCGCTCGAAGCCGACAGTGACGACGCGCGACGCGTCCGCTTCGGACTTTTCCGCCGCGGTCTCGATCTTGGGCGCGTAAAAGCCAAGCGCGTGCTGGGTCCCGACTCCGTCCCGGGCGACGTCGTTTCGCTGCACGCGGAGAAATCTGTTCTCGTCGTTCTTGGCGCACCGGCTGAACCTATGGTCGTCTGGGATCAGACGCCCGCGACCGACGTTCTCGTGTTCATTCAACGCGCCAATCCGAAGCTTCTCAACGAAGCGAGACTGCCCGATCCGATCGCGGAGCCGCGGCTCGATATCCGCATCAACATCGCGAGTGCGGAAAGCTTCGAGGTTCACGAAGGCGAATACATTCAGATCATCGACGTTCAAGGGCGTCAGTGCTCGGACTTCCTGGCGTTCAATCGCAAGGAACTCGACAAGGGCAATGTGCTCGGGCTCGACTCGACGACGACGCGAACGATGACGGGCATGGCTTATCCAAAGCCCGGCTTATTTTCGAAGTTCTTCGATCGCGACCGCAATCCGCTGGTCGAAGTCGTGCAGGATACCGTCGGGCGGCATGACACGTTCAACCTCGCTTGCACGACGCGCTATTACGAAGATATGGGCTACTTCGGTCATCCGAACTGCTCGGACAACTTCAATACGGCGCTGAAGGATTATCCGATCGGCAGCTATAAGGGCTGGCCGGCGATCAACTTCTTTTTCAACACCAACGTCGACTGCCATAACAACATATGGTCCGACGAACCGTGGTCGCGCCCCGGCGACTACGTGATGATGCGCGCGCTGACCGATCTTGTCTGCGGCACATCTTCTTGCCCGGCCGACATCGACGCGTCGAACGGCTGGAACCTCACCGAAATCCACGTTCGGGTCTACCCGAAGGATACCCCGTTCAAGCGCTCGATCGGATACAGAATGGCACCGGATGCACCAATGCAGCTGACAAGAGAATCGGGATTTCACCCGCGCACGTCAGCCCTCACCCGTAACTTCGGCGACTATCGCGGTTTCTGGGTGCCGCACTGTTATGCCAACGCCGGAGCCATCGAGGAATATTGGGCGTGCCGCGAGCGGGCGGTCATCATGGACCTATCGCCGCTGCGCAAGATGGAAGTGCTGGGGCCGGATGCCGAGCAATTCCTCAACGGCATCATCACGCGCGACGTGCGCAAGCTGTCGGTCGGCCAGATCTACTATACGCCGATGTGCTACGAGCACGGTGGCATGGTCGACGACGGCACACTGTTCCGCTTGGGCGAGAACAACTTCCGCTGGATTGGCGGCGATGACGCCAGCCTTATCTGGCTGAAAGAGCAGCTCGCGAAAACGGACTACAAAGTGAACCTCAAGACGGCGACGAACGAACTCAATAACGTCGCCGTCCAGGGGCCGAAATCGCGCGAGATTCTCGCTTCGATCGTCGAGACGGCGCCCAGCCGCCCGACGATGCAGGAGCTTGGAGTTTTCCGCTTCACGATCGGACGCATCGGCGGCGTTGCGGGGATTCCGGTGCTTGTGTCGCGCACTGGCTACACCGGCGAGCTCGGCTACGAAGTGTTCTGTCATCCGAAAGATGCGCCGGCTGTTTGGGATGCGATCATGGCGGCGGGTGCGCCGTTCAAGATCCAGCCCTTCGGTTTCGACGCGCTCGATATGGTGCGCATCGAAGCCGGCCTCGTGTTCGGCGGCCATGACTTCGACTCGACCACTGATCCGCTGGAAGCCGGCATCAGCTTCACGGTGCCGACGAAGAAGGAAGACGACTACATCGGCAAGGCCGCCATCGAGAACCGCCGCGCTCATCCGCTGCGCAAGTTGGTTGGCCTTGAGATCGAAGGCAACGAGAAGCCATCTCACGGCGATCCGGTTTACATCGGCCGGGCGCAAGTCGGCATCGTGACGAGCGCAATGCGTTCGCCGCTGCTGAAGAAAACGCTGGCGTTTGCGCGTATCGAAGCCATTCACGCGGCAAATGATACGGCGCTCGAGATCGGCCGCCTCGACGGCTTGCAGAAGCGCTTCAAGGCAAAGGTGGTGCCGTTCCCGTTCTACGATCCCAAGAAAGAACGCGTCCGGATGTGAGGCGCCACGCATAGCACGCATGCAAATCGCGGCTGGGAGCTCCCGGCCGCGATTTTTGTTTGCGCTCCGTGTTGCATCGGGTGTCTCCGGGCGTTAAACGCGCCGAACCCCTCGGTGTCGTGGAGACCCAGATGTTCAAAGCTATCCTGATCGAACGAAGCAGCGAACGCTCGGGACCGCGTCTCGCGGAGCTTGAAAAGTCGGCACTCCCCGATGGCGATGTGACGGTTCGCGTTAATTATTCGACGCTCAACTACAAGGATGGTCTGGCTATCACGGGCAAAGTGCCGGTCGTGCGATCGTTTCCTATGGTGCCGGGCATCGATTTCGCGGCCATTGTGGAAGAGAGTTCGAACCCACGCTTCAAGGCGGGCGATAGCGTCATCCTCAATGGCTTCGGTGTCGGCGAAGACCATTGGGGCGGCTTGGCTCAATATGCGCGCGTCAAAGGCGATTGGCTGATCCCGCTTCCCGACGGTATGAGCGCGGCGCACGCGATGGCGCTCGGCACGGCTGGCTATACGGCGATGCTGTGCGTCATGGCGCTCGAAAAGCAGGGCGTGACGCCGGACAAGGGTGAGATCATCGTGACCGGCGCGGGTGGCGGCGTCGGTGGTGTCGCGGTGCTCCTTCTCTCGCGCCTGGGCTACGAGGTTGCCGCTTCGACGGGACGGCCGGAGGAAGCCGACTATCTCAAGGGTCTCGGCGCCAAAACGATCATCGAGCGCAAAGAACTGTCGGCGGCCGGACGGCCGCTTCAGAAGACGCGATGGGCAGGCGCGGTCGATAGCGTCGGCAGCCATACGTTAGCGAATGTTTGCGCACAGATGAAAGACGACGGTGTCGTCACCGCGTGCGGCTTGGCGCAGGGTCTCGATTTTCCGGCGAGTGTCGCGCCGTTCATTCTGCGTGGCGTGATCCTGGTTGGCATCAATTCCGTCTATCGTTCGCTGGCAGATCGGACCGAAGCGTGGAACCGGCTCGCGCGTGAAATCGATTTTGCGAAGCTCGACGGCATGACGCGCACGATCCCGCTTTCAGGCGCAATCGATGCCGCGCGCGATTTGATCGATGGCAAGATTCGCGGCCGCGTTATCGTCGACGTATCGAAATAAATCCCCCTCTCAGCTCAAGGACGCTTGCATGCCATTTCTTCGTTTTGACGTTATCAAAGGCCGAACCGACGCCGAAATCACCGCATTGCTCGATGCCGCACATGACGCGATGCTCGAAGCTTTCAATGTGCCGGTTCGGGACCGCTACCAGATCGTGCACGAGCACGAGCCCAGCCGCGTACGTATCGAAGACACCGGCCTCGACATTCCGCGTACCGATAAGGTCGTTCTGGTACAAGTGACGACGCGGCCGCGCACAACGGAAGAGAAGACGAACTTCTATCGCCTGCTGACCGAGGCTCTGTCGAAGCGTTGCGGCATCGCGCCGAGCGATGTGATGGTGCACTTCATCACCAACACCGACGCGGACTGGTCGTTCGGCAACGGCGAAGCGCAATTCTTAACGGGCAAGCTCGGCGGCAAGCCGAAGTAACAAGCTTCGCATCGCTCGTTTTGCCGTCCCTTACCCTCTACCCGCGCGCAGGGAGTAGCAATGTGATGAACGAAAGGTGTCGCGATGCATCTGGTCCATGATCCGAACGCCCCGGCATCTCCGGCGATCACGTTCGATCAGTTTCTGACGGTCGACATTCGCGTCGGCACCGTGGTCGCGGCGGAGCCTTATCCGGAGGCCAAGAAGCCGGCGCTGAAACTGAAGATCGACTTCGGCGACGGGATCGGCGTCAAGCAGTCGAGTGCCCAGATCACTCGGCATTACGATTGCGAGACGCTGATTGGGCGGCAAGTGGCGGCGGTCGTGAATTTTCCGCCACGCCAGATCGGCAAGTTCATGTCGGAAGTGCTGACGCTCGGCTTTCCCGACGAGGACGGTGAAGTCGTTTTGTTCGCTCCAGACATCAAAGTGCCGAACGGCGCGCGATTATTCTGAAATGCCTCAGGTCGCTTTTGTGAGATTGACGCGGCGGGACAATGCCTCCGCGCTCTCCTTGCGTTCGCTGTAGCGATCAACGAGATAATCCGCTCGGCCTCGAGTCAATAAAGTGAACTTCACAAGCTCCTCCATGACGTCGACCAAACGGTCGTAGAACGCTGACGGCTTCATGCGGCCGTGTTCATCGAATTCCTGAAATGCCTTTGCGACGGAGGACTGGTTGGGAATCGTAATCATGCGCATCCAACGCCCCAGCACACGCATCTGATTGACGGCGTTGAACGACTGTGAGCCGCCGCACACCTGCATGACGGCGAGGGTTTTTCCCTGCGTCGGACGCACGGCCCCAGCCGCCAGCGGAATCCAGTCAATCTGGGCTTTCATGGTGCCGCTCATGGCGCCATGACGCTCGGGCGACGACCAGACCTGGGCTTCCGACCACGCCGCAAGCTCACGCAACTCGCGGACCTTGTGATGTGTATCCGGCTCGCCATCAGGCAAGGGCAAACCGCGGGGATCGAATGTGCGCGTTTCGGCTCCGAATGCCGCCAGGAGACGGGCGGCTTCCTCGGCAAGAAAGCGGCTGTAGGATCGTTCGCGGAGCGACCCGTAAAGAAGAAGCACACGCGGCTTGTGAGAAATCGACTGCGCGGATTCGAGCAGGTCCTGTGAGGGCACCCGAAAACAGTCGGCATTGGTATTGGGAAGATCAGGCTTGTGCTTGGTCATTGCTTTTGCGGCGCCGCCTCGGCATCGGCTTTTCCGACGACGGCTTGGCCATCCTCCTTTACGAAGTTGCCGATATCGGGGTTCGGCAAAATTTCAAGCACGGCTTCCGATGGACGGCACAGCCGAACACCCAAGGGCGTCACGACGACGGGCCTATTCATCAGGATTGGATGCTCAATCATAAAATCGATGAGCTGATCGTCGGTCCATTTCGGATCGGCAAGACCAAGTTCCGCATATGGTGTGCCCTTCTCGCGCAAGAGTTCTCGCGGCCGCATCTTCATCGCCGAGAGCAGGTCCACCAATTGGGCGCGTGTCGGCGGCTGCTTCAGATATTCGATAATGTGCGGCTCTTGTCCACTTTGGCGGATCATCGCCAACGTGTTGCGTGATGTCCCGCAGGCGGGGTTATGATAGATCGTGATGCTCATATTTTTATTCCGTCGTGGCAGCATGCGTCTTGAATGCGCTGCCGACAAACTCCGCGCCAAGCTTCCTGCTGTCCGAGTAACCTGCCATGCTCAAGCCCTTTCGCGTGCTGCGCGGGGCTTGCACGTTTCACGACCACGCATCGTCGGCAAGCCGCAAAGCTCCTTACGACCTTGGCAGCAATCCTCGGTCAGATACCTGATGACCCGGCGCATTCCGTCGACATGAAGGGCATAGCGCACGTAGCGGCCCTCTCTCGTTGCTGTGGCGAGATCGGCGTTCGCAAGTTCCTTGAGATGGAACGTCAATGCGGTCGGGTTGATGCCGATGGCTTCGGCGATCTCACCTGCGGGAACGCCTGTGGGTCCCGCCACGACAAGCAGCCTGAAGATTTGCAGCCGATGTCTGTGAGCGAGCGCGGAAAGCGCGGTGACGGCCTGTGTCTCATTCATACTTCATTATTTCAACTAATATTGAAATAATCAAGAGGGATCGCGCAGCAGAAAATTCGACCGGCCTTGGCGTCCGCCCACGTGCCATACGCCGTTCAAATACGACTGATCGCTGTTACCGAGACGGACTCAAACGATTTCGAATCCATACCAATTCAATTGCACCCGGCGACGCGTCATTGCGTGTCACCTCGGGTACAGCCGTTTACAGAACTTCTGCATAAACGAGCAGATACTGCGCAACTGTGTTAATCATAAAGTGCACAGAGTTCGGATACACGATCCTGGAGCCGTGACATGCCCCGATCTTCGTTGATGTCGTTCGCATTCGTCTTCACCGCTGTGGGAACCGCTTCGCTCGCTGCGCTTTCCTCTCCGACATTGGCTGCATCGGGAGATCGGATCGGCGATGCGGTCGTGATCACCAACATCGTCATGGCGGACTTTGCAAAAGAAGAGCGCCGCCTCGCTCGCGGCGACGATGTTCGGCAAGACGAGATCATCGAGGTCAATACCGACGCTCAAGGCGAATTCAAGCTTGATGACGATACCAAGCTCGCGCTCGGGCCCGGGTCCCGGCTCGTGCTGGACAAGTTCGTCTACGATAGCGACAAGAAAGCCGGTTCGATCATTCTGAACCTGGCGAAGGGCGCGTTCCGCTTCATCACCGGCGTCGCGAAAAAGCCGACGTACGTCATTAACACACCGAACGCGTCCATTACGGTGCGCGGCACGATATTCGACACTTACGTGTTGCCGGACAGATCGGTGTGGGTCCTGCTGCATGAAGGCGCGATCGAAGCGACGGGAAAGAAAAACGTGTGCCGCGTCCTCGATCGGCCAGGGCAGATGATGCACATTGGTCCGGATGGCGCCGTCACAGGGCCGTTCAACTGGTCGAAAATGCCGGACAGCAACGCTGTCGCCTTCGACACCGCGTTCCCGTTCGTGATCAACACGCCGTCGATCGATCCCAATCCGCAGCTTTCACGCGCGCAGATCATCGAAGCGAACTTTGCAGACGAGCCGGATCAGAAGTGCCTCAATCCGCATCTGCAGATCATTCCGACCAAGCCGATCAAGACGAAGAAGGCTGAGAAGCCAAGAAAGACGCCGCCGAAAAAGAAGGTCGCAACGCGCAAGCCGAAGTCGGGTGACGGCGCGTACGGTGGCGGCTGCGATGGATGCATGACCGGCATGGGCATCGTGATCGGTGGCGGCATGGGCGGCTTCGGCGGCGGCCGACATCACGGCAGTTCCGATGGCGGCAGCTATGGCAGCAATCGCGGGCGCTGACCTGAGCGCTGTGCGGCCTGACTAGCGGCGCGCGGTACCTTCGGCGAGGGCCTTGCGATAGTAGTCGGCCATACTGCCCGATGCGTACTGCAAACAGTTGGCGACGGCGGCGTGCATACGATCTCCGTCGCCATCGCTTTTCGCGGATAGAAAGGCGGCGTGCGCCATTTCCCAGCGCATAAAATCTTCGGAACGCGCCAGCGCCTCGTCGCCGAGCAGCGCGAATATGATTTCGGGCCTATCCTTGCCGCGCGGGGTAACGGCACCGAGTTCAAGAAGTGCAAATTGCGGCGCCTCGGCCGCCGTTCGTTGGCCAACGATGATACCCGCCGCATAGGTCTTCGTGGCCTCCTCGAAGCGGGCGGCGACGTTCACAACATCACCCAAAACCGAATAGTCGAAGCGCTGCGGCGAGCCGACGTTGCCGACGACGCATTCGCCCGTGTTCAAGCCGATGCCGATGCGGATCGGAGCGAAGGGCGCGCTGCTGGCGAGGCATTCAGCCTCGAGCTCGCCGTTCAATCGGGCCAGCGCCTCCAGCATCGCCAATGAGGTTCGGCAGGCGTTGGCGGCGTGCGCGGGATCGGGGAGCGGCGCATTCCAAAAGGCCATGACAGCATCGCCCATGAATTTGTCGATGGTTCCGTTGTGGCTCAAGATCTCATCGGTCAACGGCGTGAACAGCCGATTGACGAAACGGATCAATTCCTCCGCGCGCATACCTTCCGATATTTTCGAGAAGCCGCGAACGTCGGCGAAAAGCAACGTCACCTCGCGCGTCTCACCACCGAGCTTCAGCTTGTCGCGATTGCGCGCCAGCTCTTCGACGAGCGGCGCTGAAACGTAGTGACCGAACGCGGAGCGGATCTCGGCGCGCTCGATTTCCGATTTCAGATAACTCGTCAGCGAGACGCCGAGATAGAGCAGCGCGACCGAGAGCGAGGGATAAATAGGGTCGAACAGCATCCCCATGTAGGCATAGTCGAACCACGACATGGCAACGATCAACGCTATTGCACCGGCGCCGACTATGGCGGCAACAAGTGCTCCGGACCGCTCAATCAACCACGCGACGAGACCTCCGACGATCAGGATGAACGCGATCTCGGCGCCGGTTGCATAGGCTGGGCGCACAAGGTGGTCGCCTGACAGAATTTGCTCCAGGGCCTGAGCGTGAATTTCGACACCGGGGACCGCAACGTCGAGCGGGGTCGCGCGCAAATCGAGCAGGCCCGTCGCCGTCGCGCCGATGATGATGTGGCGTCCCTTCACCTCCGCCCGATCGAATGTACCGTCCAAAACCTTGACGGCGGAAATATCGCGGCGCGGATCGCTGCGCGAGAATTTCAGCCAGAGTTCGCCGCGTCCGTCCGTGGGAAGCACCGTTTGCCCGACGCGAACGCTGTCGATCCCGGTCTTCTGCCCGAAGGCCAGCACGCCGCTGCCTCCCGACGACTTGATGAATATCGTCGATTGGCCCGTGCCGACGCGGAAGGCTTCCAGAGCCAGCGAAGGGTAAAGGTTACCGGAGATCGAGACCAGCAGCGGGATCCGGCGCACGACCTGATCGCTGGACGGCAGCCAGTTGACTGCGCCGATGCCGCGTGCGGCTTTCGTTAGCTGCGGACGGTTCTCGACGCCGTCGGAGAAGGCATGAACGAAGGCGGCCGGATCGTCGCCCGCGTACGATATTGCGCCGGGATAACGGCCGACCCCCTTCTCCCGCGCGCGGCTGTTGTCGCCAGCTACTCCGAGCACAACCGGCGCGGGGGCGATAGCTCTGGCGAGCGTTTCATCGTTCGACGGCAGACCAGCGAGTGCAGCAGCCAGAGCCGTCGCACGGGGGTTGGCCGCCAGGGATTGGGCAAGAACCTCGGGCGACAACCGATCGGGTTCGGCGAGAACCATATCGAACGTGATCGACGCGGCTCCCGCCGCCGCGAGCTTCGTTACGATGGCGGCAAGCCGGTCGCGCGGCCACGGCCACTGACCGACGCGCGCAAGGGATGCTTCGTCAATGGCGACGATCCGAACTGGAAAAGAGGTGTCCAAGGCGCGAGGGGCGCTACGAAGGTAGGTATCAAAGACGGACAGGCGGAGCCGGGCGACGGGGTCAGGGTCGGCGATGCGGAGCCCGACGCAAGCCGCCAATAGGATGCCGGCGATGACAGTAGCAAGCGGCAGGCGATTCGATCCGGCTAGCATGGGAGGGCGGCCCGCTGGTCATGGTTAGCGACAGCCGGCAGGCTAGCGCGTCCGATCCAACTCTCGCATGAGGTCGGCGCCGCCGCCTAGTCCTCAGCCTAAGGCTTTCATCCGACATGGAACTTTGGTCGGCGCATTTCGTATTAGAACGGAAAAGCTAATGCCCAAGATACGCGGACTCTCCTAAGCCGCGCAGCTGACCGAACGTTCATTTTTTGGGCTTGCTCACGCCCACATTCCGAATAGTCTTAAAAGTATCACAAATCCGCATACGGCGGTTTTTTCGATTGAGGGATTGGGGCAAGTTGGAAAACAGAACATCAGCCCTTGGAAGGCGCCTCGGAATTCAATCCAGCTTTGTAACGGCATTGTTCGCCGCCCTCCTTTTGGGGACGCCGGAAGTGAGCCGCGCAGAGATCGGTTCGGACGAGCCGCGTGTTGACGCGCTACAGCCGCCCGAAGACCCGCGCGATGTCGCGGACAAGGATTTTCCCTATGAGTTACGGAAGGTTGCCGACAAGCTAGAAAGCCCGTGGTCTATGGCTTTCCTGCCGGACGGACGCCTGCTCGTCACCGAGCGGCCCGGCCGGTTGCGCGTCGTCATGGGCGATCAATTGCAGTCGCAGCCGATCTCCGGCGTGCCGACAGTTCTGTGCTGCAGCCATTCCGGATTGCTCGACGTTTTGGTCGATCCGGATTTCTCGAAGAATCACCGCTTATTCCTGAGTTATATGCACGGCACTCCGGAAGCGGGCACAATCCGTATTATGAGTGCCACACTCGACGGCAATTCGCTTATCGACAATCGGGTTATTTTCGAAAGCCGGCCGGCTGCGAAAGGCCTCGATCAGATCGGCGGCCGCCTTGCATTCGGCCCAGATCATAAGCTCTATCTGACGATCGGCGATCGCTTCCAGATGGAGCGGGCGCAGAATCTGCTGGATGACGGCGGCAAGATCATCCGCATCAACGTCGACGGTTCGATCCCAGAGGACAATCCCTTCGTCGGACGCGCCGACGCGTTGCCGGAGATCTACAGCTACGGCCATCGCAATCCACAGGGCATCATCGGCAACGTGGGCGACGGTCAGATCTGGGCGGTCGAGCAAGGCCCGAAGGGTGGCGATGAACTCAACCTTATCAAGGCCGGTGGAAATTACGGTTGGCCGCTCGTCACGTATGGCACCAACTACGACGAGACGATCATCTCGGACAAGACGTCGGCGCTTGGCCTTATCGATCCGATCCACTATTGGGTGCCTTCGGTTGCGGCTGCGAGCTTGGTTTCCTATTACGGGAACATCATGCCCGACGACTGGCGTGGCAACTTTCTCGTCGGATCGCTTGCGGGCGAATGCCTTGTCCGGTTGCACATCGACTCGGGTCGCGTCGTTAAAGAAGAGCGCTACCTGCATCACACGATGGGGCGCATCCGCGACGTGGCGGTCGGGCCCGACGGCTATATTTACCTTCTGCAAGACAGCAGCGAGGCTTCCATGTTCCGCCTTGAGCCGACCACCGATCGGCTCGCTCGGATGAAGCCTCAGTAAGAGCGCCGCCGCGGCACGCTGTCAGATGTCAAGAAATCGTACGGGCCAGATCAAGCGATCCGGCCCGTTTCTGTTAAACCCGTCCAGCCAAATGACTACGACAAGGAGTGTTGACGATGGCGGACCGGCTCAAAGGCAAGATTGCAATTATCTCAGGTGGATCGACAGGAATGGGCGGCGCCTCCTCGCTTCTGTTCGCAGCCGAAGGCGCTGCCGTTGGCGTTATCGACCGCCGCGAGAAGGAAGGGCAGGCCGTCGTCGACGAGATCAACGGCAAGGGCGGCAAAGCGGTTTTCGTTGCGGCCGATGTCGCGGACGAGGGACAGGTCAACGATGCGGTCGCCAAGGTCACGTCGGCCCTCGGGCAGCCGAACGTGCTGTTCAATCATGCGGGCACGATCATCATCAAGCCATTCCTCGAGATGACGCTGAAGGAATGGGACTGGCTGATGGGCGTCAACGTCACCAGCATGTTCCTCATGACGAAGGCCGTTCTGCCGGGCATGATCGAGATGGGCGGCGGCTCGATCGTGTGCACATCGTCGATCTCGGCGATCGCCGCGACGCCGCTCGAGACGGCTTACAACACATCGAAAGCGGCCTGCCACATGTTCGCGCGCTCGATCGCGGTCGAGTATCGCGACAAAGGCATTCGCTGCAATGCCGTCGCCCCCGGCTTTGTGGCGACACCGCACGGATTGCGGGAAGTGGCGGAGCTGCAAAAGCTCGGTGTCGACGCATCGGAGGAAGCACTGGCCGTGCAGCAGGGCCGCCTCTGCAAACCGGAAGAAGTGGCCAATGCGGCTCTCTTTCTTGCCAGTGACGAAGCGAGCTTCGTCAACGGCGCGTCGATCTTCGTCGACAACTGCTTTACGGCAGTGTGAGGAATCACTTCCCTCTTCCTTCGGGGAGAGGGATCCTTACCCGATCAGCTCGGGCCCTTTGTGGCCTTCGATCAGGAACTGGGATTCGTCCTTCAGGTTCACGCCGGTCAGGCCGCGACGGAACGCTTCGCGCAGGAGCCAAGCCGTCTTGAAGGCGCCCTCGTCGTAGGACAATCCGCGCTGGCGGACATTCGAGATGCAGTTGCGGTCGGCATCCTTGATGCCAACCCGCGGCGAGAAGGTAATGTAAACGCCAAGGCTATCGGGTGAGGACAGACCCGGGCGCTCCCCGATCAGCACCAGCACGGCTTTGCCACCGAGGATTTCTCCGGCTTCATCACCCAGCGCGACGCGTGCGTCGTCGGCCAGCAGGATGGGTGACATTTTCCAGCCTGCTTTAACGACGTGCGGCAAGAGCGCGGCCATGTAGGCGATCGTGTTGGCCGCAACGGCCATCGACGACAGCCCATCGCCGACAAGAACGACGAGATCGGGCTTGCCGTCCTCCATTTCGGCGGCGCGCATCAGCGCTTCCCGAGAATGATCGGATAATTTGCGGCCCAGGTCCGGGCGGCGGAGGTATTCCGCGCGGTCGTTCGCGGCGCTGCCGATGCGCAGTGTCGGCAAGCCGAGATCGGCTAAACCTTTTTCGATCGGCGTCCAGTCGATCGGCGTCGTCACGGCATCGCGTGCCATGGCGTGAGACAACGCGAAGTCCAGGACTTCATGCGTCGGCATACCCGAGCCTGAGCGGCCGAGGCCGATGCGCGCGTCTGTGAACTGCTTGAGATTGGCCCAGGGATCCGCTGTCATGTTACGCCGCCAATGCTTGAGCGTGGGTGAGAAGCGGATTGCCCGGACGATGCGGCGCGAGATGGCCCTTCGCATCGGTCACACCGATCTTCGTCAGCCATGCGTCGAACTCGGGCGCGCGCTTGAGGCCCAGCGCCTCGCGCACGTAAAGCGCATCGTGGAACGACGTCGACTGGTAGTTCAGCATGATGTCGTCCGCGCCGGGGATTCCCATGATGAAGGTGACGCCGGCAGCGCCGAGCATCATCAGCAGGATGTCCATGTCGTCCTGGTCGGCTTCAGCGTGGTTCGTGTAGCAGATATCGCAGCCCATCGGCAGGCCAAGCAGCTTACCGCAGAAGTGATCTTCGAGACCGGCGCGGATGATTTCCTTGCCGTTATAGAGATATTCCGGGCCGATGAATCCGACCACGGTGTTGACGAGTAGCGGCTTGAACTGCCGCGCAACTGCGTATGCTCGGGCTTCGAGCGTCTGCTGGTCGCAACCGTGGTGCGCGTCGGCCGAGAGCGCCGAGCCCTGCCCGGTTTCGAAGTACATGCAGTTGTCACCGACCGTGCCGCGCTTCAGGCTCAGCGCCGCTTCGCGACCTTCCTGCAGATGCGAAAGCTTCACGCCAAAACTGTCATTCACGCCTTGTGTGCCGCCAATCGACTGGAAGACGAGATCGACGGGCGCGCCCTTGGCGATGGCGTCGATCGTCGTCGTGACGTGGGTCAGCACACAACTCTGCGTCGGGATTTCGAAGCGGCGGATAACGTCATCCATCATCACCAGAAGATCAGTGATAGCGCCGATGTTATCGCTCGCGGGATTGATGCCGATGACCGCATCACCGCAACCGTACATCAGGCCATCGACCATTGAGGCGGCGATGCCCTTCTTGTCGTCGGTCGGATGATTGGGTTGTAAACGCACGGACATGTGGCCCGGCAAGCCGATGGTATCGCGGAACTTCGTGATGACGTGCGCCTTCTTGGCGCCGAGCACGAGATCCTGATTGCGCATGATCTTCGAAACGGCGGCGACCATTTCCGGCGTCAGCCCGGGCGCGAGCGCCGAGACTTTCTCCGGGGTCGCCTTTTCCGACAGCAGCCAATCGCGGAATTCGCCGACCGTCATATGCGACACGGGTGCGAACGCCGCGCCGTCGTGCGTGTCGACAATCAGGCGCGTAACATCGTCGTCTTCGTAGGGGACGACGGCTTCGTTGAGAAATTTCTTCAGCGGCACATCGGCAAGCGCCATTTTGGCGGCGACGTTCTCAGCGGCGGACTTGGCGGCGACGCCGGCCAGCACGTCACCCGAGCGCGGCGGGGTCGCTTTCGCTAAAAGCTCTTTCAAGGATGAAAACGTGTAGGTCGTTCCGCCCGCGTGCACCCGATACATTGCCGCTCTCCCAATCTCGCCGCTTGCCCGCTCAATAATGTCCTTCAATCAGCGGCTTGCAAGCATCAAATGGCGCCACCAGCCGCCCCCTCAGAGAGCAGCTTCGCTCATGCACACTTGGCTTCGCACGTGACGACCGGTTTCTGGCGAGGTCTCGACCGCGCCAGATCGGCGATACCCGAAATGAAGACGTCCATAGAGTCTTCGAACGCCAGGCCCGGATCGAGCGTTTTCAAAACGGGAATGAGGTCTTGCGTGGCGTGATATTTCGTCGGATCGAGCGCGCTCAATTCAGCCTCTTCGGATGGGCCGATCGCGCGCAGAAGCCCTTCGGCTTCGGCGAGCGCAAACCCCAAAACGAACGCGTAGAAAGCGAGGCCGAGGCCTGCCGCCGCGGTGTCGGTCAACCCGGCACGGCGCAGGGCGCAGTAGACGATTTCACTCGAAATGTGGTCCGCGGGACCGGTCGCGTTGTAGCGAAAATGCAGCGGAAAGACGCGCGGGTGATGATGCGCAAGCATCCGGTAAGCCTTGGCGACCGCCCTTAAATCATCGCGCCAGTTCGGGGTTGCGGCCGGCATCTCGACGCTTCGGAGGCCATGATCGGCGATGGCACGCAGAAGTTCATCCTTCGAGCCAAAGTGATGCAGAACCGTCATCGGGTCCACCCCGACGATCGCCGCTACCTTCCGAATAGAGAACGACGCTTCCCCAACCTCGGCGAACAGATCGAACGCCGCCTGAAGGATCTCGGATTTCTCAACGCCACGCCGTGCCCGCGATTTTGGCTCAGTCATCCGTCCAGCCCCTTGACTTCTACGGTGTAGACTTTACACTCGAACTGTTCTAAGAAGCAAGTCAATCTTGTGTCAATTATCGAGCTTCGCAGCTAGGCGCGGATCGTGGTTCGGCCCGGGGAACGTCGCGTTATGGCACTGTTGCATATCGGGTTTCCGGCTTGGTACGATGGTGGTGATAGCGTTCACCGCCATGAGGCGCCGCGTTCCATGAGCAGCATCCCTCATCCCAAGCGCGAGCTTCTTAAGCTCTGCGCACGCATCGGCTACACGCCGCACTGAACTCTCCGAGCACGCAATTCTCATCGGGCCCGCAAGGCCCGTCTTGTTCCTTTTCCTGCTGGAGGCTTCCTCGTGTCCAACCGTATTCAGACGCAACAGATCCAACAACTCGATGCGCAGCACCATCTTCATCCCTTCTCCGACCACCAGTCGCTGAGAGGCAGCGGCAGCGTTCGCGTCATCGTCAAAGGCGAAGGTCCGTATGTGATCGACAGCGAAGGCCATCGCATTCTCGATGGCATGGCCGGCCTTTGGACAACGAACATCGGCTACGGCAACAAAGAGCTGGCGCAGGCCGCCTACGACCAGATGGTCGAGCTGCCGTTCTACAATACGTTCTTCAAGACGACGCATCCGCCGGTCGTCGAGTTGTCGCGCAAGCTCGCAGAGATTGCGCCGGCGCACCTCAACCAGGTTTTCTTCGGCTCGTCGGGCTCGGAATCGAACGACACGGCAATCCGGCTGATCCGACACTACTGGGCGCTGAAGGGCGAGCCGAAGCGGCGCATCATCATCAGCCGCAAGAACGCCTACCACGGCTCGACGATCGCGGCGGGCTCGATGGGCGGCATGAGCCACGTGCACCAGCACAGCTATCCGGTCTACGAAGGCTTCCGCCACGTGATGGACCCGTACTGGTATGGCGACTCCTTCCCTGGCGAAACGCCGGAAGCGTTCGGTCTTCGTGCGGCTCGCGCCATCGAAGAAGAAATTCTGCGCTGCGGACCGGAGAACGTCGCCGCGTTTGCGGGCGAACTGGTCCAGGGCGCTGGCGGCGTCAAGATCGCGCCGTCGACCTACTGGCCCGAGGTTCAGCGCATCGTCGACAAGTACGGCATCCTGCTGCTGGCTGACGAAGTCATTACCGGCTTCGGGCGTCTGGGCACTTGGTTTGCCTCGGATTTCTATGGCGTCCGGCCGAACCTCATCACCTTCGCGAAGGCGGCGACATCGGGCTACATCCCGCTGTCGGGTGTGCTCGTCGACGACAAGATCGTCGAAGCGCTGATGGCGAAGGACGACGATTTCAACCATGGCTACACGTTCTCGGGCCATCCGGTGGCGTGCGCCGTGGCGCTCAAGAACCTTGAGATCATGGAGCGCGAACGGCTCGTGCCAAAGGTCAAAGAGTTTACCGGCCCGGCGCTGGCGAAACTCTTCGACCGGTTCAAGGATCATCCGCTCGTCGGCGAGGTTCGCACTGTCGGCATGATGGGCGCGATCGAGCTTGTGGCTGACAAGAGAACGCGCCGCCGCTTCGACAATCCGGGACGCGTCGGCCTCATCTGCCGCGACCACTTCTTCCGCGAAGGCTTCATCATGCGCGCCGTCTGGGACACGATGGTTTGCGCGCCGCCGCTGACCTGGGAGGAACAGCAGTTCGAGGAAGCGGGTCGCGTGATCCAGAAGGCGCTCGATCAGACGCTGGTTGCCGTCCAGGGAGAGATGGCGGCATGAGTCGGCCTATCATTATCGTTGCATGCAGCACCGGCATCGTCAGCGACCTCCTCGCTGACGCTGCCGGGCGGAAGTACTCGCTCGCCGTGGCGGAGATTTCAGAATGCCAGCCGCTGCTTCTGCCGGTGGGCAAAGGGATCGCCGATATCGGCTCTGTCCTCGACGTCGCTTCCGGCATCCTGCTGACGGGGGCAATCGCCAACGTGCACCCCGAGCACTATGGAGACGAAGAGCCTGTTCTTCCTGATGCCATCGACCGTGAGCGGGATGCGGTGACGCTGCCGCTGATCCGCGCGGCAGTCGAACGCAAAATGCCGATCATGGCCATCTGCCGGGGCTTCCAAGAACTCAACGTTGCGCTCGGGGGGACGCTGCATCAGGCCGTTCACGCCGTCGAAGGATTTGCGGACCATCGCGAGCCGAAGGTGACAGACTTCGACGTGATGTTCGCGGAGCGCCATCCTGTGACGCTGAAAGGCGAATTGAGAAAATGGCTCGGACAGGATGAGATCTCCGTGAACTCACTGCACGGGCAAGGCATCAAAGATCTTGCCAAGCCGCTCGTCGCCGAAGCGTTCGCTGAGGATGGTCTCGTCGAAGCCGCGCGCGTCGCTTCAGGCAATCCATTCTCACTCGGTGTGCAATGGCACCCCGAATGGCTCGTTCCATCCAACCCAACATCCCTGGCGCTGTTCCGCCGCTTCGGCGACGCCGCGAGAGGTATGATCGCAAAAGGCCAGGCTGCATGACCGATACATTCATTTCCGTCGAAGAAGCCGCTCAATTCCTCGATGCCAATCCGAGCGTGTCTTGGATCGACATTCTGCTGTTCGACATGAACGGCATGCCGAGAGGCAAGCGCATCCGGCGCGGCGACCTCGTCAGCATTGCGAGAAGCGGGCTTCTGCTTCCAGCTTCGGTCTACGTGCTTGATCCGCGCGGCAATTCGATCGCCGAGACAGGTCGGCTCTGGGAGACGGGCGATCACGACATTCCGTTCCGCGTCCTTTCCGGCACGCTGAAGCCGGTGCCCGTCGGCAAGGGTTCGCATGGGCAAGCCGTGATGGTGCCTGTCGACGTTTGCGATATGGACCCACGCGGCGTTCTGGCCGCTCAGGTGTCGCGATTGGCAGATGCCGGACAGAAGCCCATCGTCGCTGTCGAACTCGAATTCTACGTGACAAAGCGTACGCCGGACGGCGTTTTCAGTCTCGTAACACCTCCGGGTCTCTCTGCCGATCCCGAACGTCCTATGACGTTCGGTTTCGAGGAAATGGACACGCTCGGCCCGTTCATTGACGACGTCTATCGCATTGCCGAAGCCCAAGGATTGCCGCTCGACGCCGTGATGCAGGAATCCGGCCCTGGTCAATTCGAGATCAATCTGAAGCATAGTGAGGCCATGACGGCGGCGCTCGACGGCGTGCTGCTGAAGCGTGCCGTCAAGGCGGCGGCGCATGCGCACGATCTCGAAGCGACGTTCATGGCGAAGCCGCACCACGATTGGACCGGCTCCGGCATGCACGTCCACGTCAGCCTGATCGACACGCACGGCAACAACCTTTTCGCCGGCGATCCGATGGCACCGATGTTCCGGCAGGCGATCGGCGGCTTGCGGAATTCGATGCCGGACTTCATGGCGGTGTGGGCGCAGTCGGCGAATGCCTATCGCCGGTACGTGCCGGAATCTTATGTGCCGATGTCGGCGCACTGGGGCTTCAATAATCGCACGGTGGCGCTGCGCGTGCCGTGCTGCTCGGGGCCTGCGACACGTATCGAGCACCGTGTATCCGGCGCCGACGCCAATCCATTCCTCGTCATCGCCAGTATCCTGGCCGGCGTCCGCCACGGCATCGCCAACGGCGTCGATCCGGGGCAGCACGCGGAAGGCAATGCGGAAGAACTCGACGGCAACGAACTGCCCACCTCCTGGGTGAACGCGCTGCAAACATTCCGTAAGTCCGACGTCGTACGCGAGGCTTTCGGCGCGGCGTTCCAGGACGTCTACTATCGCTTGAAAGAGACCGAACGCATCAGTTTTGAGCGTGTCGTTACCGCCCTCGACTATGAATGGTACGCTCAAGTTGCATAAGGCTTTACGATCATGACATCGCTTGCACACTTCGAAGCCGTTGCTGGATCGATCAAAATTCCGGGCGAAGCCGTTATCGACGGCAAGCTGACGGGGAGCGTTTCGGGCAAGACCTTCGCCAATGTCTCGCCGCGTGATGGGCGCGTCCTAAATCAGGTCGCGCAATGCGGGCCGGACGACGTCGATCTCGCCGTCAAAAGCGCACGCCGGGCGTTCGAAGAAGGCTCTTGGCGCAAGCTGCACTATCGCGAGAAGAAGCGCATTCTGTTCAAGCTCGCCGAGCTGATGGAGCGCGATATCGAAACGCTCGCCGTTCTCGAAAGCCTCGACGTCGGCAAGCCGATCTCGAATGCGCTCGGTGGCGACGTGCCGAACGCCATCCGCTCACTGCGCTATTACGCGGAAGCTCTCGATAAGGTTTACGGCGAAGTCGCGCCGGAAGCGCCGGACAGGTTCTCATTCGTGGTCCATGATCCGCTCGGCGTCATCGGCGCCATTGTGCCGTGGAACTTCCCGCTGCACATGGCGATGTGGAAGGTCGCCCCCGCGCTGGCGATGGGAAATTCCATTATACTTAAGCCTGCGGAGCAATCGCCGCTGACGGCTTTGAAGCTTGGTGAATTGGCGCTCGAAGCCGGAATTCCCGCGGGCGTACTGAACGTCATTCCGGGCTTCGGCGCGGAAGCCGGCAAAGCACTCGCATTACACAATGACGTCGACATGATCGCGTTTACAGGCTCGGGCCCGGTCGGCAAGCTGCTGATGCAGTATTCCGGACAGAGCAACCTGAAGCGCGTCAGCCTGGAACTTGGCGGCAAGTCTCCGCATATCGTCTTTGCGGACTGCCCCGACCTCGACCGCGCCGCGACCGAAGCCGCGTGGGGCATCTTCTATAATTCAGGGCAGGTATGCACTGCCGGATCTCGCCTCCTGGTGCAGGACGCGATAGCCGATGATTTCACCAACCGGCTCATAACGGTGGCTCGTAAAATCGTTGCTGGCGACCCATTGGAGCCCGCGACGACCTCGGGCGCCATGGTTAGCGAAGAACAGATGAAGACGGCACTCCGCTATATCGAAACGGCGAAGCGCGAGGGCGGCACGCTGGCCCTCGGCGGCAATCGCACGCTCGAAGGCAGCGGCGGCTTCTACGTCGAGCCGACAGTGTTTTCCGGCGTGACGCCGGAGAATACGCTGGCGCGCGAAGAAGTCTTCGGACCGGTGCTCGCCATCACGCGCTTCACAGAGGCGGACGATGCTATTCGTATCGCCAACGACACGAACTATGGCCTCGCCGCCGGTCTTTGGACGAGGGACATCACACTGGCTCACCGCGCCGCACGCGAGATCCGCGCCGGCCTCGTCTGGATCAACGGCTGGGACAGCTGCGATATCACGATGCCGTTCGGCGGCTTCAAGCAGTCGGGCTTCGGCCGCGATCGCTCTCTGCACGCACTACATAAGTATGCCGATTTGAAATCGGTCTCGATCACACTCTGACGCCTCCGGAGGCAGTGAAATGAATGTAAAACCCTCGACCCCCTTCCCCTCCGCCGCCTTCATCGATGGCGAGTGGCTCACCTCAAAGAAGACATTCCCTGTCATGGATCCGGCGACGGGCGAAAAGCTCGTAGATGTGCCGGACCTGACGCCCGACGACGCCAAGCGCGCCATCGACGCCGCGCACAAGGCTTTCCCGGCGTGGGCTGCGAAGCCTGCTAAAGAGCGGGCGCAGATCCTGCGCAAGTGGTTCGACCTCATCATTGCCGATACGGAATCTCTCGCGCAGCTGATGACGGCCGAGCAAGGCAAGCCGCTGACGGAATCGCGCGGCGAAGTCGCCTATGGCGCATCGTTCATCGAATGGTTCGCGGAAGAAGGAAAGCGCGCCTACGGGCACACGATCCCCACGACGGTCGCGTCGCGCCGCTATCTGACGATCAAGCAGCCGATCGGCGTTTGCGCGGCCATCACGCCGTGGAACTTCCCGATTGCGATGATCACGCGCAAGGTAGGCTGCGCGCTGGCCGCGGGTTGTACCATCGTCGTGAAGCCGTCGGAAGAGACGCCGCTTTGCGCTCTGGCACTCGCCAAGCTGGCGCAAGATGCGGGCGTTCCGGCAGGCGTGTTCAACGTCATTACGACGATGGATGGGCCCGGCATAGGCAAGGTTCTGACGGCAGATGAGCGCGTGCGCAAGCTGACGTTCACGGGCTCGACCGAAGTTGGCCGCATCCTCTATCGTCAGTGCGCGGACACGATCAAGAAGCTGACACTCGAACTCGGCGGCAACGCGCCGCTCATCATCTTCGACGACGCCGACCTGAAGCAGGCCGTCGCGGGAACGATGGCGTCGAAGTTCCGCAACGCAGGTCAGACGTGCGTGTGCGCCAACCGCATCCTGGTGCAGGCGGGCATCTTCGACAAGTTCGTTGCGGCGCTTAAAGAAGAGGCGGCGAAGCTCGTTGTCGCCCCTGGCCGCGATGCGAAATCGACGGTTGGCCCGCTGATCAATTCGGAAGCGATCGACAAGGTGAAGTCGCTGTTGTCCGGCGCTGTATCCGAAGGCGCCAAGATCGAGATGGGCGGCAAGCCGGATGATCACGGCGCGCTGTTCTTCGAGCCAACCATCGTGACCGGCGTCTCGACCGACATGAAGATCGCGAACGAAGAGATCTTCGGACCGGTCGCCTCCCTCATCAAGTTCGAGACGGAGGCGGATGCGATCCGTATCGCCAACAGCACGCCGTTCGGCCTTGCCGCTTACCTCTTCAGCCAGAACGTCTCGCGCGCGTGGCGCGTGGCGGAAGCGCTGGAAGCCGGCATGATCGGCGTCAACGAAGGCGTGTTCTCGAACGAGGTCGCGCCGTTCGGCGGGATCAAGCAGTCTGGCCTTGGCCGAGAGGGCGCGGACGAGGGCCTCAACGAATACCTCGAAACAAAAATGATCGCCCTTGGCGGCATCAACGCCTAGCAGTCAAGTTTCGGCGGGGCATTTCGATTAATGCTCCGCCGAAAAAGCATAGAACCCGTCCGCTTGCCCCTCGAACCTCTTAAGGATTCCTCATGGCTACCTCAGCCGAGCTTCAGGCCCGTCGCGTCGCTGCTGTTCCACGCGGCGTCGGAAACGTGACGCAGATCTTTGCCAAGACCGCGAAGAACGCCGAGATCTGGAGCGAGGACGGCAAGCGCTATATCGACTTCGGTGCGGGCATTGCGGTCGTCAACACCGGGCATCAGCATCCGCGCCTCATCAAGGCCATCGAAGAGCAGCTCAAGGCTTTCAGCCACGTCTGCTTCCAGGTGACGCCATATGAGAACTACGTGAGCCTCGCAGAGCGGCTTAACGCCATCGCGCCGATTGCCGGCCCGGCAAAGACGATGCTTGCTTCGACTGGCGCCGAAGCCGTCGAGAACGCGGTGAAAGTCGCGCGCGCATTCACCGGGCGGCCGGGCATCGTTTCGTTTGCGGGTGGATTTCACGGCCGCACGCTGATGGGCATGGCGCTGACGGGCAAGGTCGTGCCCTACAAGAAGGGCTACGGGCCGTTTCCGCCGGACGTTTATAACGTCGAATTCCCGAACGTCTTCCACGGCGGCAGCACCGGCCAGAGCATCCGCAGCCTGAAATCGCTGTTCAAGCATTCGGTCGACGCTTCCAACATCGCCGGCATCATCATCGAGCCGGTACAGGGCGAAGGCGGCTTCAACATCGTGCCGAAGGAATTCATGGTCGCGCTGCGCGAGCTTTGCGACGAGCATGGCATTCTGCTGATCGCCGATGAAATCCAGACCGGCTTTGCGCGCACCGGCAAGATGTTCGCGATGGAGCACTTCGGCGTGAAGGCCGATGTCGTCACGATGGCGAAGGGTCTTGCGGGCGGCATGCCGCTGTCGGCGATCGTCGGCCGCGCGGATGTGATGGATGCTTCGAACCCCGGCGGTCTCGGTGGCACCTATGCGGGCAACCCGGTCGCGTGCGCATCAGCCCACGCTGTGCTCGACGTCATTCACGATGAAAAGCTGTGCGATCGCGCCGAAGCCATCGGCAAGATCATCACGGATCGCTGCTCGGCGTTGCAGGCAAACTCGAACCTCAACTGCATCGGCGACGTGCGCGGCCTCGGCGCTATGTGCGCGGTCGAGCTGGTGAAAGACAAGGCGAGCGGCGAACCCGCGCCTGAATTGACGAGCGCACTACTCAAAGCCGCG
The DNA here is from genome assembly GCA_018242255.1 of Pseudomonadota bacterium. Lineage (GTDB taxonomy): Bacteria > Pseudomonadota > Alphaproteobacteria > Rhizobiales > Hyphomicrobiaceae > Hyphomicrobium_B. The sequence continues at coordinate 5,988 of JAFECH010000357.1, read as the reverse complement.
AGCGACCGCGGCCTCATTCTTCTTTCGTGCGGCACCTACGGAAACGTCATCCGCTTTCTGGTGCCGCTGACGGCCAGCGACGAACTGGTTCGCGAGGGCATGGACGTATTCGAGGCGGCACTGACGGACGCGGTGGCGAAGGTAGCTTGATATTTGGAATCGCTCCCGGCGGCCGGCCCCCCGAAGGGGTGTCGCCGGGAGCAAACAAAGGACTCAACAGATGAACGTACAGATCAAGCCGAACGACCTCGCATCCTTCTGGATGCCGTTTACCGCGAACAAGCAGTTCAAGGCGAACCCGCGGCTCTTCGTCGGCGCCAAGGACATGCATTACGTGACGAACGACGGCCGTAAGGTGCTCGACGGCACGTCGGGCCTCTGGTGCGTGAATGCCGGCCACTGCCGCCCGAAGATCGCTGAAGCGATCAAAACCCAGGTCGAGACCCTCGACTTCGCGGGCACATTCCAGATGGGCCACAACAAGGCGTTCGAGGCCGCGAACCGGCTGACGGCCATCGCGCCGAAGGGCTTCGACCATGTGTTCTTCACCAACTCCGGTTCTGAGTCGGTCGAGACGGCGCTGAAGATGGCGATCGCCTATCATCGCGCCAAAGGGAACGGCACGAAGGTGCGCCTGATCGGTCGCGAACGCGGCTATCACGGCGTGAACTTCGGCGGCATGTCGGTCGGCGGTATCGGTCCGAACCGCAAGATGTTCGGCGCGCTCGTGGCGGGCGTCGATCATATGCGGCACACGCACGATCTGGCGAAGAACGCTTTCACGCGCGGCGAACCGGAGCACGGCGCGGAACTGGCCGACGATCTGGAACGTCTCGTCGCGCTGCATGACGCCTCGACCATCGCCGCCGTCATCGTCGAACCGGTTGCGTGCTCGACCGGCGTGCTGATCCCGCCGAAGGGTTACCTCAAGCGGCTCGAAGCCATCGCCAAGAAGCACGATATTCTGCTGATCGCCGATGAAGTGATTACGGCCTTCGGCCGCCTCGGCGTGCCGTTCGGCTCGGACTATTTCGGCATTTCGCCGGACATCATCACGACGGCGAAAGGCGTGACCAACGGCACGATCCCGATGGGCGCAGTGTTCGTCAAATCGCACGTCCACGATGCCTTCATGAACGGGCCCGAATGGATGATCGACTTCTTCCACGGCTACACGTATTCGGGTCATCCCGTGGCTGCAGCAGCTTGCATCGGCACGCTTGACACCTATGCGGAAGAAGGACTGCTGACGCGCGCCGCAGAACTCGCGCCCTACTGGGAAGAACGCGTTCACGCGCTGAAGGGCCTGCCGCATGTCATCGACGTGCGCAACATTGGTCTTATCGGAGCGGTCGAGTTCGCTCCTGATCCTGCACAGCCCGGCAAACGCGCATTCGACCGTTTCGTCAAAACATTCGAGGAAGGCGTTCTGGTTCGCCAAACGGGCGACATCATTGCGCTTTCGCCGCCGCTCATCATCTCGAAGTCCGAAATCGACCAGTTGTTCGACACCTTCTCGAAGGTGCTGAAGGAGATGAACTAATCCAGATCGTCATCCTCGACCGAGCGCGGAGAATCTGCGTTGAGGGTCGGGGATCCAGCGCGAGACTCGTCGAAGACACGATAACGAGCCTATGGCGCTTCTTATGCTGGATCCCCGAACGCGATCGCTGCGCTCTCACGTTTGAGGATGACGAAAGTTAAAAACGAGGATCCCGACCCAAATGCAGATGATCGAGAACGCCATCAACGGGCGCCACTCACCGGCTCACGCCGAACGTACGCAGCCTGTCTTCAATCCGGCGACGGGCGAGGAAGTTGCGCGCCTGCCGCTGTCGAAAGTCGACGATCTTAACGCCGCCGTCGCGGCTGCGAAGAAAGCAGCCTTGATTTGGGGCACGACGCCGCCCATGAAGCGCGTGCGTCCGCTTTTCAAGTTCAAGGAGCTGCTAGAAAAGAACGCAGACGAGATCGCGCGCGCGATCTCCCGTGAGCACGGCAAGACGCACGCCGACTCGCTCGGCGAACTGGCGCGCGGCATCGACGTCGTCGATTTCGCCTGCGGTATTCCGCATCTTTTGAAGGGCGAATTCAGCCGCAATGTCGGCCCGGATATCGACAGCTGGTCGGACCGGCAGCCGCTCGGCGTCGTCGCCGGCATCACGCCGTTCAACTTCCCGGCCATGGTGCCGATGTGGATGTTCCCCGTCGCCATCGCATGCGGCAACGCTTTCATCCTGAAGCCGTCTGAGCGCGATCCGTCGGCGCCCATGCTGATTTGGGAACTGTTCCAGCAGGCCGGTCTGCCGGACGGCGTATTCAATATCGTTCATGGCGACAAGACGATCGTCGACGCCATACTCGATCATCCGGATATCGCGGCCGTATCGTTCGTCGGCTCGACGCCTGTGGCGCAATACATCTATGGCCGCGGCACAGCGAACGGCAAGCGCGTGCAGGCTCTCGGCGGCGCCAAGAACCACATGATCGTGATGCCCGATGCCGACATGGATCAGGCAGTCGATGCATTGATGGGCGCGGGCTACGGCTCGGCAGGCGAGCGCTGCATGGCAATCTCGGTCGCCGTTCCGGTCGGCGAAAAGACAGCCGACAAGCTCGTCGAAGCCTTGGCGCCGCGCGTTCGCGCTCTCAAGGTCGGCCCCGCGACAGACCCTGAATCAGAGATGGGTCCGGTCGTCACTGCGGACGCCAAGCGCAAGATCACGTCGCTGATCGACAAGGGCGTCGCGGAAGGTGCGAAGCTCGTCGTCGATGGACGCGGACTGACGCTGCAGGGGTACGAGAACGGTTTCTTCCTCGGCGGCACGCTGTTCGACAACGTCACACGCGACATGACGATCTATCGCGAAGAAATCTTCGGACCGGTGCTCTCGGTTGTGCGCGCAAAGAACTATGACGAGGCTGCCGATCTCATCAACACGCACGAGTACGGCAATGGCACCGCGATCTTCACGCGCGACGGTGATACCGCACGCGCGTTCGCAGACAAGATCGAGGTCGGCATGGTCGGCATCAACGTGCCGCTGCCGGTGCCGGTCGCCTATCACTCGTTCGGTGGCTGGAAGCGCTCGCTGTTCGGCGATCATGCGATTTACGGTCCGGAGGGCGTGCATTTCTATACGCGTCTCAAGACGGTGACGGCGCGCTGGCCGGCAGGTATCCGCAAAGGTGCGGAATTCAACTTCCCGAGCTTGAAATAAATCAGCAGGGATGAGCGGACCGCGACCGGTCCGCTGGTCGCTGCTATCGGGAATGCCTCAGTCCGTGCGGCTTCGCGTCGTCAGCTGAGCGCGAGATCCGATCTAACCAGAACCGGCGCCGCGATCTTTCGATCCGGCGCCGGCATTTCATGGTTCTCGGCTCAAGACGCTTACGGTGTGCGCTCACTTCTTATGGGAAGTGTACAGTCCCGTGATCGGCGTCTCCGCCAAATTTCTTATCGCAGATATGGGCAAACACGCTCGACGCCGCGGCGATCGATGTAGGTGCCGGTGCGATAGCTGAAGTCTGGGAAATCACGCGCACAACGATCCATGTCGTGCGGTGCGGCGCGATGCTCGGATATAGCGGCTGCGATGATTGCGCCGCCAATGAGACCGCCAACGAGAGCACCGGGGCCCCAGCCCCAACCGCCGTGGCCACGCCAATAGACGTGGGTGACGGCGCCTGCGTCTTTCGAAAGCGCCGAAACGCCCGTTCCGAACGGCGCAGCAGCAGCTTGCTCAGTTGCGGCAAAAGTCGCTGTCATGGTGGCGGCAATGAGCGAAGAAGCGATAACTTTTCCGAATTTCGTCATGTTGCGTTCCTGTCGAAACGAAGTGTCTGATCCGCTAACGCGGTGGACGGAATCGATCCGTCGCTTGCCCTGAAATGATCACAAGTCCTGACGATTCGTTGTCAAACACGATGGACTCGCTTCGCGACATTTCGAAGGCGATGGCGCAGTACACATGCTCTGCGATGAATCTACGGTGAATTACAAAATCGCAAAAAAGAAAGCCGGTCGCTCCGGGGGGGAGAAGCGACCGGCGGGTCACCGCCGGTGAGGGATCCGGCGGCACGGGGGTTCGAAAACTTATCTACTCAGCAGCGTGACGAAAGTTCCTGCTGCCTTCTAGCGTGTCAAAGCCAAGCGACGCAGCGACCACCGAGTGCATGATGCGACCGCCTTTGACGTTCAATCCTGCTGCGAGATGGGGATCGCGATCAAATGCTGCAAGTCCCTGCTCCGCGAGTTTCATGACGAACGGCAGCGTTGCGTTGTTCAGCGCCTGGGCCGACGTGACGGGCACGGCGCCCGGCATGTTGGCGACGCAGTAGTGAATGATGCCATCGACTTCGAACGTCGGATGAGCATGCGTGGTCGGCTTCGACGTTTCAAAGCAACCGCCCTGATCGATCGCGACGTCGACGAGCACAGCGCCTTTTTTCATGTCCTTCAGCATCGCGCGATTGACGAGCTTCGGCGCGCTCGCACCGGCGACGAGCACCGCGCCGACGACAACGTCTGCGGCGAGAACTTCGGTTTCGATCGTCTCCATCGTCGAGGCGAGCGTGCGCACGCGACCTTCGAACAGCTCATCGAGCTGGCGCAAGCGCGGTAGCGACCGGTCGATGATCGAAACGTCGGCACCGAGGCCGGCCGCCATCCGCGCTGCATGCGTACCGACGACCCCGCCGCCGAGTACAACGACCTTTGCGGGCTTCACGCCCGGAACACCGCCCATCAGAACGCCGCGACCACCTGTCGGGCGACGCAGGGCCTGGGCTGCGGCCTCAATCGAAAGACGGCCGGCGACTTCGCTCATCGGCGCGAGAAGCGGCAGCGAGCCGTTGGCATCGGTGACCGTCTCGTAGGCGATGGCGGTCGCGCCCGATTCCAGCAGGCCGATAGCCTGCTGCGCGTCCGGCGCGAGATGCAAATAGGTGAACAAGATCTGATCGGGCTTCAGGCGCTGCCATTCGACTTTCTGCGGCTCCTTGACCTTCACGATCATCTGGGAGTCGGAGAAGACTTCGTCGGCAGACTTGACGATACGTGCGCCTGCCTTTTCGTAGGCTGCGTCATCGGCGAAAATGCCGGCGCCGGCGCCCGACTGAACGATCACTTCGTGGCCGCGAGCGGCCAGCTCACGAACCGAACCCGGCACGAGGCCAACGCGAAACTCATCGCTCTTGATTTCCGTGGGAACACCGATGCGCATGATCCGCTCCTGTAAAGCGCAGCTTCCGATCTTCTACGGTGTAGATTGACACAGGGGGGCAGCGAATACTCTGCGATTTTTCTTGTGCCCAGCGGCAATTTTGCGGAAAATCAGCGCAAATAGCGTAATAGGCGCAGAAAAATGGCTGAAGTTCCCTTAGATGCGCTGGATAAGGCCATCTTGACGGCCCTACTTCTTGACGGGCGTCAAAGCCAAGTCGAATTGGCCGAGCGTGTTCCGCTGTCGCCGACGGCAATTGCGCGGCGGATTAAGTCGCTCGAGCAATCGGGAGTGATCGACGGCTACCAGGCCAGGATCAACCGCAAGGCTCTGGGTCTGAGCATGATGGCTGTGGTCCAGATCAGCCTCGAAAGTCAAAGTCAGGAACTATTAAACGCCTTCGAAAAGGCGGCCGCCGCCGCGCCCGCGATCGTGTCCTGCTACATGATGTCGGGGCAGGACGATTATCTCATTACCGTTCTGGCACGCGATCTGGCGGATTTCGAACGGATCCATAAAGAACAGCTCTCCCGGCTGCCGGGCGTGTCACGGCTGCATTCGAGTTTCGTGCTGCGCGAAGTCGCAAGCCGCTCGCTGCCGGTATCCAGCCTGTTGCGGTGAAGCTTGGCTTTGCGCAGGCGCCTCTCCTTCGTCGAGCCGGCAGCCTGCGCTAGATATTTTTAATCAGGGCGCCAGCGCAGCCGCTGAAGCGGCGTTCGGAGCATCGTCGGCATCGCGTTCGTAGCCGGCATGCAGCGCAGCT
>JAFECH010000356.1 GCA_018242255.1 Pseudomonadota bacterium | reverse complement strand
GATATGGTCGCGATCAAGCTGGGCAACGATCTTCGCATGTGCGCCGTTGCATCGCCTGAATACATCGCGAAGCACGGCATTCCGAGAGATCTAAGCGAACTCCATAAGCACCGCTGCATCAATTGGCGCTGGGGTGGACGGCACGGAATCTACAACTGGGAGTTCTTCAAGGACGGTCACTGGACGTCGGTTTCCGTCAACGGCCCGCTAACGGTCTCATGCGCCGAAATCGCGATCCACGCCGCAGAACAGGGCGTCGGCATTGCATTCTGGACCGAGTCGGACGTTCGACCTCTGATCGCAAGGGGCAAGCTTGTTCCTATGCTGGAAGAGTTCTCGCCGCACTTTCCCGGTTGGTACCTCACCTATCCTCGCCAGAGGGACATGTCGGCCGCCGTGCGCGCGGTGATCGATTTCTTCCGCGCCAACAACATGCCGACAATTGCGGAAAGCAAGGCGTTGGCGCCGGCTTGACCGCCCGGCGCCATGCACGTCAGTCGAACGTCGCCATGTCGATGACGAAGCGATATTTGACGTCGCTTTTGAGCATGCGATCGTAAGCGTGATCGATGTCCTTCATCGAGATCATCTCGACGTCAGATGTGATGCCCCGTTCGGCGCAAAAATCCAGCATTTCCTGCGTTTCGGCGATGCCGCCAATCAATGAACCGGCGATCGACTTCCGGCCAAAGATAAGCGGAAAAACCGACGGCGAGGGATGCGGATGCTCAGGCACGCCGACAAGCGTCAGCGCACCGTCCCGCTTGAGCAGGTTCGTGAACGCATCGAGATTATGTGACGCCGCTACCGTATTCAGGATGAAATCGAAGGTGTCGGCGTGTGCCGCCATTTCGTCGGCGTTCTTCGAGACGACGACCTCATCGGCGCCGAGATCGAGAGCGGCCTGCCGCTTCGAGTCCGATGTCGTAAAGGCGACGACATGCGCGCCGAGCGCATGCGCGAGCTTGACGCCCATGTGGCCGAGGCCGCCGATACCGACGATGCCGACTTTCTTGCCCGGCCCGACGTTCCAATGCTTCAGCGGCGACCAGGTGGTGATGCCCGCGCAAAGCAGTGGCGCCGCCCCCGCAAGCTGAGTCTCGGTGTGGCGAACCGTTAGAACGAAGTGCTCATCGACGACGATCTGCTTCGAGTATCCGCCGAACGTATTTGGCAGCCCGCCCTTGGCAGCCCCGTTATAGGTGCCGGTGAAGCTGTGCGGGCCCTCGCAATATTGCTCCAGATCATGCTCGCAGGACTCGCACGTCCGGCAGCTGTCGACCATGCAGCCAACTGCAGCGATATCGCCCTCCTTGAATTTCTGGACGTCCTTGCCGACCGCCGTAATCCGGCCGACGATTTCGTGACCAGGAACACAAGGATAAAGGATGCCAGGCCACTCGCCGCGCGCGGTATGCAGGTCTGAGTGGCAAACTCCGCAAAAAAGGATGTCGATCACAACGTCTTTTGGTCCAGGATCTCTGCGATCGATCGCGATAGGCCCAAGCGGTGCCTTCGCTGCCGCCGCGGCATAGGCTTTGGTCTGCATGTTCGTCCTTTTAGGCTGCTGTTGTGACCTGCTGTAATAAAACGCTGAAGCAGCGTCCATCGGCTTTAAAGTCGCCCGCCAAATTGGTGATGCGCCGATCTCTTGCGCATCCGCAGTTGGCACAGCGCGTCTGGTGGGGATTTGCGAAACGCGGCCGATGAAGGAAGTACCAGCCTCGAATTTGTCATGAGGACAATGCCGCGGAATCCGAATGCCGTATTCGAGTTATCCGGCATAATACTCTATGCTGGCGTATGTCTCCCATTGGAGGCGAAATTCGTCACATTGTTTCAGTGTCGCCGCCAGATTATCTGTCCGAACGTCGCTGCCGCTTGCCGAGATCATTATCTCCACCTTCCAACCTTTCGTGAATTTCCGCACTGGATTCTGGACCATTCCGGCCGTCGCCTAAAACAAACGACGCTCGGGCTCCATTGTCGTCGAAAATTCAAGACCGACGAGTTGCCCTTTGAAAGCCAATACTAAAGAAGAGCGGACAGCTGAGCCATCGGCCACGCTCATCACAATATTTGCTGTTGCGACCGGAGCGCTCGTCGCCAATCTCTATTATGCGCAACCATTGATCGCCGAGATCGGTAAAGAGATCGGCATTACCCCTGATCTTGCCGGCTCAATATCGAGCGTTACTCAGATAGGATATGGCGTCGGCCTGTTTCTACTCGTCTCATTGGCCGATCTCGTTGAAAACAAGCGGTTGGTGCTGACGCTTCTGATTTTGACGACGGCGGGCCTCGTCGGCGCGGCCACATCGGAGTCGGCATTTCCGTTTTTCGTGGCATCGTTCGTTGTTGGCGTCTGCTCGAGCGCCGCGCAAGTGCTCTTGCCGTTCATTGCCCATCTCGTTCCCGCAGCAAAGCGAGGCCGTATCGTGGGGAACGTAATGGCCGGAGTCCTGACGGGCATTATGTTGGCGCGTCCAGCCGCGCTTTTTATCTCGGCGCATTTCGGCTGGCGCGCCGTCTTTTGGTTTTCGGCGGTTTTGATGCTTGCAATCGGTTCGACTCTGTTTCGAATAATGCCGAGCCATCGACCAGAAAGCGGCAAGCATTATTTCCACATTCTGCGGTCGATGGTTGGATTGTTTCGCGCCATGCCCATGCTGCGGGAGCGGGCCTTGTATCAAGCGCTGATGTTCACCGCATTCAACATGTTCTGGACTGCAGCCCCGATCATGCTCGCCGGTCAATTCGGCATGAGCCAGCAGACTATCGCGCTTTTTGCGTTGGCGGGCGCTGGTGGTGCCTTGGCCGCCCCAATCGCAGGGCGGTTTGCCGACCGCGGCCATACGCGCATCATGACGATCGGCGCCATGTCTGTTCTTGCCGCCTCCTGTTATGCGGCAGATTTGGCGGTGGCTTGGCAATGGCTCGCAGCCCTTGTGGTGATCACAATTCTCTTTGATGCAGCTATTCAAACCAATCAGATCACCAGTCAGCGTATTATTTTTTCCGCGCCCCAGGAAGTGCGCGGTCGCGTCAATGCGATCTATATGACGATCAATTTTATCGGCGGGGCAATCGGGTCCGTACTGGGAACAATAACGCTGCATTGGGGCGGGTGGTCGACGACGGCGTTGACCGGAGTCGCAATAGGAATTCTATTGTTGTTGATTTTCTTTGTGGCGAATCGTCGGCGCTAGTTCATTTGGCGACAAACCAAAAAACCATAGCGGGTGCGGCGGAGCGGATGGAATCTCAGATTGCAGTCTCGCGAAAAATAGGCAGCCAAAATAAGGAGCCGAATATAAAAAAAATTTTTTATCGCTCAATTGTAATGAAATGAATTGAAATTAATCTTTTGTTAACCGAAACACTGCGGACTCAAACTCAAACGGATTTCTTTTACGCATCGGATTAAACCCGTGAAAATACCCCGGCTTTTCCCCACTCTTGTCCTATCCGTAGCGATTTCGCTTTCGGGCGCTCAAGCGGGCGTAGCTCAAAGCCTCAGTGACGCCGGTTCGCTGGCCTTATCCGCCGATTGGTCGACTGGCTACATGGGATTGGGAGGCAATCTCGGACGCGCGATAGAGCATCGCCAGCGCCATCGTCAGGCAAAGGCGGAGAGATCCGCGAAGTCTACCCGGACGGCGCATCGCTCGACGCGCCGCCGGGCGGCAACGGTCCAGCCCGTCGCCTATGAGCCGAACCGCCGAGATTCGCCGAAGTATCTGATCGCACAGGCGCTCGACCAATCGGGCTTGACGATCAACACGCTCCGTCTCGAGCACATACCCTAAGCCCATCAAGAAGAGGCGCAGACGGCGCCCTGTGCCGCCGCCATGCCGCCGTGCAGGGAGCGAACCGGTTGTAAATTCGGGGCTTCTCAACAGAACGTCGAAGAATTTCGAAGTTGGGGGTTCCCAGAGGTTTTTTTTGTGCTATACGGCCCCTCCTGCCGCTCTAACGAGCGGCATTGTTTATCCGGCGAAGCGCAGATGTCTTGAAGACCTTGCGTTTTTTGGTGACGCGGGGTGGAGCAGCCCGGTAGCTCGTCAGGCTCATAACCTGAAGGTCGTTGGTTCAAATCCAGCCCCCGCAACCAAAAATTAAAAAAAACGTTTTAGATCAAGTTATTAGATAGAAACAACAAAGAATCTGCATGAAGTAGGGTGATTTGAACCAATGGAGGGTTCGGCGCTCGGAATCGCCTTCGAGGTAGTGACCGAATTTTTTGATTAGTAGCTCTCGCTCGTGATTTTCCGCCCTCCTTTTAGCCAGAACTCGAACGTCAAAATTTTCTCTGCGGTTCTTTTTTCAAAGATGGTCCTCCGAATTGCTCCGGGTGTGCTCGAGGGCGATCTGGCTGATCCGCTAGGCGGTGCAAAGCTGAAAGGGCAGGGGACAGCCTGACGACCGCTTTATCCCAATTGCAGACATCTGTGTCCGATGCAGACTCACAGCTCGGCATGCGTTGGGCGACGTCCACTTTTGTGGACGAAGCGGCCTCCGCTGATATTAGAGCGAGGTCTGCTCGTGACGCGTTACAGACATCTGGGTTCGCCGTCATACCCGAGCGGTGGAGTCAGCAGTGCAGAGAAAGCGGACAAAGAGGTGCGAGCGCATACTGCACCGCACTTCGGTGAACATCCCACAAGCCGACATCGATATCGCGAATCAAACGGATGAACGGTCGCCATCGGCGATGTCCGCTCACCAAGCAATAGCACTCACTTCCCTGTAGCGTGAACTATGTCGCTTGACTGACAACAATTTCGTCGGCGCTCATGAGACCGTCTTCAAACAAGCCGGTAAGGCGACCTAGCTGTGACGGTGCCGCGAGGGAGTGAAGTTACGGTATCCTAGGCGAACGATGGATGGGGGCCGTGAGCGAGGAGGACAATCCAGGAGCTCGGAAAGACATCTCAGGCGTCGACGTCCACCTCGACATCTTCGCGCATCTTATCTTTGAATTCCTGATTCCCTCTCACATTCTTCAAGACGAGTTCGCTCGATTCCTTGATGTGTTGCGACATAAGCGATTCCGCTTCAGCGCCTTCGCCAGATGTGATCGCCTCAAGTATCGCACTGTGCTGCTTAAAAACGCGTGACGTGCGCGGCGCGGAATATTTGTAAGCGAAGCGATACGTTACGGTAATCGCAAACACACGACGGACCAGCGTCACCAGAAGCTGGCTGCCTGCCGCATCGGCGATGGCTTCGTGAAATGCGAGATCCGCCTGCGCCTGCTCCAAGATGGTGCCTGCTTGCCCCAGGCGCTTCTGTTGGGCCAAGGCATCTTCGATTTTACTGATCTTCGGCGAATTTCTCAACTTAGCCGCGCGCTTCACCGCGTGCGTTTCGAGCAACCGCCTGAGAACAAAAATCTCTTCGATTTCACTCGTAGATACTTCGCGAACGCGCGCGCAACGCCCCGGGACGAGGTCGATCAGCCCCTCGCCTTGAAGCACAAATAAAGCCTCCCGGACAGGAGTACGGCTTACCGACAGTTCTTCCGCCAGCTTGCGTTCGGGCAATTCTGTACCTGGGACCAATCGGCCTGCCAGAATGGCCCTGCGAATCACATGCGCAATGCCCTCGCTCGTCCGAACTGCGATCGGCCCGTCGATTAAATCACCCAACAGGTCGGTCATTTAAGGCGTCTCCACTGAATTTGCTCTTGTGATGGCGGCTTGCTGTCCTGAAGACATCACTGAGGGAGCCGGTTTGCGCCATTTCTCGCCACCCTCTTGGCGCTGCTTAAAGGTGTTTGACTTCGAAATCGAGTTTACAGCCGGAATATTGGTATGGTGGTATACTATTTTCGGATACTATTGTATTTTTAAGCTATTCGGGCTCATCCGCCGTTGGACGCCATCAAGTGAAACCTAAGGCATACGCAGGTAAGCCGCAGTTTTCGCGTTTTTTTGGTCGATCGATGACAAGTTATGCCGAAGACGCCACAATGGCGCGCCGCCTAATCGGGGCTGAAGACGTCCCACAGCAAAACCGTTAGCTGAGAGCCGTTATCCGGAAGCCGGAAGGGGTGGGCCTGGCGGCGGCTGTAGGAGGCTTTCGTATAGGAGGTCGCCGCCCGACGTGGGCGGCGACAGTATCGTCACTCAGCCGGGATATGACTCGCCGTCGCGAGGCTGGTGCCACGAAGGTCATCCCCGAAATTGCTGGCACCCCAGTTTGTATCATCCAGCCCTTTGAGTTCAGCTTCGGTCGAGACGCGCAAGCCAGTCGTCATCTCGAAGAAGAAGCAAAGGAGAAGCGCCGGGACGCCTGCGACGACCATAGTCGCAATCACACCCATAAGCTGCCAATACGGTGTGATCGTCGCGTGTCCGGCAGCCAATGCGCCTTCCAATCCAGGGAAACCGCCGGTCGGCGTTCCCCAATGAACAAATCCGACCAGAATGGCACCCACGATGCCCGGGCCAAGCGCAAGCGGCACGACCTTAGGCTCCTCGATGCCGAGCCCATGCACAAGTCGGCTCGTAGCGAAGGCGACGATCGGACCCAACCCACCAAATACCATGCATTGGAGCGGCGTTCCGATGTCGAACAGCGTGCCGCTGATGACAGCACCGGCGATCGGTCCGAGAAACACCCACGAGACGTCCTTACGGGTCCAGCCGATGAGAGCACCGATGACGCCGCCCGTCAGCATGGCACTAAAGATGTTGATGAGGATCAGTCCAATGCCGGTCTGCGTCATCGAGATCCCGTAGACCCCTTTGTCTGGCAGAACCCACGTTGAACCGATCGAAACGAACGGAATGGCGATGAAAATGAAAAGAACGCCGAGAGCTACGAGAGCCTGATTGCTCGGCGTCGGTTTTACGCCGTCGGGATGCGATTTGAGAGCGCCAAGGCGCGGTCCTAAACGCCAGGAGAGAACGAGCGCCCATGTTCCGGAGAAGATGTAGAGCGGGAAGACCCCTTCGAAGTCGTGTGTGCCCGAATTCGTCAGCGGCGACAGCGGTCCCCAGCAGAGATAGCCGACGACGGGTGAGAAGACCAATCCGATCAGGAACGCCATCACGCAGAACGGCACGCCCTTAATTCGTTCAATGACGCTGCTGTGGATGAGAGCCGCGGTCGCCATCGAAAACGTGACAAAGAATACCAAGAAGATTTGCTGGATGTCCGCCTCCGGCACGACTTTGGGATCTAGCTTGACGGAGAGAGAGCTGGCTGCGCCACCGCCGATCCACCAGTCCTTGAATGCCTGAATAAGGGGATCGGGAACGGCGAATGCGATATAGAACTGATATTGCCAAATCGCATAACCGATAAAAAGCGTGCCAAATCCTGCGATAATGGCCGCCGTGAACTTTTGCACCCACGTATCGAGCACGTTGCGCGCGCGCACCAAGCCCATATCGATGAGGCCAAGCCCCATGACGACAAAGAGCACACTAACGGCTCCAACCGCGTAGACGAACGCGAAAGTCAGATTTTCAAGCTTCAATTGTTCAACAAACATGGCGTGCGTACCCCTTCATCGTGGAAACTCCTGCTGCGGATTCGATTGAAATCAATCGAGCCGATTTCTCCCGAGGCCCAAGTTCGATTGTCGCTTTTCGCGATCATTTTCTGAGAGCACTTGCAAAACGCTTGTCGCCTTTTTTATTTTGGTATACCGGTATACCAGTATGCCGAATGAGGGCGCCGTTCAAGACCGTTTCGCGGGACCGGATTGGCAATAAAATGGGCACGAAGCTATATGAATAGGCTTGCCGTTGCGGACGTTTATCGGGATGCCGGATTTGGTCGGAGCGTCACGCGCGGTCAGCGACCGGCGATATTAGTCGTCGATTTTTCGTATGGATTTACGGACGCTACATATCCGACCGCCACTGATGCAGACGGTGCTATAGATGCGACGGCGAAGCTGCTCACATGCGCTCGTCGAAAGGGCGTGCCCATCGCATTCACGACGATCAGCTACGAGGCGGCCCACATCGACTCGCTGCCTTGGCTTCGAAAATCGGTTGGATTGACGGCTCTGAAGTCCGGGTCGCGTCTTGTTGAAATCGACGGCAGACTTCAGCGCGATGATCGCGAGCCGATCGTAGTCAAATTAGGTGCGTCCGCATTCTTCGGCACCAACGTGCCAACCCTGCTCGCGTCGTGGCGCGCAGACACCTTGATCGTCACGGGAGCGACGACGAGCGGTTGCGTTCGCGCAACCGTCGTTGATGCGGTCCAGTCGGGCTATGACGTTCTCGTCCCGGAAGAATGCGTCGCGGATAGAGCGACCGCTCCGCACGAGGCCAATCTTTTCGACATTCGTCAGAAATATGCCGACGTCATCCCCTTGAGCGAGACACTTGAATATCTCGAATCCTTGGAGGCTCGAGAGAAATGAGAGTTGGAAATTTGGGCGCAGCAAACGAGATGTGTGGAGGTCCACGGTGAATATCGTGAACAAGGTCGAGCCAGCTCAAGACGATTCTGGCGGCGCCGAGAAGAAGAACCGATTTGCGAGCCCATTTGACGTGGCGACGCCGCCGGGTGCCGAGGGCTGGGAGAAGATGTTCCCCTACTATGCTCTGATCAGCCCCGAAAGGCGGGAACTCGAAGAGGGAAAGTTCTGGTTCTTCGACGGGATGCATAATCCGGAGCCGCTCTATCCCTTCGATACGATCATGACCGAAAACTGGTGGGTTGCGGCCAGCCTAATGACCAGCCGGGTATGGCCCATCCCGCCGGCGATGGGCATCGATCACCGCGTCATCAACGGCTATCTCTACATTAGTCCGAACGCGGTTACGGACCCATCCGTCGTGGCCGAAAGGCAGGAAATATTCGCTCAGCGGGCCGGACATTATTTCGAGAATTGGGACGCGATCTACGCTGAGTGGAAGAAGAAGGCGGTCGACTGCATCGATCGTCTGAAGGCCTTGTCGTTTAAACCGCTGCCGCAATACGAACCTGATGCAAGTGTATTCAAGCATCGCGGCGTTTACTCGTCGTTCGATTTGCTGACGAGCTATAGCCGGCTCATTGAGAACATGCTCGAGATGGGGTCTTACCATTTCGAGATGCTCAATCTCGGCTACGGCGCGTACTTAACCTTCCGCGAATTTTGCCAGCACGCATTCCCTGGCATCACAGATCAGACCGTTACGAGCATGGTGTCGGGTATCGACATCCTGCTCTTCCGGCCTGACGACGAATTACGCCGATTAGCGCAGTTCGCAGTCGAACTAAACATCGCCGATCTGCTCGTGGCGGATGACCACCCCGATGCGGTCCTTGACAAATTAAAGGCAGCGCCGAGCGGAGCGGCTTGGCTCGAGGCGCTTGAAAAGGCGAAAGATCCTTGGTTCTGGTTCTCCACGGGCGTCGGATACACGCATTCCGATCCGGTTTGGATGGATGATCTGCGACTGCCGTTTACGGCGATCCGGGGCTACATCGAGGCACTTCGGCGGGGCGAGGAAATTCGCCGACCGCTCGAACAGATCCTTGAGAAGCGGACGCGGGTCACGGCGGAGTACCGTCTCCTGCTGCCGACAGACGACGATCGCGCTGCATTCGACGGGCTCATCGAGCTGACGCGCAAGGTTTTTCCCTATGTCGAGGATCATAACTTCTACGTTGAGCATTGGCACCATTCGATCTTTTGGGCCAAGGTACGCGAACTCGGAGATGTCTTCGTCGCTCACAAGTTCTTCAACGATCGCGAAGACATTTTCTATCTGCACCGCCACGAGATCTACGACGCACTCTATGATCTCCTGATTGGTTGGGCGACAGGGTCACAGCCGCGCGGCGAGATCTATTGGAAGCCGATCATCGCCGAACGGCGAAAAATTCGCGACACGCTCGCCAAGTGGTCGCCACCGCCAGCACTGGGCTTGCCGCCGGAAAGCATTACGGAACCGCTGACTGTTATGCTCTGGGGTATTACTCAAGAAACCGTTCAAGAATGGCTGGGCGTTGACCCGTCGGCCACGGGGAAGACGCTGAAAGGCGTCGCAGCTTCAGCTGGCAAGGTAACGGGCAAGGCACGCGTCATTACCGAGCCGTCGCAACTATATGAAATCGACCAAGGCGACATTCTAGTTTGCCGGGTGACGGCCCCGAGCTGGGCGCCAGTCTTTACGCGGATCTCGGCAGCGATCTCCGATGTCGGCGGGATGATGGCGCATACGGCAATCATCTCCCGCGAATACGGGCTTCCCGCCGTCGTTGGAACGGGCTTCGCGACATCTACCATCCGAACCGGCGATATCATCGAAGTTGATGGTTACGTTGGTACCGTTCGCGTAATCGAGGAGAGCCCGCGTTGACAACAATGCCTTATGTACTCTGGCTCGACGATCCCACTTCGGTCGGCAATCCACTCCTTGGAGGCAAGTTTGCGAGCCTGGCCGAGATGGTCGGAGCCGGTCTTTCGGTTCCGCACGGTTTTGGAATTACGACGGCAGCCTATCGGTATTTCATGGCAGCCTCGGGCCTGGTCGATGAGGCGAGGCGAGTGCGTGAAATTGCACCCAAGCTTGCGCTTCACGAAATCAAGGAAGAGGCGACTGCACTCGTCAACGGAATAAAGACGGCACCGCTTCCGGCCGATTTGGAAGATGAGATTCGGAAGAATTATGCGCTCCTGGAAACGCGAACGCAGCGACAGGGTGTGCCAGTTGCGGTGCGCTCGTCGGGCGAATCCGAAGATCTCGCCGGCGCGAGCTTCGCCGGACAATACGAGACGTTCCTCTGGATTTGCGGGATTGACGAGGTTCTCCGCAATATGCGCGCCTGTTGGGCGGGAATGTTTGGTGACGCCGTTCTCTCCTATCGCCAGGATGGCGAGACTGTAATTTCGAAAGGCGACTTCGGTATATGCGTCGGAGTCCAACAGATGCTCGAGGCACGCGCGGCGGGCGTGATGTTCACGCTCGATCCGATTAATGGAGATCGTTCGAAAATCGTTCTTGAGGCGTGCTGGGGGCTCGGCGAAGGCGTCGTCAAGGGCGACATCACTCCCAGTCAATTCGCCGTCGACAAGGTCACATTCGAAATCACGCGGAAGAAGCCTGTAACTCAGCTCGAAGAATACCGGTTCGATCCATCGCTTGGCGGCGTCGGGCTAACGCCGATCGAACAGGACCGGCAGGATAAACTCTGCCTCGATGATGACCATGTTGTTCGTTTAGCGACGCTTGCGAAGCAGATCGAGGTCGCCCGCGGCGCGCCGCAGGACATCGAATGGGGCGTCAGCCACCAGGGTGATATTTGCGTGCTTCAGGTACGGCCCGAAACGGTTTGGAGCCGCAAGGCGGCAGCTCGCGTTGTCTCGGCGCAGGCATCCCCGGTCAATCAGGTGTTGGCACGGCTTTCGGGGATTCGCGTCTCCCAGCCGGTCGCCAAATCGGCAAATTCATGAAGGCTGCAGACTTCATTTATCATCGTGCACATTCGATCGACGAGGCTCTCCGCCTTCTGGTCGACTACGACGGAACCGCGCGCATCTTGGCGGGCGGGCAAAGTCTTGTCCCGATGCTAAATATGCGTCTGCTGCGCCCTGCTGCCCTTATCGATATTAACGGGCTCGAAGAACTGAGCCGAATTGAGGTTCGTGGTTCTGAAACAGTATTGGGTGGCTTGGTCCGTCATGTTACCGTCGAGACCTCCAGTCTTGTTGCAGAACGCCTTCCGTTGCTTGCGCGAATGATCCGGCACGTTGCCGATCGTCAGGTGCGCAACCGCGGGACGATCGGCGGAAGTTTAGTCCAGGCCGACCCGACAGGAGAAATGCCGCTCGGATGTTTGGTGCTTGGCGCTCGCGTGCGTGTGATCAGCAATGGCAAGGCCCGCGAAATTCCGATGCAGGATTTCTACGAAGGATCGTACGCGGCGGCGATCGCCCCAGACGAGATTTTGGTTGAGATCATCTTTCCGCGTCATCCGATCCATCATGCATTTCGCGAACTCAATCGGAGACACAACGATTTCGCAGTCTTGTCCATCGCCATAGTCGGCGATCGCGACGAAGAGGGTCGTTGGTCAAACGTAAGGATTGGTTTGGGCGGGGTCCACGATACGCCCATTATTGTCGAAGAGGCAGGCGCGCACCTCGACGGATCACTTTTGGATGACAGCGATATCGCGGCGGCGGCCGAGGCTGCGGGCCGAGCTATTTCACCACCAAGCGATATGCGAGCAAGCGAAGAATACCGCCGTCACCTTGTTTCCGTCCACGTCCCGCGGCTGCTGCGTGAATTCCGGACGTCGGCTTCCCCCAGTTCATTGAATTAGAGGCACTTCGTGAAGTTTCGACAAGAATTCGAAGTTAGCGATCGGATCGGCCGCATTTGGGCTTTCTTCGAACAGCCCGATCGTGTGGCGACCTGCATCCCGGGTGTGGAGTCGGTCCAAGTCGTGGACGCGGACACACTCATCGTTCGAGCTACGCAAAAAGTCGGACCGATCAGCGCGACCCTAGAATCCAAAGTTCATATCACGGAGAGAGTTTCCGAAGAACGCCTGCAATTCTCTTCAACGGGCAAAGCAATTCGTGGCGCGGTCGGAAATTTTCGCGCGACGAATACTGTCAGCCTCGAACCGATCGGCGATCGCACCCGTGTCACCGTGGAGGGAGAAGTGGTGCTCGCCGGCATGCTCGGCAGTGTCGGCCAGAAGATCATCATGAAGCAGGCGGACAAAGTGACGGCCGAGTTTGCGCAAAATCTGGCGCTTGTGCTCTCCGGCGGCGACCTGGCCGCGAAGGCGGACGGTGCTCAAAAATTGCTATCGCGCGGTTCTCTGCCAAAGCCCTCTCCGCGACTCGATATGGCGTCAGCGGGAATGGCCCTAAGAGGAGACCTCTGGTCCAAAGCCTCAGCGGTGTTCAGCGCCCTGTCGGTCGTCTTGAGTCTCGTCATTCTTTGGCGTCTCGGAGTGCAGCCGTGAGATAGGCCCCCACGAATGACATCACACTCGCGATATGGAGCGGCGATGCTCCAAGTCAAAAACCAAAAAACAATCATGGGAGTTCCGAAAGTTTCATGCACCGCATCGGATTGATCGTCCCGAGCTCCAACACGACGATGGAAACGGAAATTCCGGAGATGCTCGCAAGACATTCTCAGAAACACGGAACCCGTTTTACGTTTCACACCAGCCGCGCGCGGCTTCACACGGTCGATATCGCGTCGCTGGCGCGCATGGTCGATGATGGCGAGCGTTGCGCGGTTGAGGTCGGTGACGCAGACGTCGATGTCGTTGCTTATGCTTGCCTCGTTGCCCTCATGTCGCGCGGTGCCGGCGCACATATCGCGACGGAGAAGCGATTTTCTGATGTCATCACGGCAGATCGCGGTACATCTCCCCCGATCGTCAGCAGCGCAGGCGCGCTTGCGCGAACGCTGAAGAGTCTTGGGCTACGCAAGGTGGCGCTGGTGGCGCCTTACATGCCCGAGCTCACGCGAACCGTTATCAGCTATATCGAAGACTCCGGAGTTTCGGTCCTCGATAGCGTCAGTCTTGCTGTTTCCGACAATCTCATGGTTGGACGGCTCGATCCTGCGGCTCTTCCCGGATACGTGCAAAAGCTCGATCTGTCCGGCGTTGATGGCATCGTCCTCAGCGCCTGTGTTCAGATGCCGTCGCTTCCCGCGGTGCAGTTGGTTCAGGATGCAACCGGGCTGCCAGTCGTGACGGCGGCAACGGCGACGACGCGCGAAATACTTTTGGCGCTCGGCCTCTCACCGAGCCTGCCAAACGCCGGGGCCGCACTCGCTTCCGAGACGATGGAGGCCGCAGCGTGAGCATTGCAATCTCAGGCAGCTCCAGCCAAATAGCTGCGAATGGGCTCCGCCACCACCTTCTGACGTACACCGGCGGGGCGGCGGGCAACGTCGTGATCGTTCCTGGGATTACCAGTCCGGCTGCGACGGCGGATTTCATCGCCTCGCCGTTGGCAGCTCTGGGATTTAATGTTTTCGTGCCCGATCTGAGAGGTCGAGGGCAAACTGATACGCCGCCATCAGGCCATTACCGCTTGACCGATTACGCATCCGATATCGCCGGCCTGATCTCAGCTCTTGGCCTCGTTCGTCCCCATATCATTGGGCATTCTTTAGGCGCTCGGATCGCTGCGGCGTATGCCGCGCAGTTTTGCCCGGACGATCATGGGATGCTTGTGATCGTCGATCCACCGACGTCTGGACCCGGGCGCGGCTCTTATCCGACAAGCAAAGAAGCTTTCCTCACACAGTTGCATGCGGCGAAGCGCGGAACGACGGCCGAGGAGGTTCGCAAGTTCTATCCGAAATGGCAAACCCGGGAGTTGCAGTTGCGCGCTGATGTTCTCGCAAGCTGCGATGAAACCGCGATCGTGGAGACACATGCGGGGTTCGATCAGGAGGACTTCTTTCCTCTGTGGTCGGCCTTGAAACGGCCCGCCACACTCATTCGTGGCGAGCTTAGCCCGATGGTGCCGCCGGCCGCTGCCGCGGAGCTCGCTGCTGCGAACCCACTCATTCCAATCGTATCCGTACCGAACGCAGGACACATGGTTCCGTGGGACAACTTTACGGACTTTTTCAAAATTCTCGTCCGCCTCATTCCGCGTGCTCAACAAGCCGCGTGATGAAGCTCCTAGAAAACTAAAGGAGAGCCGTCGTATGGACAGAAATGCTTTGACCGCGATCTGCAAGATTCAACTGGAACTCAGCGCGGTGCGGGAGGGGCAGAAGGTTGTCATTCTTTCGCAAGGTGACGAGCGTCTCGATTATGCAGACGCTTTTTTGGCAGCTGCCCGGGAGTTGGGTTCAAGCGCCTATCACATGAGGCTCCCGGCGCCGTCGCCGACATCAGGCTCGTGGGAGGTTGGAGTTTCGCAGCTCGCTCAGCTTCCAGAGGCAGTAGAAGCGCTAAAAAAAGCAGACATGGTCGTAGATCTGATCTTCCTGCTGTTTAGCAGAGAGCAGATGGCGATCCAGGCAGCCGGCGCTAGGGTTCTCACCGCCGTCGAACCAGCACCACTTCTCGCGCGACTTATTCCGACGCGCGATCTGCGCGAGCGCGTTGAGGTTGGCGCTGAACTGCTCTCGAAAGCGAAGACGATTCGCATAACGAGCAAGCACGGCACCGACGTCGTTTACAAAATCGGCATGTATCCGACGATGAGCGAGTATGGATATACCGACACGCCAGGCCGTTGGGACCATTGGCCGGCGGCATTCGTATTCACCGGTGGGGCTGATGATGGTGTTGACGGCAAGATCGTGCTGGCGCCAGGGGACGTTCTGCTGCCGTTCAATACTTATGTCCGAGAGCCGGTCACCTACACGATCGAACAAGGGGTGATCCAGGACATTCGCGGCGGCCTCGACGCGGAGCTAATCAAATCGTACATGGCGACGTTCAACGATCCGCGTGGATTCGGCATGTCCCACGTCGGATGGGGGCTCGATGAGCGCGCAAAGTGGCACGGACTGACGCAGTTCCCCGGCGGAATGGGGATGGAGCTCAGATCGTTTTTTGGCAACGTCATGTTTTCGACCGGACCGAACAATGAGCTTGGCGGTCCGAACGACACGGCCTGCCACCTCGATATTCCAATGCGTGATTGCAACCTCTTCCTCGACGATGAGCCGATCGTGCTGAACGGAGATGTTGTCGTCAAAGAAATGCGTCCTGCCGCCAAACGAGCGGCCTAAGGAAGGTCAGCAGCTTGGGAACGAACGAGATTGAAATCACTCTCCAAGTAAATGGCGAAGAGGTCAACGCCGACGTTCCTGTTCGGATGCATGCCGCGGATTTCCTACGCCATCGCGTGGGCGTAACCGGAACGCATGTCGGCTGCGAGCAGGGTGTATGCGGAAACTGCACGATCATTGTCGACGGCAGAGCGGTCAAATCCTGCCTTATGCTTGCGGCCCAGCTTGAAGGAACGCAGGTACAGACAGTCGAAGGGCTTGCCGCTGGCGATCAATTGAATGAGCTGCAAGAAGCGTTCAAGCGCAATCATGCCCTGCAATGCGGATATTGCACGCCGGGTTTCCTGATGCTGATAACGAGCCTCGCAGACCGGCCCTCGCCTCCCTCGCGGGATGAGATCCGAGAAGAGATCAGCGGTGTTCTCTGTCGCTGCACTGGATATGAGGGGATCATAAGGGCTGCCGAAGAATATTTGTTGAAAACCTGCGTCGCCAAAAACGGAATGGAACAGCTGCCGTGAATGAATATGTGAGCGGCAATGCCTCTCAACGCCAGCGCAAATCGGGAAGCGAGTTCATCGGGCGCAGTCTTCCGCGGAAGGAAGATGATCGTCTCTTGCGGGGAGACGGACGTTTTGTCGACGATATAGATCTTGCCCATCAGCTCGAGATGGCCGTCGGCCGCTGTCCGTTTCCGCATGCCAGAATTCGCGCCATAGATGTTTCGCGTGCATCGGAGATGATTGGCGTCAGGCACATCCTTGTCGGTTCTGACGTCAAGAAATTGAGCGAACCGATACAGGTCTTGAGACCAGTGCCGGGTGCACCGCCGCTACCGTATTATGCGCTCGCCCAGGATGTTGCAGTACACGAAGGCCAAGCCGTCGTCAGTGTCGTCGCGACAAGCCGTGCGATTGCCGAAGACGCCATCGAGCAAATCGAAATCGACTACGAGCCATTGCCGCACGTCGTCGATACGCTTGAAACGCTCTCCGACGCCGCGCCGCTCCTCCATCCGGACGTACTCGAATCCAATCTGCTGGCATCGAATATCGATAGCAACGGGAAACCGGACGCCATCATGGCCGAAGCCGATGTCGTTTTGACCGGCCGCTTTCGCATCAACCGTGTGACGGCATTCCCGATGGAGGGTCGAGCTGTCTTGGCGTCTTGGCGTCCGGGTGCGCGTGAACTCGCGGTTCAATCGTCTACGCAGGTTCCTCACCTTGTGAGAAAGCAACTTGCCGAGTCGCTACGGCTCGACGAAGGCGAGATCCGCGTTGTGGCCTCCGATGTGGGCGGGGCATTTGGATTGAAGCTCGGGGCCTATCCCGAGGACATTCTGGCTTGCTTGCACGCAATGGCTTTGCGTCATCCCGTGAAATGGGTTGAAGACCGCATGGAGCACTTTCGGGCAAGCACGCACGGCAGGGAAGCCGTGCACGATTTTGCAGTCGCGGCGGAGCGAACGGGCCGCATCACGGCATTGACGAACAACTACACGACGGACTTAGGAGGCTGGAATTCATCTTTTGGATCAGCTCAGCTATCCAGTGTAGTTTTCACAGGTCCGTACAAAGTCGCCGATGCGCGTGTCAAGAGAAGCGTCGCGATCACGAACAAGACCCCGATCGGAGCTTATCGTGGTTACGGCCAGCCCGAGGTCAATTTCGCGCTAGAAGTTCTCGTTGATCGCCTGGCGCGGCAACTAGCGATAGACCCCTACGATCTCCGCGCCATGAATATGTTAAAGCCCACTGATTTGCCGTGGCGCGTTCCGAGCGGTGCGATCTACGATAGCGGTGATTATCTGCAGTCGCTGAAAATCGCGGCGGATGCCGTAGACTATACTGGTCATCGAGCACGACCGAGAACAGCAAGGGCGGACGGTCGGCTCGTCGGCGTTGGTCTGTCTTCATTCGTTGAGCGCACCGGATACGCAAGCGCACGCTTCCTCGCCAATCGCGGATCGCAGTTCGGCGCGCACGAGAGCGTAACGCTTCGTGCCAATCGTTCCGGATCAATCGATCTCTATACGGGAGTGTCGACGTTCGGCCAGGGGAGCGAAACGGCTTTCGCACAAATCTGCGCCGACGTTCTCGGCGTGGATTACGAGAAGATCCACGTCCACGCGGGCGATACGGCTGCATCACCCCTGAATACCGGCGCATTTGCGTCGAGAACACTCATCGCCGCGGCGGGCGCTATAAACAAAGCTGCGCTGCTCTTCCGAGAAAGGACTTTCAAGATAGCCGCCGCCATTCTTGAAGCCAGTCCGGCAGACCTAGATATTCAGGGTGATGTGGTCGTTTTGAGATCCAATCACGCCCGCGCCGTTTCGACGAAGGAAATCTTCCGGCGTGCCATACTCGGCCAAGGTATCCCAGCGAGCGATGCCCCTGGCCTGGAGGCCACAGCATTTTTCGAGCCTACCGACGCCGCATTTTCTTTCGGCACCGCCGCTTCTGTCGTCGCGGTCGATCCTGAGACCGGGGAGTTCGCTGTCGAACGCTTCGTGATGGTCCATGATTGCGGGAAGAGCGTAAATCCCATGCTTGTTGAAGGACAGGTCCGCGGCGCGCTCGTGCAGGGGCTAGGTGCCGCTCTTGGCGAAGAGCTGCGTTACGACCGGGAAACGGGTCAGCTGTTGAGCGGAAGCATGCTCGATTATTTTGTCCCGACAGCGGCCGACATTCCGCCGATCGAACTTCTGCATACGGAGGTCCTTTCTCCCGTGACGACATTTGGCGTGCGCGGCGTTGGCGAAGTCGGGACCATTCCGCCGGCGGCCGCCATAGCCAATGCAATCTGTGACGCGCTCGCCGAGTTTGGTGTCGAGATCTCCGAGCTTCCGCTAACGCCGGAGGCCGTCTGGCGAGCGTTGCGAGCTGCTAAGACGTCTTCGTCACTTGAAAACCAATCAGAGAAGCGCAAGACAAAGCCTTATGAACACGCTGCCGAATAGCACGACCGATCGACAACCTCCGTACGCTGACGCGAGTCTCAGTCCACTTGAACTCAAGGCCATAAAATGGCTTGATGGGTTTTATCAACTTGAGCACCTTCTTGCTGCGCGGAAGTGGGCGATCCAGCTTGCGGGTTCAGCCTCTCCTGAACTGAAGTTTGCAGCGCTGGTGCACGACGCGGAGCGCTTCTTTCCAGGAGGCCCTTCGAGCACGCCATCGGACGGCTTCGATAATCCCGATTATTTATTCCTCCACTCGACGAGATCAGCGGATATCGTTGATAAGTGGCTTAAGTCCGAGGTGCCTAACGGCGACGATCGCTTTGCGCGTCGGGTTCGCACTCTAATCCTTCGGCATGAGATTGGCGGCAATCACGAAGAAGACATTCTCCAAGCTGCCGACTCGCTCTCGTTTCTGGAAACATTCGATTGGCTTGCCGTCGAATGGGTCAACAAGGGAATTTTCACATTCGACGAAGCGCAGGCCAAACTGGATTGGATGGTTGCGCGCATCCGCATTTCGGATGCCGTGACGGCGATCCTGCCCTTCTATTCACGAGCTGTAGATCGTTTGAAAAATGCAACAAAAACGGTCATTAATTTGCAGGAATGTCGCGCGTTCGCCTCATCCGCCAGCCGGTTGATAGGAAGTTTGAATGAGGAGATAGAAGCCGGTTCTACAGCGCAACGCTTGCCGCGATAGATCATCCATCTAAATCCATGACGTGGATACGGCAGAGTTTAATTTCCTATCGCTTTAGATCACGGTCTTACATTAGGGCAAAAGCTTAGTGTCCGCTCAGGAAAGAACTGCAGACGTGCACCCGACATGGGCCTGCTATATTTAATAGAGTCGGACTGCTTTCTCTGCGAAGCAGCGTCCACCTCTACATCATGTTGCGTTTGCCCAGGTCAGCCTTTGGCCCTTAGCGGAAGAAGAGACTTCGTCCGCTCTTCAGGTAGGTGCGGTCATGCCGTTGGATCGAAAGTGAAAGGGGAAGTGGAGGCAACTCGATGTCCGCTTTCTCGGCAAAGCCGACATTTTCGATTGCAAAAACAGGTAGTTAGGACGATGCGAGCTATGCGGGGAACTTGATCGACGGCAAGAACTGCAAAGGCTTAATCACACCCCCGCAACCAATTGCAAAATCTAGATTTTCTGCAAATTGGCCGTCTCGTTTTAAGATCGAAAATCTAGCGCTGGGTACAAACTGAGTACCAAGACGCCAAGATCTGTTAGCCGCGTATCCGTATCGCGGCGGCTATATGCTTCGAATGAGCCGATGAAATACAGCGCCCGCGACCGATCGGCGGGTCTGATGCAATCGCAGCCGGTGATTGATGACTACTTTCGTCCCGCTCTCCCCGGCCAATTCGGTCTGTCTTCAACAGCAACCAATTCCCCGCCGAACTGCGCAAAGAACTTCAGCGCGTGTTCCTCTTCAGCGAAGCAGCGGCTTGAAATAAGAACACAGTGTACTGACGATTTATTCGTCTCTGTACGTTGTTTTTAACGACCTAAGCTAAACGCCCGTGTACGACGATGGAGCGCCCCTCGCGTGCCGGGCGCTATCAAAGCGCGAGGGCAACGCTTTTTGCATCAGATGTAAAGTCCAAAAAATCGAACCGCGAGAAAGGACGTCAGCATGAAACTTATGAAATTTTTAGTCGGCATGCCCGCAGCGTTCCTCGTTCTCGGAAGCGGCGGGGCGAACGCCGGAGAAGAAGCAGGCGCAATAGTATGCATCAACGACAAGTGGGATGAGAAGGAGCTAGAGAAGGGACATAAACTGGTCGACTATGCTGGCCGATGCGTCGATGTTCCGGACGATCAAGCGGCATCGAAATCTTCCGAGGAGTGTGTCGGCAAGTACGAGTACATGCCCGACCAGAGCTATAAGGGGAGCGGCACTTGCGTTATCACCTTCATGGGTGACAAAACGGGTGACAAACTCAACAGCGCCTGGCAGGAAGGATCGGATCTGAAAGCATTTCCGTACCAATACACCGGAGGGACCGGAAAATATAAGGGTGCGAAGGGCGGGGGCACCTATTTCTACGAAAACCTGACGGACACACTTTCTGGCGGAAGATTTAAGGGCAAGTTAGAGTTGTCCGATTAGCGCAAACACCCGCTGACGCAAACACCATCAGGCGTCGGTTCCTCGCACGGCTGACGCCCCCATCCATACTTCGGTCTTCATCTACATTTCCATGTAGCCGTTGCGGCATATATTTTAGCCTTGTCACAACCGCCGGCTTTGCTCGAATGTGCGGTAAGTTTACCCAATTATCGTCATGGCAATACATACGCGCATTCTCTCAGCCATTAGCGGAGACGGGCGAGAGATAACGACACCGTGCAAGCGTTCGAATACGGCAATACCGTGGGCGTCCAATTTCATCCCGAAGTCTAAAATGCGGTTCTTAAAGACTGGCGCGCATATCGAAATGCCATGCCCGAAGAGGATCCAGATATCTCGTGCGAAGGCTTTGAACTACGCAGACGACCATGCGTCCGATATCGAGAAGCGTGCCTTTTCCTTATTCGATAATATCTTCGAGAAGATTTTGGGACGGAGCTTGGCGTGATGTGCCCGATACGGCCCGCCTCAGGTCCACCAACGATTTCAATAGTGGACCAGCAGTAACAGCATCATCGTTGGCCGAACGTTGAATGCGACGACAAAGCCAAAGCAGAAGAAGTCTATTTGTCTGCAGATCACGGACCGCCTGATGTCCGCCTCTCTGCACAGCAGTCGTAGAGAATTAGGCCGTGCCGCACTCGCTCAGGTCGGCCGCCGATGAAAGTTTCCGAGTTCTGATTTTCATCAAGCCACGCTCAGATGCACTCCGCCACGTCGTCCTTTGACGTCGACGCGCTCGAACCGCGCGTGATCGAAGCCGGACGCACAGCCAATCGGACTTTGTAGGGTCTGCGACATGCAGATACCGACAAGCAACACCTCGAACCAGAGTCGTTTAGCGACCGAATATTCATATTGAAGCCCTTTGTCTCTCGAAGTAGTCACTTGGCTATATCGTGACGTCAGGGAGGTTGAGTTAATTTAAATGTGCCGGCAAACAGTTCGTGCGTTAGCGTTCTCCGCATTTGCAATGTCATCAGCTGGAAATCTGAAAGCTCAACAAGTCACGCAAAGCGTTGAGGATGCGTCTTCCGTCGCCTTGCCTCCCATCGTAATCGCAGCTCCGAAACAGCGCATTTCGCAAAAGCCCAGCTCTACGTCTGCGGGCACCGACGCCGCCAAGTCGGAAGGTACAGCCAGCCAGTCAAAAAAAGCAGACGGAGGCACCGATAAGGCAGCGTCCAGTCAGGGTCTGCCGGGATCGGCCGGTGTCTTCACCCTCGGCCAGATCGACATGGTCGGCGGAACCGCGATCACGAACGACGCAATGTGGACGTTCTCCAAGGCAACCTTGGATCAGTCCTTGTCGCTGGCACCCGGTGTCGCCGCGTCGAATTCAGGCGGCTCGCGCAATGAACAGCTGATTTTCGTCCGCGGCTTTGACCGCTGGCAGGTTCCGATCTCGATGGACGGTATCCCGATTTACCGTCCTGCCGACAACCGCATCGATTTCGCAAGCTTTTTGACCGCCAATCTCTCCGAGGTGCAGATCGCGAAAGGTTACACATCGGTTCTCAACGGCCCCGGCGGTATGGGCGGCTGGATCAACATGGTGACCAAAAAGCCGACCAAGCCCTTCGAAGGTCAGATCGAGGGCGGCATGATGTTCGGCGGCGACGGACAATACGAAGGCTACCGAACCTACGGGTCATTTGGAACGCGCCAGCGCGGATACTATGCGCAAGTCAGCGGCGCAGTCTTGGATTTGGATGGCTGGTATTTGTCGGACAATTTCAAGCCGACATCGGTCGAAAACGGCGGAGAGCGCGACCATTCCAACAAGAGTAATTGGGAGGTCAATGCCAAAGTCGGCTTAACCCCGAATGCGACCGACGATTATTCGATCAACTATGTGCGTATGAATAATTCCAAGGGCGCGCCGTATCACGTTACGGATCCTGTCGCAACGCAGCGCTATTGGGATTGGCCGGATACT
The DNA here is from genome assembly GCA_018242255.1 of Pseudomonadota bacterium. Taxonomy (GTDB): domain Bacteria; phylum Pseudomonadota; class Alphaproteobacteria; order Rhizobiales; family Hyphomicrobiaceae; genus Hyphomicrobium_B. The sequence goes on along the minus strand of JAFECH010000356.1, from coordinate 21,267 downwards.
ACTCAGCAAAACATCTATTGGCTTTCGCACACGAAACTATCGCTAGCGTCCTTTGTCGAAACGAAAGTCTACTATACGACTTTCAGCGATAACCTGATGAGCTACGACGATGCGGCTCAGACGACGCAGAAGACGCCGAAGGCATTCGATAGTAATTATGACGACTGGGCGGGCGGGGGCAGCATTTTGTACGGCCTCGACATCACGCCGTGGGATACGCTGAAATCGTCCTTCCTTTATCGTCGAGACAACCACACCGAGTCACAAGGTTACAACGTAAAGGGTGTATCTTGCGGTAAGATCACGCCTTGTTTCTTGGAGCCTGATCAAACCGATCTTGAAGACACTTATTCCGTTGCCTTCGAGAACACACTCCGCGCCACCAATCGCGTCGATATCGTATCAGGCATCAGTTATGATTGGCGCAAACTTTACGAGGCTCAGGAGTTCACGACAGCTAACGGTCTGTTCGAATATCCCAAGAAGGACACTGACGCCCTTAACTGGCAGTCGGCCTTGGTCTATCGGTACGATGATACCGGCACGGTCCACGCCAGTGTCTCCGACCGAACAAGGTTCCCGACGATCTTCGAGCGTTTCAGCTCGCGCTTCGGCGGCGCCACCTCCAACCCGGGACTGCAGCCTGAGCGCTCTATTAATTACGAAGTGGGTTGGGCCAATAATTTCGCACGTAACAGCCAGATGTCGGCGGCTGTATTCTACAGCGATGTCACCAATCTTATCCAATCGGTGCCTTTCATCTATCAAGGGCAAGCCGTTACGCAGAGCCAGAATGTGGGTGATGGCCATTACTATGGCATCGAATACTCGCTCGATTATGCGCTGAACGATTCGCTGCTTATCGGCGGTAACATCACTTGGATCCGCCGTGACGTACACAACCCGGACAACCCGTCCTTCGAGCTGACAGGTCTGCCGGCGGTAAAGGGTATAGCTTATGCCACGTACAAGATCACCAACGCCTGGAGCATCACGCCGAACGTCGAATTTGCATCTGATCGCTGGACGGTAAATACCGCCGGCACGGTGTACTACGAGACGGGTGCATTCGCGCTGGCAAATTTCCAAACAGAGTACGACATTGACGACAAGACAAGCCTCATCTTCAACGCACGCAACTTGACAGATGAGAACTACATCCTGACGGACGGTTATCCCGAGCAGGGCCGCAACTTCTATGTCGGCATGCGTACCCAATTCTAGCTAATGAATTCAGCATAAATCCGGAGCTTCGTTAGCTCTGGTCTTGATGAGGAATGGTGATGACGCGCGATTTCATGCACGTGAAAGCTCTCTTGCTCATTACGATTTTGGCTGCAGCGTTTGCCGGCGCGGCGTCCTCCGCCGAGACATGCACAGGTTTCCAATGGTCGGTTGCAACGGAATTGAGTTGGGTCGCAGCGCGGGACGCCGAAGCGGTGGCAACAGGAGGTAGCATCGCGTCGATCCCTGATAAGGCAATCGAGCTGACGCTCGAACATTCACCATCAGTTAAACTACCGGCTATGCCCGGTATCAAGAAACAGGCCATAGCAAAAAATAGCTTCTCAGGCTGGTTCTCGATCGCCGAGGTCGGCAAACCAGGGACTTATCAAATCACCATTCCCAACCATGCCTGGATCGATGTGGTGCAGAATAATGCGTTGGTTCCCTCGACCGCATTTTCTGGCGATAAGAATTGCGCAGGCTTGCACAAAAGCGTCCGGTACGATCTTGGCGCGGGGCCAATGATTGTTCAGATCAGCGGCGCGCCGGATAAATTAATGAGGCTCACAATCCATGCCTCGGAAAAAAAATGAAGTGAAAGCGTCCCGCAGCATAAGCGCGTATCGCGCCGGTCGACGACTGGTTTTCATTGGCGTCATGGCGGCCGCATCGGTCGCGAGCGCGGCAATTTTCAGAACCGCCGCCGCCGAAAGCTTGCGTACGCCGATCGAGCTTGGTCGAGCGCTTTTCGGAGATCGAAACCTTTCGCTCAGTCGCAAGCAGAACTGTGTGAGTTGCCATTCGCCTGAGTTGGCGTTCACTGACCCGCGAGCGCTAGGGGATGTCCAAGGGGCAGTTTCCAGAGGAGGAGACGGTCTATCGCTCGGTGACAGGAATTCACCGTCGCTTACCTACGTTATGATGACCCCGTCTTTTAATCTCTCGGCACAAAACGCGGCGATAGGCGGAATGTTTTGGGATGGCCGCGCCCGGACCATAATGGATCAAGTACGCGAGCCGATTCTCAATCCTATAGAAATGGGTATGCCAGACGAGGCAAGCGTCGTGGCGCGCCTGCTCGAAAGCACCGAGTACCGAGCCGCGTTTCCGGCAATTTTCGGGCCTCGTGTACTAGAAAGTACGCCAAAGGCGTTTGCAGCACTTCAAACCGCGTTGGCTGCGTATTTGAAAACAACCGATTTCGCGCCGTTCGATTCTAAGTATGACCGTTCACTGCGAGGTGAGGCGTCACTCTCGCCAAATGAAGCTAAAGGACGAGACCTGTTTTTCAACACGGACGGCGCAGGGTGCTCCCGCTGCCATTCGAGCGTGGGTGTCTCAGGTTCACATCACGACGCTTTTACGAACTTCCGATACTTCAATTTGGGTGTTCCCGAAAATATCTCTGTTCGCGCTCAGAATGGCAGCGACGTTCGCCGCGTTGATCACGGCCTCATGCAAAATCCTGAGGCGAACGTTGCTGCGTTTGACGGCGAGTTCAAAGTTCCGACGTTGCGTAACGTCGCGATCACCGGGCCTTACATGCATAACGGTGTTTTTCAGGAACTTCGAACCGCTGTTCTGTTCCATCTAAGATTTTCGGAAAGCGACGGTTCTAAAGTCAATCCAGAGACGAACAGCGAATGGCGGCGTCCCGAGGTGGCTTCAAACATTGCTCGAGCCCAGCTCGGGATGCGGATGCTCTCCGACGCAGACATAGACGCGATTGTCGCTTTTCTGAAAACCTTAACGGACAAGAGTTACGAGCGTTTGATCTCGAATTAAATGGATCGCAACGTTTGACAAGCGCTGAACGGTTGCTTTGCAGAGAACAGGGGGTCTGCTTCATCCCGAAAGGCAGACATCCGATATGACGACGACTCGCGCTAGCGCTAATTTCCCATTTCCTGGGAGTGCCGCTTCCGCAGCCAAGCGGACACCCTAAGGCCGCTGCTCAAGACTGCGGACCCAAGTGCCGCGGTTCGGGCTTATCCGGGCTCATCCACATCCGATGTTGCAGAAGGCCGCCCGACGTCGGTCACACGGCGCGAATCACCGCATAACTGAAGCGTTAGTTACACTTGCGGGGCGAGATGAGCGGGCGCACCCTTTCTTTCATGCTTTTGACGATTGCGCCGTGGCTCGCGGTTTCACCGTTGGCCGCCGGGGAAGCTGTGCCATTCGACTGGCGCGGCTGGTATATCGGCTCCCATAGCGGCGGTGCGCTTAGCCTAGTTGACGTCGGCAATCCGAACGGCTCCTCGATCTTCGGAGGCACCGTTCGCACTCCCGGTCCCTTGGCGGGTGGCCAGCTTGGATATAACTGGCAGCGAGGCGCAGCCGTGTTTGGCGTCGAGGCGGACATGAGTTGGGCCGACATGGATGGCACCAACTCCTGCTTCGCCAATTCAGGAATGTTTATCAGTTCCAACTGCACAGCTCACATCGATGCATTGGGCACCATTTCGGGACGGCTCGGATGGGCGCTGCCATTCGACAGCCGCACGCTCATCTTCGGCAAAGCCGGCATTGCGACGGCGCATAGCGAAATCGATGCGGTTCCCAACAGCGGGGCCGGCTTGGCAGGGACCGGTACAAGCAACTGGCACTGGGGCTGGACGCTTGGCGCGGGTGTAGAACGCGCCGTCGCGCCGCGTTGGACCGTCAAAGCCGAATACGACTTCCTTGGTTTCGACGACGAGCGTTTTACCGAGCCGGCAAGCCTGGCGCAGGAGACTCCTCCCGGCGGACAGCTCACGGCCACACCGGCAACCGGCACGAGCGTGTCTCAGGACATTCATGTGTTCAAGATCGGCGTGAATTACAGGTTCGGCGCCGATAACTCTTTCGACCAGGAGGCCCCGCGCCCGCTTCCAGACGAGCACGTCCCTGTAAACAGGACCGAGTACAAGGCCGGCGTGCGCTACGTTCACGGATGGGGCCAGTTCCACAAGGACCTTGGCATACGCGGCCAAGGCGTCGGCTCTCTCGCCTCAAGGCTGACCTACGACAGCCCCGGCGTCGATGGCGCGGAAGCCTTTGCGCGCATCGACACCTCGTTCGGTCTCATGGTGAAAGGCTTCGTCGGCGGCGCCAGCAGCGGGGGGCGCCTGAACGATGAGGACTGGGGCTTGGAATTCGAGCCGACGTTTATTCCTTACTCCAATACGATCTCATCGGTAGACGATCGGATCGAGTACTGGACGGTCGATGTTGGATACGACTGGTGGCGGGGCGCAACCTACAAAATCGCACCGTTTGTAGGATACAGCCATTTCCAACAGAACATGGTGGGGCTGGGCTGCGAGCAAATCGCCAACCCTTCATCCGATTGCGGCAGCGTCATCCCAACGAGCGTGCATGTCATCACCGAGGACGATACTTGGCGTTCGCTGCGTCTCGGAACGGCCATCGATATCGCGCTCGCACCGCGGCTCACGCTGGCTGGCGAGGCCGCCTACCTTCCCTACGTGCAGTTTTCCGGAACGGACGACCATGTGTTGAGATCGCTGCTGTCGCCTGAGGACGGGCATGGGGTTGGCATGCAGCTCGAGGCAACGCTGTCCTATGCGTTGACCGACGCGCTAAGCATCGGCGTCGGCGGCCGCTACTTGTCGATGTGGACCACGAGCGGCGAAGTCGACTTCGGCGGGACGGGAGAGCTCGTCCCCATGCGTTACAGTGCCGAGCAGGCCCAGCTTCTGGTGCAAGGTTCCTATAAGTTCGGCTTTGCGCGCTCACCGTAAGCGTCAGTGTGATCTTCCTTATGTCCGTCGATTATTGAATAGCGGCGGCCACGATCAAGCTAGGGGCGGCAACTCTAGACGCCGAATGATGAGCCGGCGCTGACAGCTGACATCGAACGGTGGGCAGCCCTCTACAACCGTGACTGCCAGCGACGTCTTCCCATTTAAAGCGAAACTTGCTCGCGCCGCCGCAGGGCGTTTGAGGAGCGGAAGGGCAAGGTCACCCACAGCTAGAGGAGCTGTCGCATCGCAGTCCAAGCGACTTCGGATCCAAAACCGACGATGATTTAAAAATGGCCCCGAGCTTCGGGTAAAAGCCGGGGCCGAAAGTTAAGGTCTGTAACTCCGAGACTATTGAGCAAACTGCGATCGAATTAAATGCCCGGCAAGCCCCTCCGTAGTTCTACGTCGTTAGAACGAAAGCCGTGTCGTGACGATCCAGTTGCTGTCGTAAGTCGGCGTGAGAATCGGCGATGTCGTTTTCGGCGAGACTGCGAACTGATAGCCCGCGCCGATGATCAGATTGCTCTCGTCACAAAGCTTGAAACGGCCGAGGATGAGACCAGGCGTCAAAAAGACCTGGTCCTTGCCGCTCCGTTCGCCATCGGCCCAATGCGTGTAATTGACCTCAAACTCGGGCCAGAAATATTTCGCAAGATGATATTGAAATGCGACGTTCGTAACGACCGAGGTGCCGATCTCGCGTTCGCGTTCTAATGGAATGGGAACGCTGACAGTCGCCTGAATATCAAAATCGCCCCAACCTTTGCCCGCCGCTAGTGTCGGCGTCACAACCCAGGCATCGTTGGTAAAGGGATCGTCGCCTGTCGGAGCCTGCACACCGAAAAACGCCGACACGATGTAATCGCCATTTTCCTTGTTGGCGCTGATCAGCCGCTGCTTGATAGTGACAGCCGGCCAATCTCCCCAACCGGACGCCTGCTTCGCGTGCGTACGCTCTTCGTACGGCGGCAAGTTGATCAACACTTCATTGGTCATCGTCGGAATGAACTCGAACCCCTTACCGCCGTCGTAGGCGTTCTGACGAGTGCCATTACCCATCTGCTCAAAAAACTGATCCGATCGAAACTCCTGTTCCAACCGCGGCGTCACGGTAGCGAGTGGCGTCATCCAATCCGGTTGCGAAGCTTTTGCGGCGTGCGCGATCTCTTGCCAATGTTGAAAGAAGTCATGGATAGTGTCCCCCGCGTTCTCATCAGACGACGTCGCACCGAGATAGCTAGGCGCAGGCATTTTCAAATCGTGAAGAAATGAGCTGACATTCGTCGATGTTTGCAGCAAATCGCCCGCAGCGGCCGGAATGACGCCGGCGCCCAAAAAAACGATCGTCATTCCAAGCGCTTTAGCTGTCCCCATTGCCGTCCCCCGAATGAATATATCCGGTAAGCTATATCGCTAAAGTATCGCAACCGTCGCGTCGGGGAAATCACATCGGTGATGGCTGGTCCGTATTCATACGGATCTAGGAAAGCCGGATGCAGGCCGGCAGGAGACCGTTCGTGGGGATTTTTTCGGGGCGTTCGAGAAACAATAGCGGCATCTCGTATCGCCGCTGCGCTGTCCCGATTGCCAACACGTCGGAGACCGAACGCCATGATCTTCTCGCGTACAACGATAAGCATGTTCGCCGTCGCGATAGCCGCCTCATCGCTATGGGTGACGGCGCCGTCTGCATTCGCTGCGGGCACCGACCAATGCGCTGATGCTCCGACGCCTGCACTGCACATATTCGCATGCACTGCAGTCATCGCAGAAGGCGCATCGGACTCTCAGAAAGTCGAGATCGCCTACGTCAATCGCGGCCTCGCATATTTTGCAACGAAGAACTTTCCGAATGCCATTGCCGATTTTGATCATGCTGTGGCGCTGAATTCGCGGGATGTCGGTGCATAAGAAGCGCGTGCCATCGTCTTCGTCTCGGAGCGCGACTACACACATGCCATTGCCGATAACCGAAAGGCTATCGACATCGATCCACTGAGCACGCGGGCGTATAACAACCTTGGTAATGTGTACAAAGCCCAGGGACGGCTGCAGGACGCACTCGCAAGCTACGATCGCGCCATCGAGCTATCACCAAACGAGCCGACGCTTTACTTCAACCGTGGAAATTCGCTCCGCGCACTCGGTCGCGTGAAAGATGCCATCCATGATTACGATTATGCCATTGCGCTCAACGGAAACTTCTTGAATGCCTACATCGCGCGCGGAAACACGCGTGCCGCGGACGGCGACTTCAAAAATGCTGAGGCCGACTTTGATCGTGTCCTCGCCGTCGATCCGATGAACAATGCCGCGATCGCCAATAAGCTCGCACTCGCGAAACTGCGCGAAAAGCCGTCCCACGAGACGCTTCGCCAATCAATCGCGACAACAACTAAATAAAAGTCCTGCTTGCAATCCTTCTGCAGGCGCATCCATCGCCTGCAGGACCTGATCACGCCATCTTTTAGTGATCGTGCAAGTGATCGAACGCGGCAAGAACTGCTGGCCTTGCGCGCGGCGCAGGAAGATCCTGCTCGAACATTTCCCAGCCACCGCCCAGAGCTTTGTAGAGCGCAATGAACGCCGTGGCCGCATCGGCCTTTGCCTGGACGTACTGGAGCTGAAGCTCATCATCCTGCCGCTCGGCATCCAGTACGTTGAGTGAATCCGTCACGCCACGATCGTAGCGCTCTGTCGCAAGATCGACCGCCCCCTTGCTCTCCTTGGCCGCGATGCCCAGCGATTTGAGAGTGGCCATCGCCGCGCGATAGCGCGATAGCGCAACATTCGCTTCTTCTACGCTCGAAATAACGATGCGCTTATACGTGAGGAACTGTGAGTCCGCCTGCAGTTGCTGAATGTGGACGAGCGAATCCAGTGCCCCGAAATCCAGCAGCGGCCAATAGACCGAAGGCCCCACGGAATAGATGCTCTTGGTGACCACAGGTACGACACCGATACCCTGCCCCTGCAATCCGCCGCCCGCAGTAATCTCGACGCGCGGGAAAAGATCCGCAACCGCAACACCAATCCTCGCCGTCTCAACAGCAAGCTGACGCTCCGCCGCGCGGACGTCCGGCCGACGCCGGATCACGCTTGCCGGCAATCCCGTTTTCAAACGGCTCGGCGTGATCGGAATTTGTCGGTAGGAACTGAGTTGCTGGCAAACGCCGCCGGAATAGGTGCCGAGCAGCACAGCGATCCGCGAACATCCGGCATATTCTTCGCTCCCGAGCGGCGCCAGTTCCGCCTTGAGTATCGCGAGTTGACGCGACGCGAGCTTGACGTCGAGTTCGTTCGTCAGTCCACGATCGAAGCGCGTCTTCATCAGATCGTAGATCTTCTGCGCACGCGCAACGTTCTCTCTAGAAACCTTGATCTTAGCTTGAATGCCGCGCGTCTCGACATAGGCCCTCGCAACTTCGGCAACGACCGAGACCAGCACCGCACGGCGCTGGTCGATAGCAACATCGGTCGAATATTGTGCCGCCTCGTATGCGCGCCTGTTCTTTCCGAAGAGATCCAGCTCCCACGCTGCATCGAAGCCTGCGACGTGGGTGATCTCTTCGAGGCCGTTGGTGCTCGTCCCAGCATTCAGCGGGCCGGCGACTCGCCCCTTCGTCGAATTTGTGCCGGAGCCCCGGCCAGCCGCAGCATTCGCTTCAACCATCGGCAGTGCCAGTCCGCGAACTGCGACTTCGTTGGCGCGTGCCGCTCGGATGTGATTGGCAGCGATTTCGATGTCCGGGTTTGCAACGACCGCCTGCTGAATGAGCGTTTCAAGCTGCGGATCCCGAAGAAGCGACCACCATCTGACAATCGCAGGTGAATCCGATTGCGCCACCGCCACAGAAGCGCTCGAGCTTCCGCCCAGGCTTCCGGTCGTAAACATCCCCGGCGCACCTATATGCGGTATCAGATAATCCGGCCCGACTGCACAACCCGTAAGCCCCCCGGCTAGGATCGGCAGGAGAAATTTCAGCCCCCCCCGTCTTACCATCAGCTTTGGGCCTTCCCCGAATTGTTGACCTCGACCTTGTCTCCGTCGGAAATCTGATTGTTGATGTTGAGTGCCACGTGATCTCCGACCTTGATGCCTGATGCCAGTTCGACGCTGTCGCCGTCGTCGGTAGCGATGGAAACATTTTTAAACGCAACCCGTCCGTCCTTGACCACTGCGACCTGCGGACCCTTGCCCCGGAATAATATCGCAGCAGCCGGCACGACGACGCTCTTCGACTGCGCGACCTGGAATTCGGCCTGGACATACATGCCCGGCGAAAGCACATAATCCTTGTTTGGCAGAACGACCTCCACCAGCATCGTGCGCGCATGCGGATCAACCGATCCTGTCGTTCGCACAATCTTGCCTTCGTAGAACCGACCCGAGCCGTCCGCCGTCATCACCTTCACCGCGGAGCCAAGCGCAAGCCGCTCAGCTACCCCCTGCGGAACACGTGAAAAGATCCGGATCCGATCGGTCTGCTGGATGACGAAAAGCGGTGACGTATTGGCTGAACTGCCCGCTGTCACAAGATCGCCGGGATCGACGCGGCGATCTGTGATGATGCCGTCAAACGGCGCCGTCACATTTTTATACTGTGTGAGCGTCATCAACCCATCAACCTTGGCCTGATCGACCGCCACCTGCGCAATCGCGGCATTGAGCTTCGCGAGACTGCTGTCATTGGCGGCCTTCTTTTCTTCTCGTTCCTGATCGGAAACGACGCCCTTTGGCGAATCACGCCAACGATCGTAACTACTTTTCGCGAAGTCGGCATCTGCCTGCCGGACTTTAGCTTCCGCTTTAGCCGCCTCCAGTTCGGCTCGCGCGGCAACCAACTGCGAATCCAAATCCGGCGTGTCGATTGTGGCCAGCAAATGCCCTTTCTTCACCTTGTCCCCGATATCGACTTTCCAGTCCGCCAGGTAGCCATTCACGCGCGAGTACAGAGTTGTCCGATACCAGGAGGCTGTGTCCCCTGGTAGTACGAGAGATTTGTATGCGGGCCCCGACTGGGCAACAGCCACGTCGACCAGAGGAAGCATAGCCACGCTTCTTTGCGTTTCTCGCGTAAGGTTCTCAGCTGCCTGGGCCTTGATCCTGCTGACCTCGACAAAGCCGGCGGTCAGGCCTAGTCCGACGACGATCGCGATCGTCGTCATCCAACGCCCTGTCGATTTCGAATATTTTTCTTTCGCGATGTCGCCGAGCGCCTCGCTCGCCGGAAAGTCTGAAGGCGCAAGCGGATCAGCTTCGCAAGGCTCCGTTTGGAAGGCCTTCAGATCAGTCTCGCTCTTTTTAAGCATGCGCAAGGGGCATCCTCCCGTCTGCGGTTTTTCGAGAAGTGTCACGGCGCAAAAGCCGATACATCGTTGGAACAAAAATGAGTGTGGCGACTGTCGCCAGCAAAAGACCGCCAATGACGGCGCGGGCCAACGGAGCATTCTGCTCGCCGCCTTCGCCCACACCCAGAGCCATCGGGATCATGCCCAGGATCATCGCCCCAGCGGTCATCAAAACCGGTCGAAGCCGCGTATAGCCAGCTTCGATTGCGGCGTGCATCGGCTCGATCCCCAGTTCGACCTGCTGATTGGCGAATGTCAGAACAAGAATGCCATTAGCAGTCGTCAATCCGATGCACATCAAGCTGCCCATCAGCGCCGGAACGCTGATATGCGTTGCCGTCAGAAAGAGCATCCAGACGATGCCGGCGAGAGCAAACGGCACGGCAAGAAGTATGATGATTGGATCGAGCCAGCTTTGAAAGTTGATGACCAGCAATAGGAACACAAGAATGACGGCCAAGCCCATACCGCCGAACAAGCCTGCAAAGCTTTGCCGCATCGTTTCGATCTGTCCGCTGAGCTTCACTTTAATGCCGCTCGTCACCGGCGGCCGGTCTTTCGCGAGCACCTTGTCGATGGCATTGGCAGCCGACGCGAGATCTCGGCCTTGAACGTCGGCGTCAACATCGAATACCGGCGCGATATTCAACTGCGACACCACCATCGGCACCTTCGTCCGTCCGAACTTGGCGACGTTCATCAGAAGTTGAGAATGCGTGCCGTTCGGCGCCGTGACCGGAAGCGTCCACAAATCATTCGTTGATTTGACGCGATACGTAGGCGTCTGGACGACCAGCGGATAGCTCACGTTATTGTGCGGATTGAGCCAGAAATTCGGGGAGACCTGAGCGCTGGAATTTAGCGTGACGAGCACGTCGTTCGCCAAGCCATGCTGATCGAGATCGAGATCCCTCGCCTTCGTGCGATCGACGTCCACTTTGATGGCCGGCGCATCCGGCACCTGGAAGACATGCGCGTCGACAATACCCGGCACGGATTTCAAATCGTGCGCGATCTTGGAGGCCAGAGCATACGCCTTCTCCGCGTTACGACTGGAAATCCGAACATCGATCGGCGCGGGCTGGCCGAAATTCAAAACCTGATTGACGATATCGGCCGGCTGGAAAAAGAACTGAAGCTCCGGAAACATTCTCGGCAACTTGCGACGGAGTTCGGCAACATGAGCTGGTGTCGAAGTGTGCTTTTCTTTCAGCGAGACGAGAATTTCGCCATCCATCGGACCGACGGTTGCCGTATCGCTGAGGGCGATATTGATGCCGCTGTACGGCAGACCGATGTTGTCGAGAATGACGTCAATCTGATCGTTGCCCACGATTTTGCGTATCGCCTGCTCGACTTCACTGAAGTCTCTCTGCGTATCTTCGATACGCGTTCCCGGCGGCGCACGGACGTGAAGCCGCATCTGCCCGGCATCGATCTGCGGAAAGAAATCCATTCCTAGATTCATCAAAGGCAACACGGTAGCGCCAAGAAGCGCCGCAAAGAACATTGTCGTTGGAACGGGATGGTTCACGCACCACGATACGGCGTTGCGATACATCTCGCGGAACGCGCTGAAGCCGTTTTCGAAGCCTCGATGGATCATGCTGAACGGATTGAAGCGCGACGGCTTGTGCCCTTGGCCGTGCCCTCCGCCATGCTTCCCGACCTGCGACCGCATCAAATACATGAAGAGTACAGGCACGAGGGTGAACGACAGCAGCAGGCTCGCAAACAGCGACAGGATCACTGATAGCGACAGCGGGGAGAACAAATACTTGGCGGTTCCGGTCAAAAGGAAAACCGGCACGAAGACAACACTGATCGACAGCGTTGATAGGAGTGTCGGAATACCGACTTCCGACGTTCCGTTGAGGATCGCCTCCTCGATTTCCTCACCCAACCCTACGTGCCGCTCTATGTTCTCGATCACGACCGTTGCGTTGTCGACGAGTATGCCGACCGCCAGCGCGAAGCCTCCGAGCGTCATGGTGTTGAGCGTCTGTCCGGCAAGGTACAGCATCAGCAACGCAGTGATGATGGACAGCGGAATTGAGGCCAAAATGATGATCGTCAATCGCCAGTTGCCGAGAAACAGAAGGATCATCAGCGCCGTCAAACCGGCCGCCATCAGGCCGCCCATCACAACGCTATTGAGCGCCGCCTTGACGAAAATGGACTGATCGAAGATTGCCTTGATAGTGACGCCTTTCGGCATCATGCGCTGCAGCCCCGGCAAAGCCGCTTTCACCCCATTAATAACGTCGAGCGTCGATGTTCCGCCGGTCTTGCGCACGAGCATCAGCGCACCGGGAGCGCCGTTCTGGCTGACCGAATTGGTCTGCACTTGATGCCCATCGTGAACGTGCGCCACATCCCGCACGAAGATCGTTTTGCCGTCGATCTGCTTCAACGGAAAATTCTCGATCGCCGCGATGGCGTCGGGCGTGTTGTTCATGGCGACCGGATAGTCGTTCTGACCGACCTTCACGTCACCAGACGGCACAATGATGTTTTGTTTCGCCAAAGCATCCGAAACCTCGGCCGGCGTCAGGCCGCGCGCCTGCAGCGCGTTCGGATCGAGATCCACCATGATGACCCGGATTTTGCCGCCATAGGGATAGGGAACCTGCGCGCCGTGCACGACCGCGAGATTGGGCCTGAGCACCTGCTGCCCGAGATCGGTCAAGCGTGAGTCAGGCAGGTATTTACTCGCAAGGCTAAGCTGGATCACAGATACGTCCGTCGCACTGTAACGGACGATGAGCGGCGGCGTTATGTTGCGCGGCATGCTTTTAAGAACGGTCTGCGCGCAGCTCGATAGCTGTGTGATAGCGCGACTGACGTCGGCGCCCTCGTGAAGATAGACCTTGATGACTCCGACGCCGGCATAGCTGTTGGCCTCGATGCGGTCGATATCATCGACGAGCGACGCCATTTGCCGCTCATGCTTGATGAGAATGCGATCCTGCATTTCTTCCGCGCTCATTCCGCTATACGTCCACACGACGCTAACGACCGGAATGTTGATTTCGGGAAAAATATCGGTCGGCATGCGCGACACCGCGCCGAAACCGAGCAGGCAAATCAGAATGATGATCGCAGCCACCGAATGTGGGTGAGTTAGGGAAAATTTTGGCAGCGACATGCGTTCTATGTTCCTCGGCGGCTCAGTCCGCCGTTACCTGATCAACTGCGATCGGCCTCGGCGAACGCCGACCGCCATTTCTCTTCGCGGCGAGACATCGCCGATCTTCGACACCCGTCTTTGATTACAACCATGTCATGTTGCGACGCGCCGCACGGAATGAGCCGCGACGGCAGCGTATATTCGGGGCATCATCATCGAGGGAAATTCCGGCTGTGCGCTTGCGTGGCACACCGTCCGTGGCTAAGCCTCCGTTCCCGTACGGAGTGGCGGTGCGCTAGGCAGCGTAGGAAAAGAACGATGTCGCAAGTGGTCGTAACAGAAAGAACGCATGCGAATCGTATGGCCCGAATGCAAGCTGCCCCGATTTGGTTGATTGGCCCCGCCTACATCATCGCTTACGTCGTGCTGGGATGGCTGAGCATCATCTCATCCACGCCGTCGTTCGACATCGTTCCGTGGAGTCCCGAAATAGGCCTGACCTTTGCAGCGTACCTTATGTTTGGAACGCGATTCTGGCCGTATCTCTTGCTCGCCGTAGCAGCCTCCAACGTGATTCTGCGCCGCGATTTGCCGCTTTTTGCGCAACTCCTTTCACCCATCATCGTAGGCGGCGGCTACGCGATCGCGTTGAAGTGGGTCCAGCGTTCGCGATGGCAATTCGATATCAGACTGGGAACGCTGCGCGATGTCTTGCTGCTTGAGGCAACCGCGATTGTCAGCTCTGCTCTCGTGGCCACCGCCTCCGTAATGCTCCTTTATGCCTCAGGAGTTCTGACGGCTCCCGCCGTTCCTTACAATATTTTCAGGTATGCCGTCGGCGACCTCATCGGCGTTTCGATCATCACGCCATTTATTCTGATCGTGGCTGGTACGGGAGGAATCGAGAAACCAAATCTAGAGACGTGCTTTCAAGGGCTGGCGATCGCCGCAGCGCTTATCTTTGCATTCGGCTTCAGCACCCTTCCCCATTTCCGTCTCTTCAACGTGATGTTTTTTCCCATCATCTGGATTGCACTCCGCCACGGCCTGAAGGGCGCGACGTATGCCCTCGTCGTGACGGAGGTCGGGCTGATCATCGCTCTGCTGATATCAGGACCGCAGCTTGCCGGCGTGACAACCTATCAGTCCCTGATGCTCGTGCTGGCCTTCACCGGCTTGGCGATTGGCGGCCTCGTGACCGACCGACGCCGCTTCGAACAGGACCTGCGCCTCAATCAGGATTCGGTCTCGCAGATCTTTCGCCTGGGCAGTGCCGGGGAAGTCACGACCGCCATCGCGCATGAAATCAACCAGCCTTTGACCGCCATCTCAAACTATACGCAGCTGGTGCAGGAGTATCTTATGACGGGCGAAGGCAATCGCGAGATTGCCATCGAAGCGGCGTCGAAGGTCGCAAGTCAAGTGGACCGCACCGCAGCCGTCGTCCGCAACCTTCGCGACTTCATCAGATTGGGGCGTCGGCAGATTGGCGAGCAATCACCTCACCTCTTAATCAGAGAAGCGCTCGACCTCCTGGAACCAAACCTGCAACGAACGGGCGCTTCGGTAAAGGTAGCAATCGCACGCGATATCCGCAACGCAGCCGTTGATCGGCTTCAGATTGAGCAGGTCCTCATGAATATCATTTCCAACGCTATAGACGCGATGAGCGAAAATTATCCGTCGAAGGATCGCCTGATCAGCATCAGTGCCAACAACATCGATGGCAATCGCATCGAAATCCAGGTTCAAGACAGCGGTCCCGGCTTTCCACCTGGTTTCAACCTCAGAAAGTCCGGGATTCGTTCGTCCAGCAAGAAAGACGGCCTAGGAGTAGGCCTTTCGCTCAGCCAAACGATCGTCGAAGGACACGGCGGCGAGCTCATCCTCAAAAACGAAGGCGAAGGTGCCCTCGTTCTCATTCGTTTGAATTCTTTTCCAGGGGGTAACGTATCATGACACTCGCATCAGCCGTCGCGATTATCGATGACGATGAACCCGTCCGAGATTCCTTGTCTCTGATGCTCAGCAATCACGGCTTTGGCGTTTGCTCATTCGCATCGGCGGAACAGTTTCTGCCTGCCCTGCAAGCAAACGAGCTTCCTTCCTGCATCGTGTGCGACATCCGTATGCCCGGAATGTCGGGCCTAGAGCTTCAGAAGGAACTCGCAAAGAAATGGCCGATGATTCCGCTCGTGCTCATTACCGGGCACGGCGACGTCGCCATGGCCGTGGCAGCGCTTAAAGCCGGCGCTCGCGACTTTATCGAAAAGCCGTTCTCCCCCGACCGCCTGATCGCGAGCATCTCCTCGGCAATCTATGAGACCGAAAATCAGCGCAACCACGACCAGGAAGCCGTGAAGCTTGCGACACGCGTCAACGAGCTGTCGGATCGTCAACGGCAAGTGATGGATCTTGCGGTCAAGGGCCTTTCAAACAAGGAAATCGCTTTGACATTGAAGATCAGCCCGCGCACCGTCGAAACGTATCGCGCTTGGGTGATGGAAAAGACAGGCGCTCGCAACATCGCCGATCTCGTACGAATTGCAGTGCGCATCGAAGAGATGATGCTTCCGATCCGTGCCGATAAAAATCGGCACCATAATAACATCGAAAGCGCCTGATCCTCATTACGCAACGCAAGATACTCCACATCGCCGGCGCCGTTTGCAGTCGCAAACAACGCCGACGATGCGCTGCCTGGATTCTATCAGTCGTTGTAGCTGGAGCAATAGGTGTCCGTCTCAATCTGACCGTTATGCCAGCGACAGAACTCGTCCGGCGTCTCGTCTGACGAACTCACCGTATGACGCGTGATATGCGTATGTTCCGCCCTCGCGACATGTTCGGCTTCTTGCCGCTGGCAATATCGTGTTGCGACCCAGCTGCCATCGACAAATTGAAAATCACCATCGCACCGTGCGTGGGCGCTGGCTGCCGTTGCAAAGCCAAGCGCTAGCAATGAGACAGACACTGCGAGTGGAAATTTATACATTGCGGACGCTCCATCCGGAAGTTTGAAAGTTCGGTGCTCGCAAGTCGCAAATGGAAGAGTGCGAACGCAGCCACCGCCGCAATACGATTGCGTGCAAACAAATTTAGATGGATCGCTGATGGAACGTTATTCCGCTCGGTGACGTCAGCCAATTAACGAAAGCAGAAGTACATCCGCGTAAATACTGACGTCGCTACGTCTCTGAAACGCTATTGTCTAAGGCGAAGCGGCATCAAAAAAGGAGGCGCTGCCGAAGCAGCGCCTGGAGTGTGGAGACGGTGATAGTGAGTGCGCTTTACTGAAAGGGATAGTAGCGAAACGATCCGAGCACGATCATATCATCTGTCGTAGGTGCCCCGCCGTTGTCGCTATTGAAAGCTTCGCGCTTGATATATTCAGCCTGCGCGCCGACAGACGCGCGACCGAATGAGCCTTTATAAATATCTTGCCACACGCCACCGGTAACTTCCCAAAGACGTTTGGTCTGCGCCTGGCACGTTCCGCCTTCAATATCGCAGCCCGAATTGTCGACGGTATCGCGGCCATAGCCGACGTTGCCGTCGACCTTTTTAAAGTTCTGCTCGAGGCCGCCATAGGCATAAGCGGTGTCGCCCTTAAACGGATGCGCGACAAGCCCCGTCAGTAATTGCACCGCCGGAATTGCAACGAAGTCGCCGTCGCGGTTGAAGGTAACGTCCGGCTGCTGCCCGGAGCCGTAGCGGCCGATGCCATTTCCGGCCATGAAGCTTGCTTGCAGCTCAAGCGCTTTCGGAATGATGGGTAACGACGCCGAAGCGCCGCCACCGCCGGCAATAATCGTATTATTGTTGTGGTCCGCACGATCCGTAAAGCCGCGGACGATACCTTTGATTTCGTAGTGCCCCCAGCCAGGATCGAATGCGAGCTTTCCTACGACGTCTGGCATAACATCGTTGCTGTAGTTCGCCGTACTGTTGAGCAGCGATCCGCCCGGATGGTTCGCATCGACTCCCGTCGGCACAGGGCCGGCGATTTGGGTGGACGGACTTTCGATAGAAACGCCGGCCGATAGCCAAGGCGCGAGATCTTTCACTACGCGGAACTGCGCATTTCGCGTCCAATTGAAGCCAACGACGTACTGCGCATCGATCGTTAGCGGGATGTCTTCGTTGCGCGCCTGGATACCCTTCGTATTCGTGGTCAGCAGGCTCCAAGTCTGACCTGCGAGAACGTGCCAACCCGAAAGGTCATTGTCGTAGGCGCCGTAGAAATGGCGGATACGAGGCGTGTAGCTGTTGCTCTCGTTGGAATTCGACGTCGTTCCCGCAGCGAGGAAGTCCGACTCGACATACATCGACAGATGCGTGTACTGGTCGAGATCACCCGTGGCCAACGCTGCGACGCGGCTTTGACGCGCACTAAAGCGTGTTTCGTGCTCGTGCGCCAGCGGACTATTGCCGAATGGAATTCCGCCGAACGAGCTGCCGATATCCGCTGTTTCGTTGCGAGAGCGCCAGAACGTCGCGAATTCGCTGAAACCACCAAACTTCAGTTTGATCGCACCAAGACGAATAGTGCCGTTCGGCATGACCGTCACGACTTGTTCGTCATCGGGAACGTTCGGATACGAAAGATCTGCGGCGAAGGCACCAGTCGATGCACAAGCCGCAGTACCAAATATAGTGCAAAGAGCCAATCGCGCTCTGCCGATGCGGTAGGCCATACGTTGAATTCTCCCCTGAAGAAACCCCCTCACCGCGCGCAGCGGCGCGGCTCCCGGTTATCGACGCGAGCAAGGCAGCAGAGTGCTGACGTGCATTCCTCGTTCGATTGCCCAGTACGAGCAGGTCATCAGTGGCCGTTAACAGGCGTGTAACGATAAGGCCCCGGTTGAACACCTCCGTAGAGACACTGAGGATGATTGGAACTAAATTCGATTGCTTGAGTGATAGCCTTTTTGAAAGCCTGTTTCGGACTTCTACACGCACGCTGTTCGGTACAGGCGTCAGCTTGCTCCAAGCCGTAGTAGCGTTTCCGGATTGCTAGGACTCGTCTGATGCGCTCGCAACATCGCGATCAAGCTGAAAAAGAAAGCAAATGTGGCCCGTCTATTTTCCGCTCGATGTGGCTCACAATGCTCTTCAGATGGACGCCGGATCGAAAGAACATCAAAAATGGTATCGCTACCCTATGAACCGAAGCTTCGTACCTGAACCTTTCCGCCTGGCAGTCCGTCGGTCATTCAGTGGCAGAGGTCTTTTCACTCAGGAATGCATACCTGAGGGTTCATGCGTCATCGAATACATCGGACGCCCGGCAACGCCTAAGCAGATAAAAGAGAATAGCGGGAAGTACCTGTTTTGGACCAGCGATACGTCGATGATCGACGGGAACATACCGGCAAATACGGCTCGCTTTATCAATCACTCCTGCGCGCCGAATTGCGAGATCGATATCTGCGAGCGCCGCGTATATATCTTCGCGCTTCGCGACATCGAGCCTGGTGAAGAACTTTTCTACGACTACGGTGAGGAATATTTCGAGATGCATTTGGCAGGGAAATGCCGTTGCGCGAATTGTTCTCGGTAGTGGGTAAGGAGCGTTGGTGGGCAATTGGCCCTGCACCAAAATCCGAAGGTCCTTGAAAAATTAGGTTATGGCTGACCGCTTACGGACGCTTCATCTCCATTTAAGTGCCTGCCGACCTTGCCTGCTCAATAGCCAAGAAAACGTCACGCACTTCCGACAGACGTGCGCATAGCTGATGGCGCGCATCGCCGTCGAGCATCCTAATTGCAGGAAGCTGCATCTCTTTCTCGCAGATACAAGATCGGAGTTGTGCTCGCCCTTCTCGACCACGCGCAGTTGATTCCATGAGCATTCCTCGACGAAGGACGCGCGATCCTGCTCGATCTTGTCTGTTCTGGACATTGCGGTGTCGGCTGGGGGGCGTTCGATGTGCCGCCAGAGATCCGGAGCAACGTCAAGTGAATCGCCCAGAAAGGTCGATATTTTCAATCCCTTGTGTCTCAGCGGTCGGAACCCCGAGGCATCCAATTGGACACGACTGTGACCTTTATTCCCGTCGGGAATTATGGAATGTCGATAGGGGGATTATCTGCCCCAATAAGAAAGGGCATATTTCCCGAGTCGGGGGGTGAGTCGGCCGGAAAGTGTCGACCATCTAAGGTCTTGTCGGGCAGGGGAACGAAAATGATCAGCTTCCATCGCGCCGCAGCGCTTGCCGCTGCGCTTGCGGTCATGGGCACCGCCGGAGGCGCGGTTGCGCAGACAAGCGGTGGGACGACAGACAACTCGACGTCGCCACCGGCCGCAAGCCCATCGCCAACCCCAACGCCGCCTGCGAACGGCACCGGGCCAGCCCCGTCATCGTCGCCGAACGAAGTCCAACTTCCCGAAGTTCAAGTCATCGAGCAGCAGGCTAAGCCTGTTACGCCGAAGAAAATTCAGAAGGCGGCCAAGACCACGCCGAAGAAAGTGCCGGTCGCCGCCCAGCCGACACCTCCAGAATTGGGAGCCACTGTTCCCGAACCTACAGTCGTCCAGATGTCGCCGGTCGGTGGAAGCGAGATTCCGATAGCGAAGGTGCCGGGGTCTGTCGGCACAGTTTCGTCGTCGGACGTCACGCGCAGTGGCGTGATGGCGGTCCAGGATGTTCTCCAATCCCGTATTCCCGGCGTCATCGTGAACGACCTGCAGGGCAATGAATTCCAAACGAACGTGCAATTCCACGGCTTCGAAGCATCGCCTCTCGACGGCGTTCCTCAGGGATTGGCGGTCTATGAAAATGGCGTCCGCATCAACGAGGCATTCGGAGACGTCGTCAATTGGGACTTCCTACCGTCGATTGCGATCGCCGACATCGCCGTCATGACTAACAATCCAGCATTCGGCCTCAATGCGCTCGGTGGCTCCATTAGCATATCGATGAAGGACGGATTTAACTTCCAGGGCGTCGAGACCGACATCCGCGGCGGATCGTTCGGGCGCATCCAAGGGTCGGTGCAGGCCGGACAGCAGGTTGGCAACTATGCCGCTTATATTGCTATCGAAGATATTCACGACGGCGGCTGGCGGCAATTCTCGCCATCAGATATCCGCCGCACGTTTGCTGATATCGGGTTCAAGAATCGGGATGCCGAATTCCACGCCAATTTCACAGGCGCGGATAACTTCGTCGGCGCCGTTACAGCCTCTCCCATCCAGCTGCTGGATCAGAGTTATAGCGCTGTCTATACGAACCCGCAGACGACCCAGAATGACATGGCTATGGGATCCGTCAACGGCGCCGTGAATGTCACGAATACGTTGAAGGTCTCGGGCGTCAGCTACTATCGGCGGTTCAATCAACATCACGTTGATGCCAACGGTTCCGAAGCGGCGCCCTGCTCCGGCGATGAAAGTGTTCTCTGCTTCGACAACCTAAACGGTACGACCGTTCAGCTTTTCGATCAAAACGGCAATCCTGTATTAACGCCGGCTGGTGGCGACAACTACGTCGGCGAAATCGACCGCACGTCGCAACAGGCTGAAAGTTATGGCGCGTCTTTACAGGGCGTTCAGAAAGCGAAAGTCTTCGACCACAATAACCAATTCCTTTTGGGTGGCAGCGTCGATCACGGCCGTGTCGGCTATCAGACCGATGCCGAGATCGGAAGCATCGGCCCCAATTTCACGGTAACGGGCGACGGCCAGATCGTCGCCAACTCAGACATCGCACCGGTCGATATCACGACGACCAACACCTATTACGGCATCTTCTTCTCTGACACCTTTGACGTGACTGATCGGCTTTCGCTGACTGCGGGAGGGCG
>JAFECH010000355.1 GCA_018242255.1 Pseudomonadota bacterium | reverse complement strand
AACGTCGGTCTTTCGGTGTCGCGCGTCGGCTCGTCGGCGCAGACGAAGGCGATGAAGCAGGTTGCCGGCAAGATCAAAGGCGAGCTTGCGCAGTACCGCGAAATGGCGGCCTTCGCGCAGTTCGGTTCGGATCTCGACGCGGCCACGCAGAAGCTGCTCGCACGCGGCGCACGCCTGACTGAGCTTCTGAAGCAGCCGCAGTTCTCGCCGCTCAAGATGGAAGAGCAGGTTGCGGTGATCTTCGCGGGTACGCGCGGCTACCTCGACGCCATTCCGGTGTCGGCGGTCGGCAAGTTCGAAGAAGGCGTTCTCGCCGGACTTCGTTCGGAAAAGACGCTGCTCGATACGATCGCGAAAGAGAAGGCTCTGTCGGCAGATTCCGAGAAGAAGCTCGTCGAGTTCCTCGACAAGTTTGCCAAGGGTTTTGCAGCTTAATCGGGTTCCTTGAGGAGAACGCCCGATGGCGAGCTTAAAAGATATGCGCAACCGCATCGCCTCGGTGAAGGCGACGCGGAAAATCACGAAAGCCATGCAGATGGTCGCGGCTGCGAAGCTGCGGCGTTCGCAAGAAGCTGCGACGGCCGCCCGCCCCTACGCGGAGCGGATGGCGACCGTGCTCGGCAGCTTGGCTTCGAAGGTCACGGACAAGAACAGCGCCTCGCCGCTTCTCGTCGGCAACGGCAAGGATCAGGTTCATCTACTGATCGTCATGACGGCGGAACGTGGTCTGTGTGGCGGCTTCAATTCGAACATCGCGAAACTCGCGCGTTCGGATGCCAACCGTTTGATCGCCGCGGGTAAGACCGTGAAGATCATGACGGTCGGCCGCAAGGGCGCGGACAACCTTCGCCGTGATCTCGGCCGGAACATCGTCGAACGCAAGGATTTCCAGGGTGTGCGTCAGTTGACGTTTGCGCACGCTGAGGGTCTCGCGAAGCGCGTGCGTGAGATGTTCGAAGCCGGCGATTTCGACGTCGCGACGCTCTACTTCTCGGAGTTCAAGTCGGTCATCGCGCAGAAGCCGACGGCGCTGCAGCTCATTCCCGCGACCGTGCCGGAAGCGGCGCCGGACGCAGCGAAGGGCGCCAGCGCCATTCACGAATACGAGCCGAGTGAAGAAGAAGTCCTGGGCTTCTTGCTGTCGCGCAATATCTCAACGCAGATCTTCCGTGGCCTGCTAGAGAATTCGGCGTCGTTCTACGGCGCCCAGATGACCGCTATGGATAACGCTACGCGCAACGCCGGCGACATGATCAATAAGCTGACGATCGCGTACAACCGTCAGCGCCAGGCGAACATTACGAAGGAACTGATCGAGATCATCTCGGGAGCGGAAGCGGTCTAGGGCGAGGTAGATAGATCATGGCCTATGTAACGCGTGCAACGACCAAGGGTGGCCGAGACGGCCGCGCTGTTCTCGAAGAGGGCAAGCTCGCTCTGGCGATGGCACTGCCGAAGGATCTCGGCGGATCGGGCGAAGGCCACAATCCCGAGCAGCTTTTTGCGCTCGGGTGGTCATCTTGCTTCGGTCAGGCGGTTCTGCTGCTCGCCAAGAAGCATGGTCTCGACGGGCAGGCGGCGAAGGTCACCTGCGAAGTGGAACTCGACAAAGATACGACGAGCTTCGCGCTCAAGGCGCATCTGACACTCGCGATCCCCGGCGCCGACAAGGACAAGCTGCAGGCGCTGATCGAAGAAGCGCATCAGATCTGCCCGTATTCCAAAGCGACACGCAACAACATCCCGGTGACACTCTCGGTCGCCTGAAACAATTCCGCTGGAGATAAAAATGGCTAAAAACGTAGGGAAGATTCACCAGGTGACGGGTGCCGTCGTTGACGTGCATTTCGCCGACAAGCTGCCGGAAATTCTGAACGCGCTTGAGACCATCAACAACGGCAATCGCCTCGTTCTCGAAGTTGCGCAGCACCTCGGTGAAAACACCGTGCGCACGATCGCTATGGACTCGACCGAAGGCTTGGTCCGCGGTCAGGAAGTCACCGATATGGGCGCTCCGATTTCGGTTCCCGTCGGCGACGAGACGCTCGGGCGCATCATGAACGTCATCGGCGAGCCGGTGGACGAAGCTGGCCCGATCAACACCAAGTCGGTGCGCGCCATCCACCAGCCGGCGCCGACGTTCGAAGATCAGGCGACGGAAGCGCAGATCCTCGTCACGGGCATCAAGGTCGTTGACCTGCTCGCACCTTACGCTAAGGGCGGCAAGATCGGCTTGTTCGGCGGCGCCGGCGTCGGCAAGACGGTTTTGATCATGGAGTTGATCAACAACGTTGCTAAGGCCCACGGCGGTTACTCGGTTTTCGCGGGCGTCGGCGAGCGTACGCGTGAGGGCAACGATCTCTATTACGAAATGATCGAGTCCAACGTGAACAAGGACCCGAAGAAGAACAACGGCTCTGCTGCCGGTTCGAAGTGTGCGCTCGTTTATGGTCAGATGAACGAACCGCCGGGTGCGCGTGCACGCGTCGCCCTTTCGGGTCTGACGGTCGCCGAGCACTTCCGCGATCAGGGCCAGGACGTGCTGTTCTTCGTCGACAACATCTTCCGCTTTACCCAGGCGGGTTCGGAAGTTTCGGCGCTGCTCGGCCGTATTCCTTCGGCGGTTGGCTATCAGCCGACGCTGGCGACCGACATGGGCGCTCTGCAGGAACGCATCACCACGACGCAGAAGGGCTCGATCACGTCGGTGCAGGCCATTTACGTTCCGGCCGACGACTTGACCGACCCCGCTCCGGCCGCATCGTTCGCTCACCTTGATGCGACGACCGTTCTTTCGCGCTCGATCGCTGAAAAGGGCATCTATCCGGCCGTCGACCCGCTCGACTCGACCTCGCGCATGCTCGATCCGCGCATCGTCGGCGAAGAGCACTATGCCGTTGCTCGTAGGGTTCAGGCGATCTTGCAGAAGTACAAGTCGCTCCAGGACATCATCGCGATCCTGGGCATGGACGAGCTTTCGGAAGAGGACAAGCTCACCGTCGCCCGCGCTCGTAAGATTGAACGTTTCATGTCGCAACCGTTCCACGTCGCGGAAGTGTTCACCGGTTCGCCCGGCAAGCTCGTTCCGCTGGCGGACACCATCAAGGCGTTCAAAGGCCTCTGCGACGGTGAGTACGATCACCTTCCTGAGCCGGCGTTCTATATGGTCGGATCGATCGACGAAGCGATCGCGAAGGCAGAGAAGCTCGCGGAAGCGGCGTAACAACAGGCCGAGCGTTTTCGAGCGGAGATTCCGCATGAAGGCGCCGCCAGGAGAAAGAGTTTATGGCGGAAGCCGGAAAGACGTTTGGAAGCTGCTGCGAAGAGTTGAAAGAAGCTCTTGAAGGCGGCGACTTCGAGCCCCTCATTACGGTCGGGCCTGACGAGGTCATCTACATGACCGTCGGGCTCGTCGATCTTGAAGAAGAAGAGCCGGGGCTCGTCGATCATCCGCTCTTCTTCTGCCCGTTCTGCGGCACGAAGCTGCAGACGCCGGAAGAGGTGAGAGCCAAAGCCGGTGCCGAAGACGACGGCGAGGAAGAACCGCGCCAAGCTTAATGGCGCCGAGAAGATAAAAGACGACGGCATTCAACAGCTCGAACGCCTTTAAAGGGTCGGAAATCACGATGGCAGGCACATTCAGGTTTGAACTCGTTTCTCCCGAACGGGTGTTGATGTCGATCGATGCCGAGCAGGTCGTCGTGCCGGGCAGCGACGGAGAGTTCACGGTTCTCGCCGGTCATGTTCCGGTCATCTCGACCCTGGTTCCGGGCGTACTCGACGTCACCGCGGGCGGCGTGCACAAACGCCTGTTCGTCAAGTCGGGCTTCGCAGAAGTCGATCCGGCGCGGCTGACAGTTCTGGCCGAGAAGGCTTACGACGTAGCGGATATGTCGGCAGCGACGATCGCGGCAGAACTCAAGACCGCGGAAGCAGAACTGGCCGCGGCGAAAGACGATACGGCCAAGCACATGGCCGATACGCTCATTGGCGAGCTGAAGCGGCTCTCCGCATAGGGTTAAGCTGCAGTCATTTCGTTCGGCTGCGCGTTGGCCCGACGGGATGTCCCGTCAGGGCTCGCCCTCTCCTCTCCGCTTGTCGATCCGGAACGAGCCGACGTAGCGGGTTAGCCTGCTGCCGACGCCGTTGGGCAGCGGTGCTGAGTTGGTTTGAATTTCTTCACCATCGCTCAGCGTCATGTTTTCAAGCGCAACAGATCTTTTGGTGAAGGACTGCCAAGCGACGGCGATCGCGTTGAGGTCACGGCCATCCTGCCAAGCGAAGAGATCGTATTTTCCCGGAGCATGCTTCTGACGTATCGCAGCCTTGATCAGGCCTTGCGCGGTCTTAGGGGACAGCACGATCGTCATCGTCGCGCCGGAATGTCGCCCGCGACATGCGATCGGCGTGCGCTTTCGCCCCTCAAGCGGCGGTGGAGCGGTTTGGCGGTTCTGGGCACGTCGCCTCCAAGCGACAAATTGGATGGCAAATTTCGTTCAAATCAGGTGTAGCTTCGGCGAGTTCTCAACACCGGTTCGATCGTCACCGAAAGCTATATCTTGGTGTGGTACCCAGGCCGGGGATGTCCTGCGGCCAACTGGCGTTGGGCAAATTGTCCAATTTTGCTTCAACCTGCGCGCGTTTAGCGGAGATCAGGGGAAGCTCTGTCGATAGGACGCGACCTGCCTTGAAACGTTTTTATATATTCGCTTTGTTGCCGTTTCTTGCTCTTCTGGGCGGCTGCAACGCAATCGTGCTCAATCCTGCCGGCGATATTGCCATCCAACAGCGCGATCTCGTGATTATCTCGACCGTGCTGATGCTCCTGATCATCGTCCCGGTCATGGCGCTCACCGCCTGGTTCGCCTGGCACTACCGGGCCTCGAACCAGAGCGCGCGATACGAGCCGAACTGGTCGCATTCGACCCATCTTGAGCTGATTATCTGGTCGGCACCGCTTCTGATCATCATCTGCCTTGGCGCCGTGACGTGGATGGCGACACACATGCTTGATCCCTGGCGGCCGCTCAACAGAACTGGTCCGGACAAGGAAGTCGCGATGGGCGCGAAGCCGCTCAACGTTCAGGTCGTCGCGCTCGATTGGAAGTGGCTGTTCATCTATCCGGAGCAGGGCATCGCCACCGTCAACGAACTGGCGGCGCCCGTCGACCGTCCGCTCAACTTCAAGATTTCTGCTTCCTCGGTGATGAACGCGTTTTACGTCCCGGCGCTGGCCGGCATGATCTACGCCATGCCGGGCATGCAGACCCAGTTGCACGCGGTGATTAACAAAGAAGGAACCTACAAGGGCTTTTCTGCGAACTACAGCGGCAAAGGCTTTTCGGAGATGCGGTTCAACTTTCTGGCAATGGACGACGCCGGCTTCGACAAGTGGGTTGCCAGCGTCAAGGCATCGGACGCCGGCAAGCTTGGCCGAACGGAATATCTCGATCTTGAGCGCCCTAGCGAAGCTATGCCCGTCAAGAAATACGCCAGCGTCGATCCGCAGCTCTTCGATCTGATCGTCAACATGTGCGTCCAGCCTGGCAAAATGTGCATGCACGAAATGGCAGCCATTGATGCCAAGGGCGGACTTGGCCTCGCGGGCAACAACATCGTGCAGTCTCTCGAGTACGATAAGTATGCGCGCCGCGGCGACGAACCGGTCGTGAAGAAATCGTATGTCGCGAGCGTCTGCACAAAAACCGCGCCGATGGGCATGGACGCGCAGGCCGCTGCTGATGTCACGCCTGTCAGCTCGACGCCGCTCGTGGGGGCCGGGCTGCCGCAGCCGGGCATGTTCCAATCGTTTGCGCGAAAGCCATCAAATTCCTGAGCCGTCGGGCTCCTGACCGGGACAGTTTCCAGAAATGTTCGAAAACTTTGACCTTCAGAAAGCGATATTCGGGCGGTTGACGCTCGAATCTATTCCCTATCACGAGCCAATTTTGGTGGTGACGTTCATCGTCGTCGCCATCGGCGGCGCGGCGGTTCTGGGCGCCATCACCTACTTCAGGCTGTGGGGCTACCTCTGGCGCGAGTGGTTCACCAGCGTCGATCACAAGCGGATCGGCGTCATGTATATCGTGCTCGGCCTCGTAATGCTGCTTCGCGGCTTTGCCGACGCCATCATGATGCGCGCGCAACAGGCCATCGCCTTTAACGGCAACGAGGGTTATCTGCCGGCGCACCACTTCGACCAGATCTTCACGGCGCACGGCGTGATCATGATTTTCTTCGTGGCGATGCCGCTCGTCACGGGTTTGATGAACTATGTCGTGCCGTTGCAGATCGGCGCTCGCGACGTCGCCTTCCCGTTCCTCAACAACTTCAGCTTCTGGATGACGGTTTCGGGTGCGATTCTCGTCATGGCTTCGCTGTTCGTCGGAGAGTTCGCGCGGACCGGCTGGCTCGCCTATCCGCCGCTCTCCAACTACGCATACAGTCCGGATGTCGGGGTCGATTACTACATATGGGCGCTGCAGATAGCCGGCGTCGGAACGCTTTTATCTGGCGTCAACCTGATCGCGACGATCGTGAAGATGCGTTGTCCCGGCATGTCGATGATGAAGATGCCGGTCTTCACCTGGACCGCGCTCTGCACCAACGTTCTGATCGTTGCAGCCTTCCCGGTTCTGACGGGTGTGCTGGCCCTGCTTTCTCTCGATCGCTACGTCGGTACGAACTTCTTCACGAACGACTTCGGCGGCAACCCGATGATGTACGTGAACCTCATCTGGATCTGGGGCCACCCGGAGGTCTACATCCTCGTTCTGCCCGTGTTCGGCGTTTTCTCCGAGGTGACGGCGACGTTCTCCGGCAAGAGATTGTTCGGCTACACCTCGATGGTTTACGCCACGGTCTGTATCACGATCCTGTCGTACCTGGTCTGGCTGCACCACTTCTTCACCATGGGCTCGGGCGCCAGCGTCAACTCGTTCTTCGGCATCACGACGATGATCATCTCGATCCCGACGGGTGCGAAGCTCTTCAACTGGCTGTTCACGATGTATCGCGGCCGGATCCGTTTCGAACTGCCGATGATGTGGACCGTCGCGTTCATGCTGACGTTCGTGATCGGCGGCATGACGGGCGTTCTGCTGGCAGTTCCGCCGGCGGATTTCGTGCTTCACAACAGCCTCTTCCTGATCGCGCATTTCCACAACGTGATCATCGGCGGCGTCGTGTTCGGCTGCTTTGCGGGCATCGCCTACTGGTTCCCGAAGGTTACCGGCTTCAAGCTCGATCCGTTCTGGGGCAAGATGTCGTTCTGGTTCTGGGTCTCGGGCTTCTACCTGGCCTTCATGCCGCTCTACGTTCTCGGCTTAATGGGCGTGACCCGACGTCTGCGTGTGTTCGATGATCCATCGCTTCAGATCTATTTCGTCGTCGCGGCGTTCGGCGCGTTCCTGATCGCGCTCGGCATCGGTTCGTTCCTGATCCAGATTGTCGTCAGCATCAAAAACCGCGAGAAGCTGCGCGACGTCACCGGCGATCCGTGGAATGCACGCACGCTCGAATGGTCGACGTCATCGCCGCCGCCGGTCTACAATTTCGCGTTTACGCCGGTCGTCTACGATCACGACGCGTGGTGGGACATGAAGGAGCACGGCTATAAGCGGCCGATGGGAGGCTTCAAGCCCATCCACATGCCAAGGAATACCGGAGCCGGTGTCATTCTCGCAGGTCTCAGCTTCATCACCGGATTTGCCTTGATCTGGTACATCTGGTGGCTGGCTGTGCTTGGCTTCGTTTCCCTCCTGGCGACTGCGATCGGTCACACGTTCAACTACAATCGGAGCTTCAACATTCCGACGCAGGAGATCGTTGAAACCGAGCGCGAGCGCACGCAGCTTCTTCAATCGGCGGGGGCCTGAGCGATGACGGCAATGACTGCGAGCACGTCGGCACCCGAGGCCGGAGGGGTTAAAGAAACGCCGGTGTTCTACGTGGCCGACGAGCATGAGCACGGGGAGGGTGGCAGCACCCAACTCGGCTTCTGGCTCTACCTGATGAGCGACTGTCTCATCTTCGCTGTGCTGTTTGCGACGTACGGCGTGCTTGGCGGCAACTTTGCGGCCGGGCCGTCGCCCAAGGATTTGTTCGACCTGCCTCTGGTGGCGGTCAACACGTCGATGCTGTTGTTTTCATCAATCACGTACGGCTTCGCCGTGCTTGAGATGCAGAAGAACCGCAAGCAGGGCATGCTGATGTGGCTGGCGATCACGATGATGTTCGGCGCGGCGTTCATCGGCATCGAGCTGTTTGAATTCACGCACATGATCCTGGAAGGCGCGACGCCGCAGCGTAGCGCGTTCCTGTCGTCGTTCTTCACGCTCGTCGGCACTCACGGTCTGCACGTGACGTTCGGCATTATCTGGATGATCACGCTGATGGTGCAGGTGATGAAGTTCGGCCTGAATGAGCCGAACAAGCGCCGCATCCTTTGCCTCAGCATGTTCTGGCACTTCCTCGACGTCGTCTGGATCGGCGTTTTCACCTTCGTTTATCTCATGGGAGTGCTGCGATGAGCACCGACGCGCACGCCAGTCACGGACATGCTGGGCACGGACATGCTGGGCACGGACATGCCGGGCATGGGCACATTGCTCCTGGCGGTCATGACGATCACGGGCATGGCGGCGGCCATCCCGAGTCTACGCTCAGCGGCTATCTGACGGGCTTCGTTCTGTCCGTCATTCTGACGGCCATTCCGTTCTGGCTTGTCATGTCGGGTGTGCTCGAAAGCAAGGAAGCGACGGCGATTTCGATCCTGGCCATCGGAGCGGTCCAGATCGTCGTCCATATGATCTACTTCCTGCACATGACGCCGAGTTCGGAAGGTGGCTGGACGCTGATGGCGTTGATCTTCACGGTCGTTATGGTCGTCATCACGCTGACCGGCTCACTGTGGGTCATGTATCACCTGACGACCAACATGATGCCGATGGATCCGAGCCAACTGCCGTGACATCCGACGCCGGTGGGCGCGGGGGACAAGAACCAGCGCCATCGAGCGCGACGGAGTTCAACGTGGATGCGCCGGGTGGTGACCCGGCGCGCGCACCTCGTTCGTGGTCGTCGCTGGCGTTCATCAGCCTTGTCGCGCTTTTCGGCATTGCCGGTCTTATGTGGCTTGGCGTTTGGCAGATCGAGCGGCGGGCTTGGAAGCTCGACCTGATTTCCCGTGTCGAGAGCCGCGTTCACGCCGCTCCGGTGGCGGCTCCCGGCCCGGCCGATTGGCCCTCGATCAATGCCAATGACGACGAGTACCGGCGCGTCACGGTTTCGGGGCACTTTCTTAACGATCGCGAGACGCTCGTCATGGCCGTCACCGAAGACGGCGCCGGCTACTGGGTGCTGACACCACTCAAGACGGTGACGGGTTTCGAAGTGCTCATAAATCGCGGCTTCGTGCCGACAGAGAAGAAAGAGCGGGAGACGCGCGCCGCGGGCGAGATCGACGGCAATGTGACCGTTACGGGTCTTCTGCGCATGACGGAGCCAAAGGGCGCCTTCCTGCGCGGCAACGACATCTCGGCCGATCGCTGGTACTCGCGCGACGTCGACGCCATTGCGATCAAGCGCGGTCTCGACAATTACGCGCCGTATTTCATCGATGCAGACTCGACTCCTAATCCCGGCGGGTACCCGATCGGCGGGCTAACGGTCATCAAATTCCCGAATAATCACCTCGTTTACGCGTTGACGTGGTTCGCCCTGGCGCTGATGCTCGCGGGTGCCTTTGTCCGCTTCTTGCGCGAAGAGATCCGCATCCGGAAAGAGATCCGGCAAATGCCGCAGCAGACCGGCGGCGCGGCCCCGGATTGAGGCACGGGATCGAACCTGTGTGCCCAGCATGTCGAAGTTCAGTGATCTTCAGTTCCCTTTCCAGAGCGACGAACTCGCGGCATCGCCTGCCGACGGCGTCGACGCCATCGGCGTCGAGAATATGCTGCTGTTGGTCCAGCTTCGCTGGATCGCGGTTGCGGGGCAGGTGGCGACGATCGCGTTCGTCTCCATCGTCCTGGGCGTCAATCTTCCGCTTGTGCCGATGGGCATCGTCGCGGCGTCACTCGTTGTTCTCAATCTCGCTAGCCTCTGGTGGCTGAGGCGCGGTCGTGACGTCGGCGCTATCGGCTTACTCGTTGCCCTGATGCTCGATGTTGCGGGTCTGACGGCGCAGCTCTATCTCAGCGGCGGAGCGACGAACCCGTTCGCCTTCCTTTATCTTCTGCAGGTCACGCTGGCGGCGGTGCTGCTCAGCGTGCGTCTGACGTCGGTGGTATTGGTCGCGACGTGTGCGAGCTTCCTGTTGCTCACGCAGTTTTATCGTCCGCTCGAAATTCCACCCGGCCAGATCGACCTCTTTACGCTGCACGTCGTGGGAATGCTGGTCTGTTTCGCGGTCGATGCGGCGTTGCTGTTCGGGTTCGTGACGCGCATCACGCGCAATCTCAGAGAGCGCGATGCGCGCCTTGCGGCGCTGAAGCAGCATGCTGCCGAAGAGGATCATATCGTGCGGATGGGGCTTTTGGCGTCGGGTGCTGCGCATGAACTTGGTACGCCGCTGGCGTCGCTGTCGGTCATCCTCGGGGATTGGCGGCGTATGCCGGCCATCACGGGCAATCCCGAGCTGATGCAGGAAGTGGATGAGATGCAGGCGGCGGTGAAGCGTTGCAAATCGATCCTGACCGGTGTGCTGCTGTCGGCCGGCGAAGCACGCAGTGAGGCACCGCGCGTCACGACGGTCACGACCTTCTTCAACGCCTTGGTCAATGAGTGGCGGGAGGCGCGAGCTGCGGACTATCTCGATTACAACAACGCTTTCGGTGCGGATATCTCGATCGTTTCGGATTCGACATTAAAGCAAATCATCTTCAACGTTCTGGACAACGCCTACGATTCATCGCCCGACTGGGTTGGCGTGTCTCTCTCGCGCGAAAGCGATATGCTTGTTTTGCGCGTCCTCGATCGCGGTTCGGGATTTGCGCCACAAATGCTCGTGCAATTCGGAAAGCCCTATCAATCGAGCAAGGGTAAGCCCGGTGGCGGGCTTGGATTGTTTCTGGTTGTGAATGTGGTCCGCAAACTCGGCGGCAGCGTCGTGGCCGCCAACCGTCCCGGGGGTGGCGCGTCCGTGACGCTCAAGCTGCCGCTTTCGGCCCTTGCACTTGGAGCCCACTAGACATGGATGATGCCAACCCGACGCTGGTGATCGTCGAAGACGATACGTCCTTCGCTGCGACGCTCAAGCGTTCTTTCGAGCGGCGCGGGTACACGGTCGATCACGCAGAAAGCCCCGAGCAACTTCACGATGTCCTTAAGGTTCGGACACCGGGCTTTGCAGTCGTCGATCTGAAGCTTGCCGGCGCCTCCGGTTTAACATGCGTCGAAGCCCTGCATGAGCACGACCCGTCGACAGTGATCGTTGTGCTGACGGGCTTTGCGAGCATCGCCACCGCGGTCGAAGCGATCAAGCTTGGAGCGCGGCATTACCTCGTGAAGCCATCGAGCACGGATGATATCGAGGAGGCGTTCGCGCGCGCCGAAGGCGATCCTGATGTCGCGCTCACCGAACGGCCGACGTCGATTAAAACGGTCGAGTGGGAACACATTCACCAGACCCTGGTCGAGACGAATTTCAATATTTCCGAGGCGGCGCGTAGGCTTGGCATGCACCGGCGGACGCTGGCGCGGAAGCTTGAAAAGCGGCGCGTAAAATAGCTGCCGCTGCGATCCCGTTCTGCTAGCTTAACGTCAGCGAGCGGAGGGATTTTGCATCATGCGTAGCGGTTCGATTGCCATTCAACAGTCGACGATGTTTGTCGGAGTGATGGGATTAACTCTGCTCATTGCAGTCGGTTTTGCAGAAACGAAAGAAGCGCATCGGACACCACCGTGCGATACGGATTGCGTCAGCCGCGACGCGGGCTATGCCTGGGGCAAGGAACTCGGTATCGACGATCCTTCCGAATGCGGCGGGAATTCTGCGGATTTCATCGCCGGCTGTCAGGCGTATGCGACGAAGCATGAAGATCCGATGGCGTTGCCGGCGGACGATGTTCAAAGCGATCAGCAATCCGACGACGAACAGGATCAAGCGGACAGCGTGCGCGTTGACGACGACGTCAATGTGCTGACTGGGCCGAGCGCCGATCCGGACTCAAATCTCCCGCTACCGAGCGAAGCGCCAAGCCAGGACTGAGGCGCAACCGAGGTCGGCTTCCAGCGTCAGTTCTGCGGTATTTGCGGGCCGGAGGCAGGAGCTTGCGGCGCGGGATGCGGTTTGTCGGGAAACGGCCAGCCCGGCCAATAGAGCCGCACCAGAACGACCAGCACGAAAATATAAATGGCAAGCAGCCACGCGCGGCGCGAGGTCAGGTCGTGCTTGGGTTTTGGCTCGGGCGTGTTGTCGGAGGTCATGCCGGTGTCGCCCTAATCCACCCCGTTCGAGTTGACGGTCCGACTGCAAAGTTGGAAATGGTACCGCCTCCCAGAGTTGAACCGGGGACCTCTAGATCCACAATCTAGCGCTCTAACCAACTGAGCTAAGGCGGCACAGGCCGTTTTCCGGGTAACTTTAGCGCGGTCGGCGGGCGCAGTGTATCTGCAAACGCCTGATCCGTTGCGCCGGAGATCCCCGATTGTCGAGCAGCCCGAAAGAGCGCTCGGCGAGCGGTGGTTCCATCACAGCCTGGGGCGAGGGTCAAGGGCGACTTATCGCTCTTCGCGCTGTCAGTCCCGAATTTCCGGGGGCCGTACACGATCCAACATTAACTTTGTATGAACGCATGGAACTCGCGCCCCCGACCCGAGTATAGTGCGTTAGTGGGGAATACGTCGGGACTGTTTTCGGGGGAAAACGGACAATCATGACCCTTTGCCATTATAGCTCGGAAGAGCTCGATGAGCTTCAGCAATTGCTGAAAAGCATCATCGATGAAGCTCACCAGATGTCGCTCAATATTCCAGACGAGGACATCATCGAAAAACTGTACGACTTGGCCGATCGCGGCGAGCGCGACCCGGAGAAGCTCCGCGAGGCCATTCTGATTAAGGCCGCTTAGCGGACGACCCGGTGCGCGCGTAGATTGTTGTTCTGCGTTTGTGTTCAATCGGTTGATGTGATTTTGACCGCAGTGCAGCGACGTGTTTCCGTCGATCGCGCGGTTGGCAGTGGAAAATCGTCCGTTTCGCCGTTCTAGGTATCAGCAAATCACGTACGTTCACGTGGTGCGTTGCGAATAAGCCTTTGGAACGGGCGAACTTTTACGATGGCTCTCGCAGCTAAACCCGTGCTCCCGAATGGTCATGACGATGCCGCGCCTCTTGAGGCGCCGCTCGATTTGGACCGGGACGCGCAACCTGCCGTTGTTATCGACACCGAGGCTGCAGAAATTCTGGCCGCCAACGCCCGCGGGCGTTCTGCGCTCGGGCTGTTCCCTTATGCAACATTTCCGATCGCGCTCGATCCGGCCATGCCTGCCGTCGCGCGACTTCGGCAGATTGCTGTGTCAGCAACCCTCGGTAAGGGGGCACCTGAGACCTTGCTGTTCTGGAATAGCGGCCGGCTGAAGCGCGTGAAGTGCACGGTCGCGCAGCGCGGCGGCAAGGGGGCAAAGCTTCTGCTGCTCCATATCGAGGCGGTGGAGGCTTCAGACGATGGCTTTCCGTCGCCGCGCCGAGCGGTCCCTGCGGGCGATGCTGTCGAAAAGCGGCCTGATGAGCTGACGAGCGCTCCGGTCGCGGCCAAGCCATTGGCGGCGACCGCGGCGGCGGCGCTCGATGTCGATACCATCGCCAAGCTGGCGCACGAACTCAAAACCCCGCTAACGGCGATTGCAGCGGCTGCGGAGATCATGCGCGATGAGCGGCTCGGCGAGATGAAGAACCAGCGCTACTTGAGCTATGCTGCGGACATTCACGAAAGCGCAATGCACGCTCTCGACGTGATCACGTCGCTGCTCGCAGAACGCGCGAAGCCAGCCACGGCCGCGTCGCGTCTTATCGCGATCGATCTTAACGCCATCGTCGACCGCACGGTTTCGAGCGTGAAGGCGTTGGCGGAATCGTGTGGACTGAAGCTCTCATTCGACACCTATGGAAGCACGCCGCATGTTGTCGCCAATCCGACGGCGCTGCGTCAGATCCTGCTCAATCTGCTGACCAACGCGATCAAATTTACTCCGCGTGGGGGAGATGTTCGCGTCGCGACAGGACATCTGGAAGACGGGCGGGTGTTTCTCAAGGTCCAAGACACGGGCGGGGGAATGGGAGACGTCGGCGCGGCGGCGGGATCGATTTCGGCCAGCGAATTGAAGCCGGCTTGGGCGCGCAGCAACGGTATCGGACTGCCGCTCGTTGAATCTCTAGTGCGCGATATGGGTGCGGAGATCGAGATCGACAGTGCACCTCGGAAAGGGACTGCGGCGACCATACTCTTCGGCGATTTCGCACGCCGCTTCGAGTGATCCGGCGCGGGCATCCGACGCGTGCCGTAGCTACTTGAAAATTATAAAAATTCTAATGTGAGCGATGCGACTTAGTAAGTGTTGACCGAGTAGCTATCGTCGCGTTAGCTCAAATAACGACGTCATTGATGACGTCGCGCGTCAGTTGCTCTTAGTCGCTGGCGCCAACCGATACCGAGGCCTTGAACCTCGATTATTGGAGCGGACAATGAACTCTTTCTTCAGCGCTATTCATCGCGCGCTTTCTCGGTCCTCGAAACTTTCGTCATC
Organism: Pseudomonadota bacterium; assembly: GCA_018242255.1. Taxonomy (GTDB): domain Bacteria; phylum Pseudomonadota; class Alphaproteobacteria; order Rhizobiales; family Hyphomicrobiaceae; genus Hyphomicrobium_B. The sequence goes on along the minus strand of JAFECH010000355.1, from coordinate 44,244 downwards.
ACGTCTCGATTCCGGCATCGCCGCCGCGTTCGTGAGCCTATCTGCGGAGGGTTCGCACAATGGCTAATTCGGCATCCAATTCCTCCGTCGAACAATCAGCGCGTTCCGCTAAGATCGTGCCGCTGCCTGCGCGTGCGCCCGAGCGGTTGGTTGCCGTCGGCTTCCGCTGCTGGCTCGCCGGATTGTCGACCGGCGATATCAAATGCTGGGAAGACGCGTGGAACACGTTTTCCGGCATGCTCGGCCCGGACAATGCCAAGGCGTTGCTGCTCGACCTTTCGAAGTTCGTTCGCGCCGTCAAAGCCAATGCTCAGCGCGACATCGAGATTTCGCCCGCGGGCTGCCGTAGCTTCTGTCGCGACGAGTGCCTCGCGATCTCGATCATCGCGGCGTGTCAGCATGATGAGCGTCAGGCGCTGACGGCCGCGGCCGAGGCTCTGATCGGTTCTGGAGATATCGGCGACACGCTCAACGGCGCGCAGGCGCTGGCAGCAGCGCTGCGTAAGACCAACCAGGTGCTCGATGCGGCTTCGATCTGTCCGGCTACGTGCGGACTTCGCGCGTCGCGCCGGCGGTTGATGTAAGCGCGGCGGTCTAAGATTTATCGAGCAGATTTTGAATGCGTTCGGCGGCCAATGCGCGCTCGCCGGGCGCCAAGTGCAGGCCCGCTTTCGTGCGCCGCCAAAGAATGTCTTCGGCGGTGACAGCCCATTCCTCAGATTTGAGATAGGCGATTTCGCGGGTTGCTAAGCCGCCGCCCAAATCGTCGCCCAGATCCCTTTTCGAACGCGCATCGGCGATGAGATCTTGGGCGCGCGTACCGTAACGGCGTGCGAGGCGTCGAAGATCATCCGGTGCAAATCCGCTATTTGTGCGGGCAAATTCTTCAAACCACTGATCGAACGAACGTCCGCCGAGGTTGCCTCCCGGCAACGGCGTCGTCGCGGTCGTTCCGTGGCGCATGTGCGGAAAGAAGGGATGCAGCGCGCTTAGGGCGGTTTCCGCAAGCTTGCGATAGGTCGTGATCTTGCCGCCGATGACATGCAGGACAGGTGGCGATTGCGTTGCTTCCAAGTCGAGCCGGTAATCGCGGCTGACGGCCGATGCGCTTTGCGCGCCATCGTCGTCAAGCGGGCGCACGCCAGCGAAACTCCAGACGATGTCGCCACGTGTCGGAGCGTCGCGAAAGAAGCGGTTTGCGACATCGAGCAGATAGGTTTCTTCGGCGTGGGTTGGCGCGACGTGGCGGGGATCGCTCGACACGTTTTCTTCGGTCGTGCCGATCAGGGTGAAATCGTCTTCGAATGGTAAGGCAAAGACAACGCGGCCGTCGGTATTCTGAAATGTGTAGGCGACGTCGGCGCCAGCGATGCGCGGCACGACGATGTGGCTGCCCTTGACGAGGCGGACAGCTATAGGGGCTGCCGACCGAGCCGCTGTCGCGAGCTTCGCGACATCAGCGACCCAAGGACCTGCTGCATTGACGACGGCGCGGGCGGCGCAATGGTGGCCTTCGCGTCCGAGCGTTGCGATCCACAGCTCGTTGTTTGCTTTGAGCGAAGTTACGGCGGTGCGCGTCAGGATGCGGGCACCAGCGTTGCGGGCTGCGAGCGCATTCAGAACAACGAGGCGGGCATCATCGACGGCGCAATCCCAATAGCTGAAGCCCGATGACAGTCCAGGAACGAGCGGCGCGCCTTCCGGGGCGTGGCGCAGATCAATCGCGTGCGAGGCGCCGAGCGATTGGCGCGGGGCGAGATGGTCGTAAAGAAAAAGCCCGGCGCGCATCATCAGAGCAGATCGCATTCCGGCGACGTGCGGGAGCACGAAGCGTAGCGGGTGGACGATGTGCGGAGCTTTCGCCAGCAGGACTTCGCGCTCGGCCAGCGCTTCGCGGACGAGCCGAAATTCGAAGTGTTCGAGATAGCGAAGACCGCCGTGTATCAGCTTGGAACTCGCCCACGAGGTTGCGCCTGCCAGGTCGTCGGCTTCGGCCAATAGAACCGACAGGCCGCGTGCTGCCGCGTCGGCAGCAATGCCGGCGCCATTGATGCCGCCGCCGATTACGAGCAGATCGTAGACTTCGTCGGTCATGGAACCCCGTTCCGCATCGTTTGCCGTGGCGGAACTCTAGGCGACTCGCTCAGAAGCGCGAAGGATCAGCTTTTCGCCGGACCGGGCGATTTGCGGCTGCGAAACAGCAGGCTGAAGAGCAGTCCAGCAAGGAAGCCCGCAGGCACCGAGATCAGCGTGATGGCTGCCGGTTTCAGTCCGCCCCAGTTGGCGATGGTCTTAACGTGCGCGACGAGCGCGGCGTGGGCGGTGGACTGAGCCTCCGGGGTCGCAGCCGCTACGAGCGCTAATTTAAGTTCTTCGAAGCGTTGGGCGGCGTCCGGCATCGCGTTCGACAGGCCGCCGCTCAGGTTGAACAGTTCAACAGGGAAGACATGGACGCCAAGCAGGTAGATGCCAGTGATGGCAATGCCGACGAGCATTGCCGCGATGGCGCCAGCTTTGTTCATATGCCGCCAATGAAGACCCAAAACGAGGGCGGGGAAGAGGCCTGCGGCCAGGATTGCAAATCCTTCGGCGGCAAGCAGGCCCGTACTCATCGCGGCGTAGAGCGCGCCCAATGCACCGGCGACGAGTGTCGCACCGCCGACCGCGGCGGCTCGGAAATCGAGATCCAAGGGCTCGTGGGTATCGCGGTTCATGCGGATTTCGCCGTCAGCGACGACGATGCCGGAAACCAGCGCATTGCCCATCAGGACTGCGGCCAGCACGGCGCCGATAAGCAGCGGGTATTGCAGCCAGGGGTCGAGACCCGAGATCTTCGGCGCGGCGACGACGAATCCATCCGTGGTGAAAGCGAGGTCTTGGAGCCGGACGAAGCCGCGCTGGCCCGACGCTTTCTGGCAAGCCGCCGTCAGTTCGGTCGGAGCCTCGGCATTACGGTCGCAGACCTTTACCCAGCCGAGCGCGCTGGCTTCTGCCAATGATTGCGGAATGGCTGCAATCTCGATGCCTTTCGACATCGCTTGCTCGAAGCCGAGCCGGCTGTAAACGGCAAGGGGCGGCAGGCTCGCAACGAGGATGGCGACCGCGAACAGTGCGGCGGCGGTGCGCTTCACGGCGGCACCCGGCGCGACGGAGGATTGCGAGACGTGCCGGCCGAGAAGATGCGGAGCGACGACAATTCCGAGCGCCACAGCCAACAACAGGCCGGCGAAGTTTTTCATCGACAGCTGCAGGAACGGCGACGCCATCGGCTTCAGCGATTGGAAATCCGACAGGCGATTGATGATCAGCTTCTGGCTGATGCTGGCATGACTTTGCAGGGCGGTGCCAAGCGTCAGATGCGGCATGACCGAGCCGCTGGCGTAAAGCGCGAGGCCAATCAGCGTCGCGAGCAGGCCGCCGCAGATGACGAGAAAGCCAATGCCGTTGATTTTCTTGCCGGGCAGCAGAGATCCAACGAGCCATACGGCGGTGATTGCGAGGGTGAGAACGAGGATCGCCTGCGGTAGTGGCAGGTTCGACAAGCTTTGGAAGGCCAGAGATCCAGCGCGAATATCGGCTGCGAGCAAAAGCACGCTGCCGGCGCCGGCGATCAGAAATGCGAGGCGTCGCGCGAAATTGCTGCTGTAGCGGATCGCGAAGAAGCCGCTGATCGACTGCACCGGATAGAGCACGAAGCGCGGCGCAACGAGAATGGCGAGCAGCGCGATGCCGGCAACCATGCCGAGCGGCAGCGCCAAGCCGTCGTATCCCATGGCGGCGATGTAGCCGGTGAAGCCTAACAGCGCGACCGCGCCGACACATTCGCCGGCAAAGACAAGCGCGGGGCCAACGCCCTCCCGTGCCGACGTGCCGCCCGCGCGCCAAGCATAAAGAGCGACGAGCACGACGAGGCCGATGATTGCGCCTTGGGCTGCGATCCAGAAGCCGAGCGGGAAGCCGGCAAAGTGGAAGAGATTGAGCGTCAGCGCGCACAGCGGCAATGCGACGGCCAAGATCAGCCATAGCATCAAGCTTGCGAGCAAAAGGCGGCCAGAAGGCCGGCTGGCGCCTGCGATATCCCCCGAACTCATCCCGAAAACCTCTTCCCGCCCACTTCGAACGCGCGCTATTGGCGTCAGAAAGGCGTTCCGATCAAGGCGGCGAACATTACCGATGGCAGGTTCTGAACCGAGATCAAAAAAATGCCGGGCGGGAGTGGAAAGCCGGATGCGAATAGCCCCGCTTTTCCCGTTCGAAAGCTCGAACTGAATTGGGGTGGCTCGACTGGCGAGCCACCCCAATAGTTTCGTCCCTAGACTTGGACCTTTATTCGTTTTTATCCCCTGCGACCGGTCCCAACCATCGCGGAGTGGCCGCACCATGTACCATTGTGTCTTCTGCGTCAAGTCACCGCGCGACATAAATAATTTCGGTTTTGTGACTGCCTAATCGGTGGTCAATTTTGTTGCCCCACAGGGGAGCACTGCGCCCGGTTATTGGTCGGCCATGATGAAATGGCGAACGGAAATGACTGCCACGGCAGCTCGCGGGTTTGGGCGATCTTGGTGGGCCTCGAACGGTCAACCAGAGGGTGTCGTGGAGCTTGTGCAACTTGGGGTCCCTGGGCCCAGGGAAGCCGTCGGGGGGCCGGTTGGGACACCATTCAGGCACAGTTTAACGCCCCGCAAGACAGGACGTGCTAAACTTGGTTCCGCTCGGCCAGAGACCGGCCAAGAAATGGATTGATCGCTGTGTCATCGCCCAAACGCATTCTACTGATCATCGGCGGCGGGATCGCGGCCTACAAATGCCTTGAGCTGATCCGCCGGCTTAAGGAGCGCGGCCATAGCGTACGCGCAGTGATGACCAAGGCCGCGCATCAGTTCGTGACGCCACTGTCGGTTGGGGCGTTGACGAACGAACGAGTGCTGACGGACTTGTTCGATCTCGATGAGGAGCGTGAGATCGGTCATATCCGGCTGGCGCGCGATAGCGATGTGATCGTTGTTGCGCCGGCCACTGCGGATCTGATGGCGCGGATGGCCGGTGGGCATGCAGATGACCTCGCGACAGCGGTGCTGCTGGCGACCAATAAGCCTGTTCTGGTCGCTCCGGCGATGAACCCGGCGATGTGGCTCAATCCGGCGACGCGACGGAACGTGGCGCAACTCAAAGAAGACGGTATCCGCTTCGTCGGACCGGCGATCGGCGAAATGGCTGAGCGTGGCGAAGCCGGCCCGGGTCGTCTCGTCGAAGTTCCGCAGCTCATCGACGCAATCGAGAGCGCGCTTGAACCGCACGCGGATGTGGGTGGTCCCCTCGCCGGGCGGCATGTCGTCATTACAAGCGGACCGACGCACGAGCCGATCGATCCGATCCGCTATCTGGCGAACCGCTCGTCCGGCAAGCAGGGTTTTGAACTCGCAGCGGCAGCGCGCGAACTGGGTGCCCGGGTGACGCTGATAACCGGCCCGGTTTCGTTGCCCGAGCCGCGCGATGTCACCGTTGTTCGGATCAAGACCGCAGATGAAATGCTTGCGGCTGTGCGTGCCGCGCTTCCTGCCGATATCGCCGTGTTTGCAGCGGCTGTTGCCGACTGGCGCGTCGAGCGACCGCAAACGGAAAAGATCAAAAAAGCTGAAGGCAAAAGCGCGCCGACGCTGACGCTGTCGGAAAATCCGGACATCCTGAGAACGATTGCTCAATCCGGGCCGATGCGGCCGCCGCTGGTTATCGGCTTTGCGGCGGAAACGCAGGATGTGTTGGCGCACGCGAAGAAGAAGCTGAAATCGAAGCGCGCGGACTGGATCGTCGCGAATGATGTTTCGCCGTCTTCCGGCGTGATGGGAGGAGAAAATAATACCGTGCATGTCATAACGGCGGGTGGCGTCGAGAGTTGGCCGGAAATGAGCAAAGCCAAGGTGGCGCGCAAGCTGATGGCGCGTGCGGCCGGAGAACTTAACGGCAAACGAACGGCGGCAGAATGAAAGTGAAAATCAAGCGGCTGCCGCACGCCGAGGGCCTTCCGCTTCCTGATTATCAAACGCCGGATGCTGCCGGTTTCGATCTTGTGGCGGCGGTTGCTCCCGATACGACGGTGACGATCCTGCCGGGTGCGCGTGTGCTCGTTCCGACCGGATTGGTCTTCGAGATTCCGAAGAAGATGGAAGCACAGGTGCGGCCGCGCTCCGGCCTAGCGATCAAGCACGGCGTGACGGTTCTCAATAGTCCCGGTACCGTCGACGCTGATTATCGTGGCGAGGTCGCGGTTATACTGATCAATCTCGGCAAAGAACCGTTTGTGGTGGCGCGAGGCGAACGCATTGCGCAAATGGTTATCGCGCCCGTTGCGCGCGCAAAGCTGCGTGAGGTCAAAAAGCTTTCGAAGACGAAACGAGGCGCCGGCGGTTTCGGCTCGACCGGGGTGGGCGAGACGCCATCCCAACCTATGTCCAGGAAGGAGAAATCCGTTTCCGACGATCAGGTCGTGACGCAAACGAAATCCGGGTCTCGAAAGCGCAAACGTTCGTCGTAAGCACAAAAAGCGCAATGCTTATCAGCGCCTACGAGTGTGCATCGCCTCTTGAGGGCGGTACTCGAACCTGCGAGAAACGACCCTACATTTAGTCGGTGCGGACACGCGCCAAGGCAAACCGAGACAGGCCATGACAGAGACGCTTGAGATCAAGACACTGGACGCCACGAAGAGCTGGGGGCGCGGCCGCGTCTATGACAGCATCACCGAGACCATCGGTCATACGCCGCTCGTGCGCCTTTCGAAAATCAAAGAGGCTGCGAAGCTCAAGGCGGACATTCTGCTGAAGCTCGAATTTTTCAACCCGCTGTCGTCGGTCAAGGATCGTATCGGCGTCGCGATGATCGACGTGCTCGAAGCGGAAGGCCGCATCAAGCCGGGCAAGACCGTTCTTGTTGAGCCGACGTCCGGCAACACAGGTATCGGCTTGGCGTTCGTTGCGGCAGCGCGCGGATATCGCCTGATCCTCGTTATGCCGGAGACGATGTCGATCGAGCGCAGAAAGATTCTGACGCATCTTGGCGCCGAGCTTGAATTGACACCTGGACCAGGCGGAATGCCCGCCGCTGTTGCGCGCGCCGAAGAGCTGGCGAAGACGCTGCCGGATGCGGTTATTCCGGGCCAATTCGATAACCCGGCAAATCCGCTCGTGCATGAAAAGACGACGGCGGAAGAAATCTATAACGACACGAACGGCAAGGTTGACGCTCTTGTGATCGGCGTCGGTACGGGCGGCACGCTGACCGGTGTCGGGCGCGCGCTTAAGAAGCGCATTCCCGGCATTAAGATCTTTGCCGTCGAACCTACGACGAGCGCGATTTTGTCCGGGCAGCCCCGTGGTCCGCACAAGATCCAGGGCATCGGCGCGGGCTTCGTTCCGAGCATTCTCGACAAAGGCTTGATCGATGAAGTCGTGACGGTGTCGAGCGAGACGGCATTCGATGTGTCGCGCATGGTCGCGAAGGTGGAAGGCATTCCGGGCGGCATCTCGACCGGCGCCAACGTTGCTGCTGCGATCACGGTCGCCGAGCGGTCGGAATTTGCTGGTAAAACGATCGTAACATTCGCGCCGTCCTCGGCGGAGCGGTATTATTCCAGTGAATTGTTCGTCGATCCCCAGCCGCGGGGATGAACGCGGAGAGGTTCAAATGGCGACACTCACGTCCGAGGAGGTGCAACGTTACAAGCGTCACCTTGTGCTGCGTGATGTCGGTGCGCCCGGACAGCAGAAACTGAAGGGCGCGCGTGTTCTCGTCATCGGCGCCGGCGGACTTGGCTCGCCGGTCGTCACTTATCTGGCGGCGGCGGGGGTCGGCACCATCGGCATCGTCGACGACGATACCGTTTCGATCGACAACCTGCAGCGGCAGATCGCGCATCGCACGGAGGACGCCGGGCGGCTCAAGGTCGAGAGCGCGCGCGATACGATGCTGCGTCTCAATCCGCTCGTTACGGTCGAGACGCACGCGGAACGCATCGAAGCCGACAATGCGATTGCGCTGATTTCCAACTACGACATCGTTGCCGACGGGTCCGACAATTTCGCGACACGCTACTTGGTGGCGGACGCTTGCTATTTTGCTAAGCGGCCTCTCGTCTACGCGACGCTTGGATCGTTCGACGGTTACGTATCGACGTTCAAGCCATTCGAGCAAAATGCGGACGGAGAACCCTATCCGACGTTGCGCTGTGTCTTCCCCGAGGCACCGCCGCAGGGCCTCGTTGCCAACTGCGAGGAAGTGGGCGTTCTCGGCCCGGTTGCCGGTGTCGTCGGCACGCTGCAAGCAACCGAAGTGGTGAAGGAAATTCTAGGGCTCGGGGAAAGCCTGGCGGGGCGACTGCTGATATACGACGCACTCGCGGCGCGGTTCGAGGTTGTCACCATTTCGTGGGATCCGGACAACCCGCTGTCGGGGCGGGAACCGACCATCGTAGATCTGTCTTCGCACCGTGGGGCACAGAACCCAGCTTGCGCGGCTGAGTAAACCTGTCGCTGTTCTGTCTGCGTCTATTGTTTGTGCGTCCGACCCGGGCCGCAATAAAAGGACGGGCGTCAATTGCGAGGTCTCCGCGTGTTGCCTCTGCTGCAGAATTTCCTCTTTCTGATCATAGAGCTGGTGAGGGTGCCATTCGATCTTGTCGTGGGCACGAAGCGGCGGATCTATGAGGTTTCGCGCGTCGTTGATGCACCGAAGACGGTGACATGGAATGTCGTGTCGGCGCACAAGATCACGCTTGAAGGGCCGCCGCCGATGCGGCTCGATACCGAACCTGATCCAGCGAGACCGGGCGTATTTACCGGGACCTGCCAGTACAACGACAAGAGGCTGCAATTCGCCTATCAGATCCTCGCGGAGACGCCGGGGGAAGCACTGACGTTGCGTCTGCTGACCGACGAATGCGATCCGATCTACCGCATCGGCGAAGATTATATCGGTGCTGTTGCGGTCGCCGGCGATGAGAGCCGTTCGGTTATTACCGAATGCTGCGAGCTGACACACACCAAAATTTCCACGCGGTTCTTGATGCCGCTGACTGTCTTGCGCAGTCTCTATAGCCTGAAGCGAACCGCGGAAACGCGCGCGGGCCGGCGCGGACGTGGTTTTAGCGATCAGCTAACGAGCGCAGTCATTACCGGGGCGCTGACGTTCGCGAGTTTCTCGGCGCTTTTCGATATGTCGACCGCCGTGATTTTGCTCCTGGTGGTGCTGCTGCATGAGCTTGGGCATGTGCTCGCGATGCGCTGGGTGGGCATTCCCGTGCGCGGCATTTACTTCATTCCGTTTTTCGGCGGCGTTGCGGTCGGTGAAGGCTTCGGCAAAAGCGAGGCTGCGCGCGCGTTCGTGGCGTTGATGGGGCCTGCCGCCAGCATGATGACGACGGGGCTTTTCCTTTGGCTGTCGCTGCAGAATGACGATCCGTTCCTTGCAGACCTCGCTTTGCTCAGCGCGGTGGTGAACGGCTTGAACTTGCTTCCGATCCTACCGCTCGATGGTGGTCGGATATTGCAGGCATTGACGTCGCGCCTGTCACCGCGCCGGGCCCGCGCAATTCATGGCGCAATGCTGCTCGGCGGGGTCGGGCTCGCCGCATGGTTCGGCGATTACCTTTTGATGGCGCTCATCCTGCTGATCGCGCCCGGTGTCTTATCGAAGCAGACGTATGCGCTCAACCTGGGGACACCGATGACGCGCCGAGAGACCGCGTGGCTCATCTGCGGCTATGGCGCGACATTTCTTTTTTACATCGGCGTGGCCGAGCGCATCTGGAATACGCCGCTTGTCGCGGGCGGTTCGTGAGGTCGCCCGCGTTTATCGATTGCGTCAGAGCATCGCCGGATGGACGCGGTCCGGCGGCGCATGGCCGTCGGAGTAGGCCTTGATATTGATGATGACCTTCTCGCCCATGTCGATGCGGCCCTCGATCGTCGCCGAACTCATGTGCGGAAGCGCGACGACGCGATTGGATGCGATCAGGCGCGGATTGACAGCCGGCTCATGCTCAAACACATCGAGACCAGCGCCGGCGATTGCGCCCGATTCGAGTAGGCGGACCAGTTCGTTTTCGTCCACCACTTCGCCGCGCGCTGTGTTCACGACATAAGCCGAAGGCTTCAGCAGCTTCAGGCGGCGCGCCGAAAGCAGGTGGTACGTCGCCGGTGTGTGCGGGCAGTTGATCGAGATGATGTCCATGCGCGTCAACATCTGGTCGAGGCTTTCCCAGTAGGTCGCCTCAAGCTCTTCCTCGATCTCTTCCAGTACGCGGCGGCGGTTGTGATAGTGAATCTGCAAGCCGAACGCCTTGGCGCGGCGCGCGACGGCCTGCCCGATGCGGCCCATACCGATTATGCCAAGGCGTTTGCCGTAAATACGATGTCCGAGCATCCAGGTCGGCGACCAGCCCGACCACGTCGTTGCAGGGTCGCGCATGTAGGCTGCGCCTTCTGCGAGACGGCGCGGAACCGCGAGGATTAGCGCCATCGTCATGTCGGCGGTGTCTTCGGTCAGCACGCCGGGCGTGTTCGTGACAAGAATGCCGCGGTTGCGCGCGGTGTCGAGATCGACATTGTCGACGCCGGTGCCGAAGTTCGCGATCAGGCGCAGCCGCGGCCCGGCCTGCGTCAGAACCGAGCGATCGATGCGGTCGGTGACCGTCGGGACGAGCACATCGGCGGTTTTTACCGCTTCGACAAGCTGAGCGTGACTCATCGGTTTGTCGTCAACATTCAAACGCGTATCGAACAGTTCACACATCCGCGTCTCGACGACGTCGGGGAGTTTTCGTGTCACAACGACAATGGGCTTCTTGGGGGACGTCGGCATTCGCTTCCCGTTGCTTGAAAAATGCGGTGCTTCGGATGGGTGGTCTGGACCGCTTGAGAAAGTGCGGCCCCGTGTCTATCAGATGGCCTTTGCGAAGACAAAGTCCTGAAATCAAATAGCAGACGCCCCACTGCAGGGCATTATGTCGATCCATGCTCGACCGCGGGGGCTACGAGCTGTTCCAAAATGACTGAATTCGCCATAACTAATCCGAAGCGCGGAACATTTTCGCTTGCGGTCCCGCAGCTTATGATCCTGGCCGCGGCCATATTTTTCACGATTGCGGTGGCGTCGGCTGCCGCCGTTCCGGCAATGGCCGACGATTCGTCGCCTGTGGGCGGCAGCGGGCTTCCGGTTCCGCGTTTCGTCAGCCTGAAATCGGACCGCGTAAACCTAAGAAATGGGCCTGGCACGGACTATCCGACGGGCTGGGTCTATCGCCGGGCGGGGCTTCCCGTCGAAGTGATCAAGGAATTCGAGACTTGGCGTGAGGTTCGCGATTCGGACGGCGCCACGGGGTGGGTGCTGCAGTCGCTGCTCTCGGGCCGGAGAACCGGTCTTGTTCTGCCGTGGGAGCGCAAATCCGGGTCGCCGCCGCCACTAGTGCCGATTATGGCAAGCGACAGCTCGCGGTCGGGCGTCGTGGTGAAGGTCGAGGCCGGTGTGATCGCCGACCTGCATTCGTGCGACGGACGCTGGTGCCGCGTGACCGTCGATCAATACAGCGGTTACATCGAGCAGAAGAAGCTCTGGGGCGTCTACGAGGGCGAGACGTTCAAATAGGCCTATGCCGACGCTCCAGCCCAAACGCCGCAAAAGCGAACGGGCTTCAGCAGGTGTTCGTCACGGTTAGATCTTCGCGAGCCGGACGACGACGTCGACGTGCGTAATTTTCATGCCTTCCGGCGGTTCCGGCAGGCCTTCGACCGAAATCGCGTCGCTGGGAATGTCCATCAGCTCGCCATTGGGTTCGAGCAGGAAGTGATTGTGGTTGGAGATGTTGGTGTCGAAGTAGGCCTTGGAGCCCTCGATAGCCAGTTCGCGCAGCAGACCTGCGCGCTTGAACTGGTGCAGCGTGTTGTAAACGGTCGCGAGCGAGACGTGCTCTCCAAGACCCGCAACCTCGGCATGAAGCTGTTCTGCCGTCACGTGGCGGTCACCACCTTCGAACAGCAAACGGCCGAGCGTCATGCGTTGCCGCGTGGGTCGCAGCCCCGCCTTGCGCAGAAGGTCTGAGGTGTTTACCGGCATCCCGGTTTCCATATCGAGCGGAGATTTCTCGGACATTTCCGTTTGCAGAACCGTGTTGGCGTCACCACGTTCGATCGCAAGAATCGCCCATGATGCAACGTGCTTCGAACATGTAAGTATAGTCACTTGCCGGAAAACCCGCAACGTGCGGTCAAAATGGGCTTTCAGGCGTGGATTTGGCCTATTACACGCACCGGCTGGTCATGCTAGGCGCTCGGGCGAGCGTGTGTTAGGACCCGCTGATCTTGAACGGCCGGAGCATATTGTGCACGTACACGACACTGTCGGCCATGAAACGAGGGGATACATGGCAGAACGCCGTTCCAGCTACGAATTCGATGATCTGCTTGCCTGCGGCCGTGGGGAGCTGTTCGGGCCGGGAAATGCTCAATTACCGCTGCCTCCGATGCTGATGGTCGACCGGATCGCTTCAATTTCCGAGACCGGCGGCGCGCACGGTAAAGGACAGATCGTTGCAGAACTCAAAGTTGCGGGAAATGAACGTCTGGATTGGCTATTTGCCTGTCATTTCAAGGGCGACCCCGTTATGCCGGGATGTCTCGGTCTCGATGCGCTGTGGCAATTGACTGGATTTTTTCTGGGTTGGCTCGGACTTACCGGACAGGGACGAGCTTCGGGTGTCGGTGAGGTCAAGTTTACGCGCGAAGTGACGCCGGACGTGAAGCAGCTTGAATATATCATCGATATCAAGCGGGTTATTGCTCGCAAGTTGAAGCTCGCGGAAGCCGACGGAGTTCTGAAGGCTGATGGCGAAGTGATATACACAGCCAAGGATTTAAGGGTCCTACTCAAGTCGAGCGAAGGCGCTTAAGCGTGAGCCTTGGACCCAGCTGCCCAGGTGGGCTGCAGCAGGAACCGCAGGAGTGAAGGAGCGCATGCGGCGCGTAGTTGTGACTGGCATGGGTGTTGTGTCCTCGATTGGGAACAACACGCAGGAAGTACTTGCTTCGCTGAGAGAGGCGAAGTCCGGCATTTCTCGGGCCGAGAAATACGCTGAGCTTGGCTTCAAGTGTCAGGTCCATGGCGCGCCCCATATCGACTGGGAAAGCATGGTGCCGCGCAAGCCGAAGCGCTTCATGGGAGCTGGCGTCGGCTGGAACTGGATCGCGATGGATCAGGCCATTCGCGATGCGGGTCTTGAGCCGTCGGATGTGGTGAATGAGCGCACGGGCGTCATTCTGGGCTCTGGCGGGCCTTCGACGAAGGCCATCGTCGAGGCGGCAGAGACGACACTCCGGACCGGCGGACCAAAGAAGATCGGGCCGTTCGAGGTGCCGAAAGCCATGTGTTCGGGGCCGTCGGCCGCGCTTGCGACCGCGTTCCAGATCAAGGGTGTTAACTATTCGATCGCGTCGGCGTGCGCGACAAGCTCGCACTGCATTGGCAATGCCGCCGAGATGATTCAGTGGGGCAAGCAGGACGTCATGTTCGCAGGCGGCTGCGAGGAACTCGACTGGACGCTGTCGGATCTGTTCGATGCCATGGGCGCGATGTCGACGGGCTTCAACGCCACGCCAGAGCGCGCGAGCCGGCCGTTCGACAAGAACAGGGACGGCTTCGTGATTGCGGGCGGCGCTGGCGTCGTGGTGCTGGAAGAGTTGGAGCGGGCCAAGGCTCGCGGGGCCAAGATTTACGGCGAACTCACGGGTTATGGCGCGACATCTGATGGTTACGATATGGTCGCACCGTCCGGTGAAGGCGCGGAACGCTGCATGCGTTTGGCCATGAAAGGGTTCGACGGCCAGGGCTTGCCCGCGGTCGATTATATCAATCCGCATGGAACTGGCACACCGGTTGGCGACGCCAAGGAAATCGATGCGATCCGGGCGGTCTTCGGCGACAAAATCCCACCGATCTCGGCTACCAAAGCGTTAACAGGGCACTCGCTCGGCGCAATTGGCGTGCAAGAGGCGATCTTCTCGCTGCTGATGATGAACAACGGCTTCATCGCCGAAAGTGCAAATATCGACGAACTTGACCCGGCCTTTGCGGATGTGCCAATCGCTCGCAGTCGCATCGACAACGCCAGCCTTAACTGTGTGATGTCGAACAGCTTCGGTTTTGGCGGCACCAATGCCACTCTCATTTTCTGCCGGCATGATGCCTGATTAACCTGAGCTTTCCTGGTCGCCGCTAGGACTGCGTTAGTGGCGGACGGTTGAGAGCGATGAGAGTATATAAACGCGGTGCTGGCTGGTTCGACGTACGCGGGCGTAAATTTGGTGACAAAACGAGGCTTCCTATGACCGACATCGATATCGCTAAGCCGGGCCCGATCATGGCCGGCAAGCGCGGCCTCATCATGGGTGTTGCCAACGACCGTTCGATCGCGTGGGGTATTGCGCGCGTGCTTCATGGGCAAGGCGCCGAGCTGGCATTCACGTATCAGGGCGGTGCATTCGGTCGCCGCGCTGTACCGCTGGCGCAGTCGATCGGCTCGAAGATCATTGAAGAATGCAACGTTCTCGATCTCGAAAGCGTCGATCGCGTTTTCAATCGCATCAAGGAGGAGTGGGGCAGCATCGACTTCGTCGTGCACGCGCTTGCCTATTCCGATCCGAAAGAGCTTGCTGGCCGCTACGCCGACACGACGCGCGAAAACTTCATCAATTCGATGGTGATCTCGTGCTTCTCGTTCACTGAGATCGCGAAGCGGGCTTCGGCGTTGATGCCGAACGGTGGTTCGCTGATCACGTTGTCTTATGGCGGCGCGACGCGCTGGGTGCCGTCCTATAACGTCATGGGCGTCGCGAAGGCCGCACTCGAGGCTTCGGTGCGCTATCTCGCGGCCGATCTTGGACCGCAGGGTGTTCGCGTCAATGCGCTGTCGGCCGGACCGATGCGCACGCTGTCAGGGGCCGGTGTTTCGGACGCGCGCGTCATCTTCAATTTCCAGCGCGATAACTCGCCGCTGCAGCGGACGCCAACGCTCGATGAAGTCGCTGGTTCGGCGCTTTATCTGCTTTCGCCGCTGTCGGGCGCCGTGACGGGCGAGGTTCACTTCGTCGACTGCGGCTATAATACCGTGTCGATGCCGTCGCTGCAGAGCCTGAAAGAGCAGGACGCCGAAGCCAAGCCCGCGAGCGCATCGCCGTCGGCCGCGGCTGAGTAAATTCGGCCCGATGCGGCACAGCCGATCGTCTGGCCCGTTGACGTTCACAATTCGCCGTCGCAAACACTCCGGCCATGATCGGGGTGTTTGATTCAGGGCTGGGTGGACTGACGGTGCTTCGCGCCCTCGTCGCGCGTTTCGATACGGTCGATTTCGTCTATCTCGCCGATCACGCCCACGTTCCCTATGGCAATCAGCCGTCGGAAGCCATCGTCGGCTATACGCGCGACTGTGTCGAAGAGCTGTTCTCGCGCGGTGCCAAGCTCGCGCTTCTCGGCTGCAACACCGCGACGGCGGTGGCGCTTCGGCGACTGCAGCAGGAATGGCTGCCCCACAGCCGCTGGGCCGGTGGGCATAACGTGCTTGGCATTGTGGCGCCGACGGTCGAAGCCGCGACGCAGACACCGTGGGCGGTGACGTCGCCGCAATATCCGCAGAAGTACAATACCGACACGATCGCGGTCTTCGGTACGACGCGGACGATCACGTCGGGCGTCTATCCGGAAGAGATCAGAAAGCGCTGTCCGAAGGTGACGGTCGTGCAGCAGATCTGTTCGGAGCTTGCGGGCGCCATCGAGCTAAAGCGTCCGGAAACCGAGCTTGATGCGCTTGTTCGCGACGGCGTCGAGGGGATGCTCGCTGCCAACGGCAACATGCCGCCGCATCGCGCCATTCTCGGCTGCACGCATTTCCCGCTCGTCGAGCATCTATTCCGGAAATATCTGCCGCCGTTCACGCGGATTTTGTCTCAGCCCGAGATCGTTGCTGATAGTTTCGAGGATTATTTGGCGCGTCGGCAGAATTACCTGAACGGTGATGAACGAGGAAAGCTCACGCTGTTAACAACGGGCGATCCTCGGGACGTCAGCGAAAAAGCCCGCGTTTTCTGGCCCGATGTTCCTATGTTCGCCAAGGTCTGAAGCGTCTCTGCAACGCTGGGACATTTTCGGTTGCTATTTGTCGTTGATCCGTTGGCGGAGAAGGTCTCCGCTGGTAGCGTCATGGTGTCTACAACTCCGGCGGGGGTGCCGACGGCATAGAGGAGAGGGATAGGCCCAATGACAACAAAATTTCCGCTCGCTGCTATGGCGATTGCTGCAGGGTTGGTGTTTGCGAGCGGACCAAGCATGGCGAATACGAGCATGTCCGTCGTCGGCATGAAGGCCGTCGCTGCGGCTCAGGAGCCTGCGGTTCAGAAGGTGGGTTACTGGAACCGTTGCCGGTGGGGCATCGGGGGCTATCACAAGTGGGTGCCGGGCGTCGGCCGAGTACAGTGCACGGCGCGCAAATGCTGGCGTAACAGCTGGGGCGTTCGCCGCTGCCGCTGGTATTGATGAAATTGCCGCTGATAGAGGCCATCGCGGCGCTGCGCGATGGGGCAACGGCATAAACCGACGATGCCAATATCTGATGGCTGGCGCGGAGCCACGATGTATCGGAATTGGCGGGGTAAAAAAAGCCGCCGGACTGCGGGTTCCGGCGGCTTTCGCATTTCAGCAGTGAGGCGATGGCCTAGCGGCGGGGGCCGCGTCCGCCACGGCCACCTTCGCGGCGCGGCGGACGGCTCTCGAAGACTTCTTCCGGCTCACCTTCAGCACGCGGGATTTCCTGGCCGGTCGCCTGGTCGACGATTTTCATCGACAGGCGCGTTTTGCCGCGATCGTCGAAGCCCAGAAGTTTCACGTAGACTTCCTGGCCTTCCTTCACGACTTCGCCGACCGTCTCCGGACGACCCTGGGCGAGCTGCGAAATGTGGACCAAGCCGTCCTTGGCGCCGAAGAAGTTCACGAAAGCGCCGAACTCCATCACCTTCACGACCTTGCCCTTGTAGATGTGGCCGACCTCGGGCTCCGACGTGATGCCGCGAATGCGGTCGAGGGCTTTCTCGATCGACTCGCGGTTGGCAGAGGCAATCTTCACCGTGCCGTCGTCTTCGATGTCGATCTTTGCGCCCGATTCGGCCACGATCTCGCGGATGACCGAACCGCCCGAGCCGATGACTTCGCGGATCTTGTCGACGGGGATCTTGATCGTTTCGATACGCGGCGCGTACTCGCCGAGTTCGGAGCGCGCACCGGTGATCGCCTTCGACATCTCGCCGAGGATGTGGATGCGGCCCTCGTGCGCCTGCTCGAGAGCAACGCGCATGATCTCTTCGGTGATGCCGGTGATCTTGATGTCCATCTGCAGCGACGTAACACCCTTGTCGGTACCGGCCACCTTGAAGTCCATGTCGCCGAGGTGATCTTCGTCGCCAAGGATGTCGGAGAGGACGACGAAGTCATCGCCTTCCTTGATCAGGCCCATCGCGATACCAGCGACCGGAGACTTCAGCGGCACGCCGGCGTCCATCAACGCGAGCGAGGAACCGCAGACCGTCGCCATCGACGAGGAGCCGTTCGACTCGGTGATTTCCGAGACGACGCGGAGCGTATAGGGGAACTCTTCCTGGCTTGGCAGCATCGGATGGATGGCGCGCCATGCGAGCTTGCCGTGGCCGATTTCGCGGCGACCGGGCGAGCCCATACGGCCGACTTCGCCGACCGAGTATGGCGGAAAGTTATAGTGCAGCAGGAAGCGCTCTTTCTTTGTGCCTTCGAGGCTGTCGATGAATTGTTCGTCTTCTCCGGTGCCGAGCGTCGCGACGACGAGTGCCTGCGTCTCACCACGCGTGAACAGCGCGGAACCATGCGTGCGCGGCAGAACATGGACTTCCGACAGGATCGGACGGACCGTCGTCAGGTCGCGGCCGTCGATGCGCCGCTTCGTCTTCAGAACGTCGCCACGCATGATGTCCATTTCGAGCGACTTGAAGGCGTCGCCGAGCAGGACTTTCTCGTTCGGGTCGTCGGCCGGAATGGCGATGCCTTCGCTGATGGCCTTCTTGGCTTCAGAGACGAGGTCCTGACGCTTGCCCTTTTCCTTGGTGGAGAAGGCTTCCTTGAGCTTTGCTTCGGCGATCTTCTTGACGTCGGCAGCGTATTTCGCCTTGTCGGCGATCTTGATGTCCCACGGCTCTTTAGCGGCTTTTTCTGCCAACTTGATGATCGCCTGGATAACCGGCTGCATGTGCTTGTGGCCGAACATGACGGCTTCAAGCATCTGCGATTCAGGAAGCTCCTTTGCTTCCGACTCAACCATCATCACGGCGTCGGTGGTGCCGGCGACGACGAGGTCGAGGGCGGTTTCCGCCATCTCGTCGATCATCGGGTTCAAGACGAACTCACCGCCGATGAGGCCGACGCGGGCCGCGCCGATCGGGCCAAGGAAGGGAAGGCCAGAGAGCGTCAGGGCAGCGGACGCTGCGACCATGCCCAAAATATCGGGATCGTTTTCGAGATCGTGCGACATGACCGTCACGACGACCTGGGTTTCGTTCTTGAAGCCGTCAACAAAGAGCGGACGGATCGGACGGTCGATCAGGCGCGAGACGAGCGTTTCCTTTTCGCTCGGGCGGCCTTCGCGCTTGAAATAGCCGCCGGGGATCTTGCCGGCTGCGTACGTGCGTTCCTGATAGTTCACGGTCAGGGGGAAGAAGTCGATGCCGGGCTTGGCGGAGCGGGCGCCGACGACGGTTGCGAGCACCGTGGTGTCGCCATATTGCGCCATGACGGCGGCGTCTGCCTGGCGGGCATAATGGCCAGTTTCAAGCTTCAGCTTGCGGCCACCCCAGTCGATTTCGACGCGATGGATGTCAAACATGTTTGATCTTTCGTTTTCGCTTTTTCTGTTCGGTCGGTCAGCTCAAACGGCCTCATGCCGTGTGAGCGAGTATCGCGCCGGCACCGATCGGGGCGCCGACGTTCTTCTTGTTCAGTCGATCGTGTGACTGGCCATTGGGGCCCGTCCTGTCTTGGACGCACTCACGAGCGCGCGATTAGCGGCGGATGCCGTTTTTCTCGATGATCTTCTGATAGCGGGCGTTGTCCTTCGCCTTGACGTAGTCAAGGAGCTGGCGGCGCTGGCTGACCATCTTGAGCAGGCCGCGACGCGAATGGTTGTCTTTCTTATGCGCCTTGAAATGCTCGGTCAGCTCGTTGATGCGATGCGTCAGGACGGCGATCTGGACTTCCGGCGAGCCGGTGTCGTTTGCCTTCGTGGCGTTGTCCTTGATGACAGCCGTCTTGGCCTCACGGCGGTGAGGTGCGATCTGCGACATCGAATGCTCCTTTCGAAATTTGGAGTTGAGATCAGCGGCCACAGCCGGGATGTCGTCCAGCGGGGTCGCAAATGAAAGCCGCGCGGGAACGAGGCCCGCGCGGGTGGGCTACTTATACACGAACCTCGGCCAAAGGCGAGGCGGATTTCTTGGGAAATTTCGCGATTTTCTTCAAGGAATTAACGAAAATTAGCCGAGATTGAAGACACGGGTCGGGTGCAGCGCGCCCTTGGCAAGCTCGCCGAGCGCAATCAGGCGGCCCTTCGAGGTCGCGTAGGCAGGGCCGGTCATGATCGGGGCATCGCGGCCGCGGATGATCACCGTCTGGCCACGCGCCAGGGTGGCTGCGTCGCTTTGGGAAACGAGCAACTCCGGAAGGTCCGCAAGGGCTGCCTCGACGGGCAGGAGTAGCTGGGCGATCTGGACTGGATCTTCCGACTGCGAGGCCGCCAGCAGCGTCTCCATGCTGATGGAGCGGGCTTCGTCGAACGGGCCGACCTCCGTGCGCCGGAGTGCGATGACGTGGCCATAGCAGCCCATCAGCCGGCCGAGATCGCGGGCGAGGGCGCGGACGTAAGTGCCCTTACCGCAGCGCGCTTCGAACACGCTCGTTGCTTCGTCCGGCATGTCGACGAGCTTTAAGCTCTCGATCACGACGGGGCGAGGTTCGAGAACGACCGTTTCGCCGTCGCGTGCCAGATCGTAGGCGCGGTTACCGTCGATCTTGATCGCCGAATAGGCCGGCGGCACCTGCATGATCTCGCCATGAAAGCGCGGCAGCAGAGCTTCGATCTCAGCGCGTTCGGGGCGTTTGTCGCTCGTCTTTGAGATGGCGCCTTCGGTGTCGTCCGTCTCGGTCTCAGCGCCCCACCGAACGGTGAAGCGATAGGCCTTTTCGCCGTCAACTGCGAACGACACGGTTTTGGTCGCTTCGCCGAGTGCGATCGGCAGGATGCCTGTCGCGAGCGGATCTAGCGTACCTGAGTGTCCGGCCTTTTGCGCGTTGAAGGCGCGGCGCACTGCGCCGACGGCCTGCGTCGAGGTCATGTTGATCGGCTTGTCGAGGATGAGCCAGCCGTGAACGGCGTTGCCTTTTTTGCGTCGTGCCATGTTCGTTATTTCTTGATGTCGCGCTGAACTCTCTCGCTGTCGAGGAGCCGGTCAATGCGGGTTGCTTCTTCGAAGGTCTCGTCCTCGCGAAAGCGAAGGTCGGGCGCGTAGCGCAGGTTCAGCGTGTGCGCGACTTCGGCCCGGATATATTTCTTGTTCCGCGTCAGCGCTTCGATGACGGGCTTCACGTCGTTACCACCAAGCGGCATGACGTAGACCGTTGCGAGCTTCAGATCCGGCGAGAGACGCACTTCGGGAATGGTGATGACGTGCTGGGCAAGTACGTCATCGTGCACGTCGCCCCGGGCGAGCATTTCGGACAGTTTGTGACGGATGAGTTCGCCGACGCGCAACATGCGCTGCGACGGGCCTTTGGCGCCCGATGGGGCCGGTTTCTTTGCCATTTGTTATCCGCCGCGGGATGGGACCGCGCGCAGCCTCTTGATATGAATAGGTTATGGGACCAGGGATCAGCCGATCGTCTCAGATCTGAGCAAGCCCGCGCGATGAGAAATCGCGCGGGATCGCTTGTGCGAGAGATTAGAGCGACCGGGCGATCGTCTCAACCTGGAAGCACTCGATCTGGTCGCCTTCGCGAATGTCCTGATAGTTGGCGAAGGACATGCCGCATTCCTGACCGGAGACAACTTCTTTGACGTCGTCCTTGAAGCGCTTGAGGATCGCAAGCGTGCCTTCGTGGATGACGACGTTGTCACGCAGCAGACGAACCTTGGCGCCGCGTTCGACCTTGCCTTCGGTAACGATACAGCCGGCGACCTTGCCCGACTTCGAAATGTTGAAGACCTGCTTGATCGTGGCGTAGCCGAGGAAGATCTCGCGCCGGGTCGGAGCCAGAAGACCCGACATCGCCGCTTTCACTTCATCCACCAGATCGTAGATGATGTTGTAATAACGGATTTCGACGCCAGCAGTATCAGCGGCCTGCTTCGCCTGCGCGTTGGCGCGGACATTGAAGCCGATGACGACAGCCTTGGCGGCAGCCGCCAGCGCGATATCGGACTCGGTGATGCCACCGACGCCGGAGTGCACGAGCCGGGCTTCGACTTCCTCGTTGCCGACCTTCTTCAGCGCACCGGCGATGGCTTCGACGGAGCCCTGCACGTCGCCCTTGACGACAAGCGGAAATTCCTTGCGGCCAGCGTCCTTGAGCTGCTGCATCATCTGCTCAAGCGTGCTCTTGGTGCCGGCGGAGCCGAGCGTCTCACGGCGCTTGCGGACACGATAATCGGTCAGTTCGCGTGCCCGTGCTTCGTTTTCGACGACGGCGAACTGATCGCCAGCTTCAGGCGCCGAGTCGAAGCCCAAGACCTCTGCCGGAACCGACGGGCCAGCCGCCTGAATGTTGGCGCCGTGATCGTTGAGGAGGGCACGGACACGACCCCATGCCGTACCGGCGACGATGATATCGCCAACGTGCAGCGTACCGCGTTGAACGAGCACGGTGCCCACCGGGCCACGACCACGCTCAAGCTTGGCTTCGATGACGACGCCATCGGCCGTGCGGCTCGGATTGGCCTTGAGGTCGAGAATTTCGGCCTGCAAGTGGATCGCTTCGAGCAGCTTATCGAGGTTGGTGTGCTTCAGCGCCGAGACCGGCACTTCGAGCGTTTCACCGCCCATGCTTTCAACCACGATCTCATGAGAGAGCAGTTCGGTGCGGACACGATTTGGGTCCGACTGCGGCTTGTCGATCTTGTTGATCGCAACAATGATCGGCACGTTCGCGGCCTTGGCGTGATTGATGGCTTCAACCGTTTGCGGCATGACGCCGTCGTCGGCTGCGACCACCAATACAACGATATCCGTCACCTTAGCGCCGCGCGCACGCATCGCGGTGAACGCTTCGTGGCCTGGCGTATCGATGAACGTGATCTTATCGCCGTTGGGTGCGGTCACCTGGTAGGCGCCGATGTGCTGCGTGATGCCACCGGCTTCGCCCGAGACGACGTTGGCCTTACGGATGGCGTCGAGCAGCGACGTCTTGCCGTGATCGACGTGACCCATGATCGTGACGACCGGCGCACGTGATTCAAGCGAGGAATCATCGACATCCTTGTCGCCGACGAAGCCGATTTCAACGTCGGCTTCCGAAACGCGCTTCGACGTGTGACCGAATTCCTGGACGATAAGCTCGGCCGTGTCCGCATCGAGGACATCGGTGATCTTATGCATCGCGCCTTGCTGCATCAGGTACTTGATGAGATCCACAGCGCGCTCGGCCATACGGTTCGAGAGTTCCTGAATCGTGATGGCTTCAGGAATGACGACCTCGCGGGCAATTTTCTCGCGCGGCTGCTGAATGCCCATGGCCTTCAGCTTTTCCTTCTCGCGCTTGCGCTTCAAGGATGCGAGCGAGCGGACCTGAGCTTCGCGATCGAAGTTCGTGAT
Source organism: Pseudomonadota bacterium (assembly GCA_018242255.1). Taxonomy (GTDB): domain Bacteria; phylum Pseudomonadota; class Alphaproteobacteria; order Rhizobiales; family Hyphomicrobiaceae; genus Hyphomicrobium_B. Next base: position 21,325 of record JAFECH010000355.1, on the reverse strand, counting down.
CGTCAACTTCTGGCGCTGACGGCCGTCGTCGTTGGTTTTGACGGCGGGGCGGGGAACCTTGACGCCGCCAGGACCACGCTTGCGGGCGTCATCATCTTCGACCTGCTCACGCACGACCGGGGGACGCACCGGGCGGGAAGGCTTTTCAATCGTCGTTGCGTCGGCCGGCCCCGAGGAGGCGCCGCGACGTGCCGGCATCGGCAGTTCGATCTCACGCGGGCGACCGGCTTCGCGCGGCATGAATGCGGTGTTGCCTGACGGACGTGGACCACGGTTGAATTGCGGACGGCCGCCATCGCCACGCGGCGTATGACCGGCGTCACGACCACCATCACGGCGGCCTTCATGGCGCGGCTCGCGCTGCGGAGCGTTTCCACGTCCGCCTTGGGGTTGCGTCGGAGCGGCGACTGGCTGAGCGGCGGCTGCCGGAGCCGATGCCTGCGCGGCAGCTTGTTCAGGCGCTTGCGCGGCGGGAGCAGCGCTCGCGGCAACGGCGGGCTCGCTTGGCGCGGCCTGCGGTTGTTCCTCAGCGCGCGGCTGCGGTTCGGGTGGACGAACGACGGGTTCGAAGCGGACCGGATCAGCTTCCGGTGCGCGGCTCGTATCTTCGGCGCGGGCAGCGGCCAGCGCTCGCTCGCGAGCTGCGCGTTCCTCATTCGATAGAACGCGGCCAGCGGAACGGTCGCCGGAGGATTGGCTCGGCGGGGGCGGCGGCACGCGTTGCGGCGCCTGCGATTTTTCGATCGTTACGTTGTTGGCAGCTGGAGGAGCAGCGCCTTCACCTTCGGATCCCAACCGTCGCGTCTTCTTTTTCTCGACGACAACAGATTTGGATCGCCCGTGGCTGAAGTTCTGCCGCACGTGGCCAGACTCGACCGTTCGCTGCAGCGATAGCGGCTTTCGCGCTCCGACCCGGATGGTCTTATCGGTCTGGTCGTTCGAATCGGTCATGCGTTATCCGTTCAGCCTTCACTAGAAAGTTTAGAAATATCTTCGGCCGCCGCAGGGGCGGTTCCGGGGGCGGCTTCAATCGTGGAGTGCCGGTAGCGGGCAAGCCGCTCCGCTTCCTCCAGAAACCGATCCGACAGTCCTCCGGGTATGAGCGCAGCATGTACCACACTTCCGCGCCCAATGGCCAAGCTCATTTGCGCGATCGTCAGAACATTGACGATGGCAGCCCGTTGGCCACGATCTGCCTGAATTGCCTTGTATTTTCGATCAATTTTCGAGCAGCCGTCGGCGGCGGCATCGGCGCCATGCAGGATGACGCGGACCGGCCCTTTCTCAAGAGCCGCAAAAACCTTTTCGAAACCGGCTATTGCGAGCCCGGCCTTATTGGCCAGCGACAGCGTTCCGGCGACGCGCTTAAGGATAAGAACGTCAACGAGATCTGCAAGGTCCTTCGGCGCTTCGGCCTTCGTTTTAAGGCTTTTTGAAAAGGCCTGCGTCGAGATGGCCTTTTCCACCAGCTTTCTGTCGCAACTAACCCAAACGCCACGTCCGGGCAAGCGACGGTCGAGATCAGGGACAACGACGCCGTCGGGCGAGAGGACGAAGCGGATCAGCCCGCTCGCGTCACGGCTTTCCCGCGTGACGGCGCACAGGCGCTCCGGGCCGACACCGGAATCCAGTTCCGTGTCGTCCAGCATCAACCGTTGTTGCCGCTTCGCCATCACGCGCGTTTGTCGTCCTTCCGGTCATTCCTGTCAGCCTTCAGCGCTGACGCCTTCGGCATCAGCAGCTTCGGCTTCGCCTTCAGCCTGGTCAGGCTGCTCGAGATCTTCGGCCTTGATCCAGCCGGCGTGCACGCGCGCCGACATGATCATGTTTTCGACATCGGCTCGCGACAGCTCGAAGCCGTCGAGGTAGCCTTTGTGGCGAACCGGCTCTGAATCTTTTTCCTTCTTGCGCTCGGTCCAGCCGATCAGCTCATCGGTCGCACAGTCGGCGAAGTCTTCGACGGTTTTGACGCCGTTCTCGCCGAGCGCGACCATCATCGCGGTGGTGATGCCGGGGATTTCGGCCATGTCATCAGCAACGCCCAGTTCGCGGCGCTTGGCATCGCGTTCGGCTTCCTGCTGTTCGAGATATTCGCGGGCGCGGCTCTGAATCTGCTCGGCGGTGTTCTCGTCGAAACCTTCGATGTGCGCGATCTCGGCGATGTCCACGAAAGCGACTTCTTCGATCGTCGCGAAGCCTTCCGTAACGAGAAGTTGCGCGATGACTTCGTCGACGTCGAGCGAATCCATGAGAAGCTGCGTGCGCTCGGAGAATTCCTTCTGGCGGCGCTCGCTCTCTTCCTGTTCCGTCAGGATGTCGATGTCCCAGCCGGTGAGCTGCGATGCAAGCCGCACGTTCTGGCCGCGACGACCGATGGCGAGCGAGAGCTGCGCTTCGGGGACGACGACTTCAATGCGGTTGGAATCTTCGTCGAGCACGACCTTGGTGACTTCGGCCGGTGCAAGCGCGTTGACGATGAAGCTCGCAGCATCCGGGTTCCACTGGATGATGTCGACCTTCTCGCCCTGCAATTCGTTGACGACGGCCTGGACGCGCGCGCCGCGCATACCAACGCAAGCGCCGACCGGATCGATCGACGAATCCTTCGAGATAACCGCGATTTTCGCGCGGCTGCCGGGATCGCGCGCGACCGACTTGATCTCGACGACGCCGTCGTAGATTTCGGGAACTTCCGCGCGGAACAGCATCGACATGAATTCGGGGCGGGCGCGCGTCAGAAAGATTTGCGGGCCGCGCTGTTCGCGGCGAACTTCGTAGATGTAGGCGCGGATGCGATCACCAAGGCGGACGTTTTCGCGCGGGATCATCTCATCGCGGCGAATGATGCCTTCGGCGCGGCCGAGATCGACGATGACGTTGCCGTATTCGACGCGCTTGACGGTGCCGTTGATGACGTCGCCGGTGCGATCCTTGTATTCGGAGAACTGACGGTCGCGCTCCGCTTCGCGTACCTTCTGAACAATGACCTGCTTGGCGTTCTGGGCGGCGACGCGGCCGAATTCGAGCGGCGGCAGCGTTTCGGCAATCATGTCGCCGGCTTTGGCATCCGGGTTGCGCTTCTTTGCGTCTTCGACGTTGATCTGGGTTGCGTCGTTCTCGACTTCATCGACGACGGCGAGCACACGCGTCAGCTTGGCTTCGCCAGTCTTCGGGTCGATTTCGCAGCGGATGTCGTTTTCTGCGCCATAACGAGACTTGGCGGCTTTCTGGATGGCGTCTTCCATCGCCTCGATGACGATCTTCTTGTCGATCGTCTTTTCGCGGGCGACGGCGTCTGCAATTTGCAGAAGCTCAAGGCGGTTGGCACTGATGCCTGCCATGGCCATGGGATCAATCCTCCAGATCGTCTTCGTCGAGTTCGGCACCGTCGCCGGGCCGGGTTGAGTGGCGCTCTTTGGCGCGTTGCAGTGCTTCGCGGATCAATTCGTCGGTTAGAACGAGTTTGGCATCCGAAATGAGATGGACGGGTAGGCCTAAGTGTTGAATGCCCTGCTCGCCGGTATCGGCCTTGATGCGGACTTCACCGTCTTCGAAGCCTTCAAGAACGCCCTTGAAACGCTTGCGACCGTCGACGGGCTCTTTGAGTTCAATTTTGGCTTCGTGGCCAGACCAATCTTCGAAATCGCTCGGGCGAACCAGGGGGCGATCGATGCCGGGCGATGAAACTTCGAGCCGATAAGCTCCCGAGATCGGATCGGCGACGTCGAGGACTGGAGATATGCCCTTCGAGATCGCCTCGCAATCGTCGACAGTAATCGAACCGTCGGGCCGTTCCGCCATCAACTGCACGATGCGGTCGCGGCCGTCGCCCTGGATTTTAACACGCACCAAGCGAAAGCCCAGATCGGCGAGCACCGGCTCGACAATGGCAGCGATGTCAGCCGCAATGCCGGTCTCGCGCAAAAAACGCGTCGTGTCGGCGTTCTCTGCGGGCGAAGCCTGATCCTGATCGTTGGCAATCGTGTCTTGCAATGGCGTTCCTGAGCTAAAGTCCGTTCGGAGCGGGCCCCGCGGTCCACTCTCCAATCAGTACGTCGTGTTATTGGAATAGCAGCTAAATAGGGCACTTTGGCCGATTGCGCAAGGCTTCGGCGCGGTCATGCCCGCAGAAATCGGAAATAATAGCGTTTGCGGCCTTCGCGAACGGCCTTGGCTTCGTAGCGCGTCTCGGGCCAATCGGCGGGACGAATGCGCCAGTCCTCGGGGCTTTCCGCCTGCCAAAGAAAGCGTGGTTCTTGGGCAAAAGCTTCAAGCATCGTGCGGGCATAGTCACCGATGTCGGTGCCGATGCGCAGCTCAGCACCGGGGCGCATCGCGTTCGCTAGCAGTGCTAGTAACGAAGAATTAACCAAGCGACGCTTGCGATGCTTTCGTTTCGGCCACGGATCCGGAAACAGGATAAACGCGCGATCGATGCTGTTTGGTTGAACGGATCGCAGGATGTCGCGCACGTCGTCCATGTGCAGGCGGACATTTTGCAAGTTTTCTTCGGTGATGACCGTCAGCACCTTGATCATGCCGTCTTCGAACGGTTCGCAGCCGATCAGCGCGACGTTCGGATTATGCCGCGCTTGCCAGAGCAGGTGTTCGCCACCACCGAAACCGATTTCGAGCCACGTCTGAGCAAAGCCCTCCGGCGGAGCTGCCGGATCGAACGTGAGACGGGGAAGGTCGTCGCGAAGCAGTGCCGACTGACGTGCGCTCGGCTTGCGGCCGCGACGCCGTCCAAATGATCTCAGCTCGTGCTCGCTGTCGGACATGATGCGTTACCAGAGGAAAACGGCCCACTTTGGCAGGCTTTGAGATGGCATCGACGACACGCGTTCTGCGCGTCGTCCGCCGATGCGGCGCTAATTGAAACAAAATCCGGCAAAAGAAAACGGCCGCTTTCGCAGCCGTTTTCAGAAACTGAGTTCTTACGCACGGCCTTAAGCGACGGCCTTTGCGATCTTGTCGGCGAGGTCGGTGCGCTCCCACGAGAAGCCGCCGTCGGCGTCGGCGGGGCGGCCGAAGTGGCCGTAAGCCGCGGTGCGCGCATAGATCGGTTTGTTGAGATCGAGCTGGTTGCGAATGCCGCGCGGCGTCAGATCCATGACCTCGCCGAGCGCCTTCTCGATGGCCGCTTCATCGACTTTACCGGTGCCATAGGTATCGACGTAGATCGACAGCGGTTTGGCGACGCCGATGGCGTAAGAGAGCTGGATCGTGCAGCGATCAGCAATGCCGGACGCAACGACGTTTTTGGCGAGATAGCGCGCTGCATAAGCTGCTGAGCGGTCGACCTTGGTCGGGTCCTTGCCGGAGAAGGCACCGCCGCCGTGGGGTGCTGCGCCACCGTAAGTATCGACGATGATCTTGCGGCCGGTGAGGCCGGTGTCGCCGTCGGGGCCGCCGATGAAGAACTTGCCCGTCGGGTTGATGTGCCAGACGCAATCGTTGCCGATCCAGCCTTCGGGAAGCGCTTTGCGAACGTAAGGTTCGATGATTTCGCGGACTTGGCGAGAGCTTAAATCTTCGACGATATGCTGGTGCGAGACGACGATCTGCGTCACGCCGACCGGCTTGCCGTTTTCGTAGCGGACTGTGACCTGGCTCTTGGCGTCGGGGCCGAGCATCGCTGCGTCGCCGACCTTGCCCTTACGAGCAGCTGCGAGATCGAACAGAATCTTGTGCGCGTAGTAGATCGGCGCCGGCATCAATTCAGGCGTCTCGTTGCAGGCGTAGCCGAACATGATGCCCTGGTCGCCCGCGCCCTCTTCCTGGTTCGTCGGCTGCTGGGCATCGACGCCCGCTGCGATATCGGCCGACTGCGAGTGCAGCAAGACTTCGATGTTGCAGTTGGCCCAGTGGAAGCCGTCCTGCTCGTAACCGATGTCTTTGATGGCCTTGCGCGTCAGATCTTCGATGGCCGCGAAGGTCACGCCTTTCGGGCCGCGTGACTCACCAGCGATGATGACGCGGTTGGTCGTTGCAAGCGTTTCGCAGGCGGCGCGGATGGTCCAGGGATCGATGCCTTCCTTGGCGCCTTCCCGATAGAACGCGTCAACGACCTCATCGGAAATGCGATCGCAGACTTTGTCGGGATGGCCTTCGGAGACTGATTCGCTTGTAAATAAGAAGGACTTGCGCGCCACTTTGGCCCCCATGTTGGAAGATTTGCCGGACGAATGCCGCTGTACCTTGCGGATTTCGGCAGCTCCGACCGACGAAAAGCGCCGGTTTGTCGCAATCTTGTTGGATTCGGTCAAGCCAAGGTGTGCAGCGAGACGTGAAATGCTCCGCGACCTAGCGCCCCTTCCGTTTTATTGGAAGGGAGCCAAATCCGTCACAAAACTGCAAACCTTCAGTTATCCTCGCCGGCAAGAGCGCGAACGAGATCGACAATCGAGCGACGCACTTTCGGATCCGTCACGCGGGCAAAAGCTTTGTTCAACTCGAGACCTTCGCGGGTGCCGAGAAAATCGACGACATAGCTTTCGTCGGGCTGTTCGGCGAAGCCCGGCGTCGCAGCGCCAGCACTTTGGGCGCCAGAGGGCGCTTCGTCATAGAAAAATTGAACCGGCACGCCCAAGACTTTGGCGAGGTCGAACAGGCGGCTGGCGCCGATCCGGTTGACGCCTTTTTCGTATTTCTGAACCTGCTGGAATGTCAGCCCCAAATGCTCGCCGAGCTTTTCCTGGCTCATGCCGAGCAGCATGCGCCGCAACCTGACGCGCGAGCCAACATGAACGTCCATGGGGTTAGCGCGGCGAGAGCCCTTCGGGGCTTCTTCGCTCGTGTCGTCTTCAATAGAGATTTGATCCACCATCACTCGTACAGCCAGCAGTTCCAGAGGCAAAGCCTTTGCACTTCGTAGGTGCACGCGCGCAAGGCGTCAATCACCGACAGCTTCCGCGACAAGTTGACTTCAAGACTTTGATTAACGGCCGTTTTTCCCAAGCGCGGCTGCTGACACGGCAAAAACCGCGAGAATGGCGGCAAGGAGCCAGTCGCCAATGCGCGCATAGAGCGGCGGCGACACGGCTTTTGGCAGGGTGCTGTCGATCTGACCACGGACGTCGAGACCGAGAGATACTAGGACACGGCCAAAGGGGTCGACGACGCCGGATATGCCGTTATTGGCAGCCCTAACGAGCGGGGCACCCTCCTCCACGGCGCGAACGCGGGCCTGATGGAAATGCTGATATGGCCCTGTCGTTTCGCCGAACCAGCCGTCGTTGGTGACGTTGATCATCACGCCCGGATGTTCTTTGCCCTGAACGACATTCCCCGGAAAAAGCGCTTCGTAGCAAACGAGGCCCAAAACCGGAGGCAAGCCGGGAATATGCATCAGCGGGCGCGGCTCAGGGCCGGTTGCAAAGGAGCCACGGCCCTGCGTCAGTTTTTCGATGCCGACGGAAGAAAGGGTTTTCTCGTAAGGCAGGTATTCGCCGAACGGAACCAGATGGGTTTTGTCGTAGGTCGCAATCGGCTGCGCCTTTTCGTTCAGAACCAGGATGCTGTTGAGCGTGCGTGTCTCAGGCGTGATCGGCGAACCGGGCGGCAACGTCGGGTCATGGCGTAGCGCGCCGGTGATCAGCGTCGTGCCGGGTGGCAGGATGTTCGCAAGAATATCGAGTGCGACCGGTGCTTCGAGCGGAAAGAAGGGCATCGCCGCTTCCGGCCAGATGACATGCGTGATGCCTTGCAGCGAATCCATCTTGCCCGAGGGGTTTGTCAGCGACAGCGCGACGTGATCGTCGAAGATGCGGCGCTGATATTGCGCCATCCATTTTTCGCGCTGGGGGACGCTCGGCTGCACGATACGCAGCTTCACGTTCGGGACGAACTCCTGCGGCGTTTGCAGACGCCATGCGCCGAAAGCCCACAGCAGACCGATCGGAGCAACGGCGAGAAGCAAGGCGGCGGAGATGGTGCGCAGTTCCGGACGTTCGCGTAAATCGCCGAGAGCAACGAGCGGGGCGGGAAAGACAAACAGCGCGATCGCCGTCAGGCCGTAGGCGCCAAACAGTGCCGCGCTCTGCATCAGCGGCAACGGATAGGTCAGTGCGTATCCGGGCAAGTCCCAAGGAAAGCCTGTCAGGATATGTCCGCGCAGCCATTCAACGATCGAGAGCGCGATCGCGAAGACGAAAACACGCGAGAGGCCGCCACGCCAAAAGAGACGGGCAGCCGCGGCACCGGCGCCCCAGAAAATCGCGAGCCCGGCAGGCAGCAGGGTGATCGCGAACGGTAAAAGCCACGCGAACTTGTCGGCTTCGACGAGAAACGCTTCGCCGATCCAGAAGAGATTGCAGAAGAAATAGCCAAATCCGAACAGCCAACCAGCGGTAAACGCACGGCGCCAGTTCGTGCTGCCGTCGATCAGCCAAACGAAGACAGGAAGCGTCAAAAAAAGAATGGGCGTCACGAACATCGGCGCGAACGCTAACGCCGAAAGGCCGCCGGCAGCTATCGCGACAAGTGCCCGGCGCCAGCCTTGGAGTGCCATGATTTTCTCGCGCATACGCGCAATCAGCGGCGGTTTTTCCGGCGCGATGGCTGAGACCGCGTCCATCACGCTTTCGGCGCTTCGGGCAACGACTTGGTATTGGTCAGCGGCGGACGCGGCGGATGGATCTTTAGTTTTTTGACGCGACGCGGATCGGCGTCGAGGACTTCGAATTCAACGCCGGTCGGATGACGGATCAGTTCGCCGCGCGCCGGCACGCGGCCCAGCATCGAGAAGATCAGACCGCCAATCGTATCGACGTCGGTATCTTCGTCGTCCGGCACAAGCTTCACGCCGAGATGCTTTTCGAGTTCTTCGATGGGTGTGCGGGCGACGGCAACGATGCCGAGTTTCGGATCGACGATGATGTTCGTCTCGTCGTCGTCGTCATGTTCGTCTTCGATGTTGCCGACGACCTGCTCGATCAAGTCCTCGATGGTGACGAGGCCGTCTGTGCCGCCGTATTCGTCAACGACGAGCGCCATGTGGATGCGCGTCGATTGCATGCGGATGAGCAGATCCACAGCGGGCATCGACGGCGGCACATAGAGGATCTGACGGCGGATCTTCACCGTCGTGATCGGTTTGTTGAGGTCGATGGCGCGCAGATCGAACAGGTTCATCAGCGCCGGAGCGTCCGGATCGGCCTTGGCACCCTTCTGCGGCTGGCCGGTCGCTTCGGCCATCAACCAGCGCAGCACATCCTTGATGTGGATCATGCCACGCGGATCGTCGAGCGTTTCGCGAAACAGCGGGATGCGGGAGACGCCCGCTTCGTTGAAGGTCTGCAGCAGCTCCGAAATTGGCTCGTTCTCATCGAGGGCCGTAATGTCGGCGCGCGGGACCATCAGGGACACGACACGGCTTGAGCCGAACTGGAGCAAGCGCTCCAGCATTTTGCGCTCGGCTTCCGTAAAATTGTCGGTGCCGCCGGTCTTCAACGCTCCTTCGAGCGCGTCGCGAACGTTCTGCGGAACGACCAAGCCCAGCTTCGACCGCAGCAGGTGAAGCCAGCCTAGAGAACCGAACGCCCGCGCCTCGTCGGCTAAACTGTCGGGCAGAGGTTTATCGTGTGTGTTGTCAGTCATGGTCATGGGTTGAAACCCGGTCACTCACTTGTACCGGTTTCCAGCTCGCCCGTGTAGGGATTTGCTATGCCTAATTTGGAAAGTATATCTATTTCAATGGCTTCCATGCGTTCCGCATCTGCCGTGGTCTCGTGATCATAGCCTAAAAGATGCAGCACGCCATGGACGACCAAATGCTGCACATGGTGCTCAACCGGAATTCCCTGTTCGAGGGCTTCCCGTTGGACCGTTTCAAGCCCGAGGATTATGTCGCCAATCTGGCCGTCCGGCGCTCCGTCTCCTGACGGAAAAGACAGAACATTCGTGGGCTTAGGCTTGCCACGGAAGCGATCGTTGAGATCCGTGACGATGGTATCGGAGGACAGGGCGACGGAAACGAAACCCGGAATTGGGCCTTCGGCCGCCGCAACGGCAGCCTGGGCCGCGGTCTCGATCAAATGATCGAGAGCAGCAATTTGCGACCAGTCCCCGTCGTCCTTGACGATTTCGACCTCGAAGACGGGGGTAGCCGCATTTAGTGACGCAGGCATTGGTTCACTTCGGTTTTTCGTAAGCGTCGACGATCTTGGCGACGAGGTCACGACGGACGATGTCGCCAGCCATGAAGTTGACGATAGAAATGTCGTCAACCCCTGCGAGTAGCTCAACGGCTTCGACCAGGCCCGATTTGGTGCCGAACGGCAAGTCGACCTGTGAAGGGTCACCCGTCACGATCATTTTCGAGCCTTCGCCGATACGGGTCAGGAACATCTTCATCTGCATGCTGGTCGTGTTCTGCGCTTCATCAAGAATGACGAAAGCATTCGCCAGCGTGCGGCCGCGCATGAACGCGAGAGGCGCCACTTCAATGACGCCGGTTTCGATGTCGCGCTCGACCTTTTCGGGCGGCAGGACGTCGTACAGCGCGTCGTAAAGTGGGCGAAGATACGGGTCGACCTTGTCGCGCATGTCGCCGGGGAGGAAGCCTAGGCGTTCGCCGGCTTCGACGGCGGGGCGAGACAGGATGATGCGTTCGACGAGACCGCGCTCAAGGCAATGGGCGGCGAACGCAACGGCGATATAGGTCTTACCGGTACCAGCCGGCCCAACGCCGAACACCAGATCCTTCTTCTGGATCGCGCGCATATATTCGCTTTGCGTCGGCGTGCGGGCTTTGACGACCTTGCGTCGGGTCGCGATCTGGGCTTGGCCGTCGGTATCAGAACCCTCAGTCCGGGCGTGGCGGATCAGGCCATCGATATCGCCCGCTCCAATCGTCTCGCCCTTACGGATGCGGGCGTAGAGGCGTTCCAGGACGTTTCGGGCTATGTCGCAGGCGGTGGCAGGGCCGGTCAGGATGACGACGTTGCCATGGGCGTGAGCATCAATGCCCAATCGGTCTTCAATAAGGGCCAGGTGGCTGTCGTATTCCCCAAGCAGCTGCGTGAGCAGCCGGTTGTCTTCAAAGGGTACAACGACGCGAGCAGTTTCAAGTTCGGCCTTGCTAGCAGGGCTGGGCCGTCTTGATGCCGACGCGGAGGACCCGCGGAATGCTGCCAATCCTGACTCTCCTTTGGTTGCGATCTTTCTACGCGCTGAAGTCAAAATCGAATCGACCGTAGAAGCAACGTTAGCATGCGGAATAAGGGTTCGGCATAGGGAGGTGTGGTTAACGCACAACAAGCGTTGCCCACACCTAGCGTCCGATTATGCTGCCGCGATGACACCCGACAGGCTCACCCGGCGGGCGTCGGTCACGGCCACATCCGCGATACGCCCCACGAGGTCCCCTTCGGCCGCCACGTGAACGAGCTGTAGATAGGGTGTCCGGCCGACAAATTCACCCGGTTGGCGGCCGCGGCGTTCAAACAGCACCGGAACGGTCGTGCCGAAAGCTTGGGCGTTGAATTCGGCCTGCTGGTCGTCAAGGAGCGCCTGAAGGCGCTGAAGACGCTCGGATTTGATCTCTTCCGGGATCTGATCCTCGTGCGTCGAAGCCGGCGTTCCGGGACGAGAGCTGTATTTGAAAGAAAAGGCCTGAGCAAAACCGACAGCCCTGATCAGCGAAAGGGTGTCCTCGGCGTCCTGGTCGGTTTCGCCGGGAAAGCCGACGATGAAATCGCTCGACAGGGCGAGGTCGGGACGGGCGGAGCGCAAACGGCCGATAAGGTCCAGATATTCCTCGGTGCGGTGCTTGCGGTTCATGGCGGCGAGCATGCGGTCGGATCCGGACTGCACCGGCAAGTGCAGGAACGGCATCAATTGGGGAACGTCGGCGTGGGCGGCGATCAAGTCGGCGTCCATGTCGCGCGGGTGGCTCGTCGTGTAGCGGATGCGCTCGATGCCCTCGATGTCCGCCAGCCTGCGGATCAATTCGGCGAGGCCAATCGAGCGGCCGCCGGGGCCTTCGCCGTGATAGGCGTTGACGTTCTGACCAAGCAGCACAAGCTCTTTTGCGCCGGCCGCAATTAACTCGCGGGCTTCGGTTTCGAGCGTTGCGAGCGAGCGCGAAAACTCAGCGCCGCGCGTATACGGCACGACACAAAACGTGCAGAATTTATCGCAGCCTTCCTGCACGGTGAGAAACGCCGATGGCGATGACACGCGGCGCGGCGCTTTCATCTGCTCGAATTTTTCGTCGCCCGGGAACTCAGTTTCGACGATGTGCTCGCGCGTGTTGGAGGTGCGCTCGATCAGTTCAGGCAAGCGATGATAGCTTTGCGGGCCGATGACGAGATCGACCGCAGGCTGACGGGTGGTGATCTCGCGGCCTTCGGCTTGCGCCACGCAGCCTGCCACCGCAATCACGGTTTCCTTGCCGTCGCGTTTTCTCGCGTCTTTCATGTCGCGGATGCGGCCGAGATCGGAATAGACCTTTTCGGCGGCCTTCTCGCGGATGTGGCAGGTGTTGAGGATGACGAGGTCGGCGCTCGAGATGTCGTCCGTCGCGACATAGCCATCACGCGCTAGCGCTTCCGTCATACGCTCGCTGTCGTAGACGTTCATCTGGCAACCGAAGGTCTTCAGATAATAGCTTTTGGTGTTCGGGCGCTGCACGTCGATAGGCCAATCAGATTTGGGATTTTGGCTCAGGCTTCCTGAGGGGGAAGCGCATAGCACAAAATAGGCCGATCATGTCCATTTCTCGCTGCGGGCCGCCGGCAATCCCAGTTTCTGGCGACGGATTTCCTGGCTTGGCTCGACGGGGACGAGCGCTGGGTCGTCGGGTCGTCCGCGCAGTATGCCGAGCACGGCGGAACGGACGGCACGCTCGGTCTTGAGGGCCAGATCCTTGCGATCCTTGAACTCCGATAGCGGAACGGGCGGACTGACCTTGATCGTTGCTGTGATCGGGCCGGATTTGAGCACGCCCCAGGCGTGCGAGGTCATTTCCATGTCGCCGTACCAGCCGATGCGGGGGCGATCGGCGCGGGTCAAGGGGACGCCGCGGAGGTGGGTATAGACGACGGCTGCGGTTTGAACGACGGCGTCGCCGTTGGTGGTCGCGCCTTGGCCGGACACTGCGCCAAACAGTGACGTCTTGAAGGGCAACACGCGATTGCCGTCGCTCGACGTGCCTTCGGCGAACAGCACAATGGTATCGCCGAGCTTCAGGCGCTGCGTGATTTCGGTCGCGGCGTCGCCCGTCGCCTGGCGTCGCGTGCGGTCGACGAAGACGGAGCGTTGGAGACGCGCGAGCGCGGAAACAAACGGCCAGCCGCCGACTTCGAGCTTTGCGACAAACGACACCGGAGCGACGGCGGAGAGCACCGGAATATCCAGCCAGGATGTGTGATTGCAGACGAGCAGCACCGGCTTGTTGTCGACGACTTGTCCGTCGATTTTCAGTTTGACGCCGAGAATTCGACAGACATTGCGGTGATACCAATTGGGAAAGCGTCGGGCAGCAGCGGGCGAAACCTTAAGCAGAAGCGCTTGCACCGGCATCAGCGGCAGCGTGAAGCCGAAGAAGCCCGCAAGAACGGCCGAAGCGCGGAGCGATCCCTGAGCCATCGTGAGCTTAGCCTCTCCGGGCGGTCGACTTCTTTTTCGTCAGCGGCACGCCGTAGAGTTCCAGGCGATGGCCAACAAGTTCGAAGCCCAAATCGCGTGCCACGCGTTCCTGCAGCGCCTCGATCGCAGCGTTCGAAAATTCGATGACGCGGCCGGTTTCGATATCGACCAGATGGTCGTGGTGCTCTCTTGGCGCCGGTTCGTAGCGGCCGCGGCCATGACCGAAGTCGTGGCGCTCCAGGATGCCTTTTTCCGAGAACAGCTTCAGCGTGCGGTAGACGGTCGATAGCGAAATTCGCGCGTCGACGGCGACGACGCGCCGGTGGACTTCCTCGACATCGGGATGGTCCGTTGCGGCAGACAAGATCTGGGCAATGACGCGCCGCTGGCCGGTCATGCGCAGGCCATACTCCGTGCATCGCTTCTCGATGGATGTCTCGGATTTCGCCGAAGGTGCGGTCATGAGGATCAAGCTTTGGCTGACGGCGATTCAACGTCGCCCGAGTATGGCGGCCATATAGGCTGTGGCAAGGCTTCGCGTCTATATCGACGCTAGGCTTTGGTGGCCTCGAGATCGAGAACGAGCGTCAATGCATCGACGGGCGTGCTGCCGGGGCGTTCGTAGTAGCGCTTGCGGCGGCCGGCTTCCGTAAATCCGAGTTTGCGATAAAGCGCGATGCCGGCTTCATTGTCCTCTGCAACTTCAAGGAAGATGCGTTTGGCGCCGCCGCGGCGTGCGGCTCGGCTCAGGCCCTCCAGCAGGCCCGTTGCAAGACCGACGCGCTGCCAATCGGGAGATACGCCGATCGAGAGGATTTCGGCTTCGTCGGCAGCGAGCTGACCGATGACGAAGGCGATGACGGATTTCTTCTGGCCGCCCGCGACGGCGATCAGCGAGGTGGCAGCGGGGTGTTCAAGCAGCCCCTTGATCGCTTCGGTGTTCCAGGCCGGATCGAAAAGTTTAGCGTGCAGCGCCGCGATTTCCTCTGCCCGATCCGGCGATGCCCAGAGCATGCTTGAGTGCTTCACGTTCCGAAACGGCGTGACGTTCGTCATGCACCGGCTCCGATGAACGGGCTTGGAGCGGGTGGCTTGGCATCGGGCGGCCTCAGGTAGAGCGGCCGGAGGCTGTCCCTCACCGGCGTCTCGCAGGCAGTGAACAGAACATCGAGAGCGTCGGGCAATAAATCCGGCAGGATCGCCGTCGCTTCGATGCCTTCGCGGTTGGCGGCTTCGGCCAGGGCATCGGCGCCGGAACCGGCGATGACAATCGGCGCCGCGCCTAAGGCTTTTATAGCGTCGTGGATCGCAAGGCATTGCGGGGCCGCAACGCTTTCAAGCGAGTGGCGATCGAATACCTCAATATAGACTTCGTTACGCCGGGCGTCGGTCGCGATGGCAACGCGGCGGGTCGGTGCGGCGGGTATTCGAGGGCTCATCGCCATAAGCTTGAGGCTCGAAATCCCGACGAATTGGGCCCCCGTCGCCAGAGCCAGCGCGCGTGCTGCGGAAACGCAAATGCGTGTGCCTGTGAATGTGCCCGGCCCGAACGTTACCGCGATGCGGTCGAGCGCTTTGAATTTCAGGCCCGCTTCGGCCATGACCATTTCGATCATGGGCATCAATCGCTCGGAATGGCCGCGCTGCATGCCCTCGAATGCGAACGAAATGCCGGGAGAGAGCGAACGAAGCCCCCGGCCCGCCGCGACGGAGCAGGCATCGAAACAGGTATCGAGTGAAAGAATATTCATTCCGGGCGGAGGTTTTATACGATTGATGCCATTTCGTCGAAGCTAAATCGAGGCGACCGTGGATAAATACCCGCCGGGTCGCCATATCCGAGATTACAGAGGAAATTCGACTTTATGTCGGTTCCGGCGAAGAACTCGGCGTCGACGGCGGCATTATCGAAGCCCGACATGGGGCCGCAATCCAATCCGAGCGCACGGGCATCCAGAATAAAATAGCCGCCTTGCAGGCTGCCATTGCGAAAAGCCGTCTTATCGGCGTGCTCCTTTTTGCCGACAAACCAGCTTTTGGCGTCGGCCGGCGGATAAAGGCGCGGCAAATATTCGTAGAATTTCAAGTCGTAGGCGATAATGGCGGTCGCAGGTGCTGCCATTGTTTTATCGACATTTCCGGGGCTGAGATGCGGTTTTAGACGCTCTTTTGCTTCCGGCGATTTCACGAAAACTATTCGAGCGGGCGAACAGTTAGCGCTCGTCGGTCCCCATTTCATGTGTTCGACAATCTGCCTCAATAAATCGTCCGGCACATCGCGCGGCTGCCATTTGTTGTTGGTCCGGGCCTTGTCAAACAATTGATCGAAGGCGGCGTTGTCGAGCGGTTCGGTCATTGCCATTCCCGTATGGTTGATTGAGCCCAGAAACAAAGAACCCCGCCGAGGCGGGGTTCAAAGGAAGAGATTCTCACTTTAGACCGGTTCTACCGCCTGCACTTCCGGTAAAAAGTGCTTCAAGAGGTTTTCGATCCCGTGCCGCAGGGTTGCCGTCGAACTCGGGCAGCCCGAACAGGCGCCGCGCATATGCAGGTAAACGACGCCGTCGCGGAAGCCCGAGAAGGTGATATCGCCGCCGTCCTGCGCAACGGCCGGGCGCACGCGGGTTTCGAGCAATTCCTTGATCGTGGCGACCACTGATTCGTCCTGCGGGTCGTAATTTTCGGCGCTGGAGTCGTTGGCGTCTTCGTCCGCAACCGACGTTGCGCCGGACATGTAATGTTCCATGATGGCGCCAAGAACCATCGGCTTAAGGTGCTGCCACTCGATGTCGCCCTTGGTCACCGAGATGAAGTCCGAGCCCAGGAATACGCCGTTTACGCCGTCGATCGCAAAAAGCCGGGCCGCCAGCGGGGATGCCGCAGCATCGCCCTTCGAGCGGAAATCGGCTGTGCCATCGGCGAGAACGTCCCGGCCGGGGATAAACTTCAGCGTTGCCGGATTCGGCGTCGCTTCGGTCTGAATGAACATGCTGGCCTCACTTCGTGTCCAATGCCCGAAACGAGCATCGCTCAGACGGGTTATTAGAGGACTTCCAATATAGGTACGCCAAATGGCCGTGTCGAGGTTATCGGCCCGGCCCAGATCTCTCGGCCAATCTAGGCCAGTGCCTTGATTTCCGCGAGTGAAAGTTGGCCCGGCACGACCGTCACGGGAACCGCGAAGCCGCCGCCTGCGCGCCCCGCCGCGAGGGATGCGACAAGGGGTCCGGGGCCTTTTGCGCCGATCGCTGCGCCCAGCACCAGGACGGCGATGTCTTCGTCTTCGGCGATAAGCTTGTTCACCTCTTCTGGCGTGCGGCCCTCGCGGATCACGTCTTCAGTCTCGACGGTTTCGAAACCGGCGTGGACGAGCTTGCGGCGGAAGAGGCGAAACAGCGCTTTGGCTTTCGTCGTCTCTTCCTCGATTTGCACTTGGCGAACGCCGGCCCAGTTCTGCAGTTCGCTGGGCTCGATGACGTACAGCATTATGATCATGCCCGAGGAGCGCTGAACGCGGCTCGCGGCGTAATAAAGCGCACTTTCGACTTCCTGGCTCTCGTCAACGACGATCAGGAACTTGCGGCGATGGCCTTCTTCGAACGAGCGACGCGGTTTCATGGACCGGATGCTGCCACTCCAGCCTTACGCCTGCAATGGCGGCAAGCACAGCCGCCATATGCAACCTTACGCAACGTGTGGGTAAGCGATCAGCTGCGGACGAAGCCGACGATGTCCTTCACCTTTGCCATGATCGGCGAAGCGATCTCGCGGGCACGCGCCGAGCCATCGCCCAAAATGCGGTCGATCTCGGCAGGGTCGGACGACAGCCGCTTGATCTCCATCGCAATGGGTTCGATGCGGGCGACGAGCGCGTCCGCCAGAACCTTCTTGAATGCCGAGAACTGCTGGCCGCCGAACTCGGCGAGCACTGCATCGACGGGCTTATCGACGAGCGTGGCGTAAATGCCAATCAGGTTTTCGGCTTCCGGACGGCCTGCGAACCCCGTCTCGTCGCTCGGAAGCGGTTCGGGATCGGTTTTGGCTTTCTGGACCTTTTTCGCAATCGTATCGGCGTCGTCCGTCATGTTGATGCGCGATAGATCGGAGGGGTCCGACTTCGACATTTTTTTCGTTCCGTCGCGCAGGCTCATGACGCGTGTCGAGGATCCTGTGATGACCGGCTCGGGCTGCGGGAAGAAGATGCCGTCGGCGAAACCGTTCTCGATAATCGAAGCCGCAAAGTCGTTGTTGAACTTCTGCGCGATGTCGCGTGCGAGTTCTAAATGCTGCTTCTGGTCTTCGCCGACAGGAACGTGGGTCGCGCGATAGGCGAGAATGTCGGCGGCCATCAGGTTCGGGTAGGCGTAAAGGCCGACCGAGGCCTGCTCGCGATCCTTGCCGGCTTTCTCCTTGAATTGGGTCATGCGATTGAGCCAGCCCAACCGGGCGACGCAATTGAAGACCCAGGCGAGTTCGGCGTGGGCGGAAACCTGCGACTGGTTGAAGAGAATGCTCTTCTTCGGATCGAGACCGGCGGCTATGTAGGCGGCCGTGACCTGGCGGATCGCCGTTCTCAGTTCGGTCGGGTCCTGAGCTACCGTGATCGCGTGCAGGTCGACGACGCAATAGATGCACTCGTGCGTTTCCTGCATTTTGATCCAGTTGACCATCGCGCCGAGATAGTTGCCGAGATGCAGGCTGCCTGTCGGCTGCATGCCGGAGAAGACGCGCGGCGTTATTTTCATGAGATCCGTACCGGTGTTGAAAAGGATTTGGCGGCCTTATCGCGTGCGAACGGCCGCGGCGCAAGTCTTGCCCATTTACCTATCGTCGCTTGCGCGTCAGCCGGCCGAGCTGGCCGACGGTCATTACGCCGCTTGCCATGATGATCGTGGCATAGACGGCGAGACCGACACCGATTTCGATGCCGAGAATTGAGGCTTTGATCAGAAATCCGGCGCCCTGGCCGTAATAGGGTGCGAGCCAGTGGCTGGTGGCAAGCAGAGCCGCGACCATGGCCGCGCTGGCTAGCAGGATCAGAGGAATGTTGCGCTTGATACGACTGTCGGCGACGAAATCGTGGTGGCGGCTCAGTGTGGCCCACAGCAGATAGGCATTGAGCCAGCCGCCAATCGCCGTCGCGGTCGCGATGCCTAGCTGCGGCAGCATACCGAGATGACGGAAGAGGAAAAACAGCCCGATCGAGCCGATGGTATTTGCGATCAGACTGATGGCGGCGTAGCGCATCGGCGTCTTCGTGTCTTCGCGGGCGTAAAAGGCTGGCGAGAAGACTTTGATCATCACGAAGGCCGGCAGGCCAAAGGCGAACATCGCCAGAACCGAGGCCGTGACCTGGGTGTCTTTCGGGCCGAAGGCGCCGCGCTCAAACAGCACCCGCACGATATCCGTCGGGATCGCAGCGAGCGCAAAGGCTGCGGGCACAGTCAGCAGCAGGGCGAATTCCAACGATCGGTTCTGACTGTCCATCACGGCCGCCGTGTTGCCGGCTCTGAGCTGGCGTGCGACGTCAGGCAGCAACACGATGCCGACAGCGATCCCGACAATGGCGAGCGGCAATTCATAGACGCGGTCGGCGTAATACAGGTGGGAAACGGCACCCGGCTGCAGCGATGCGATGATCGTTCCGATGGCGATATTGAGCTGGGTCACGCCCCCGGAAATAACGCCGGGAATGCCGAGCCGGACAAGATGGCGGACGTCGTCCGTCAGTCGCGGCCGGCGGATGGCGAGCCGCATCCCGGCGCGGCGCATGCCCCACATCAGCACTGCGAGCTGCAGGAAGCCTGCAACGAACACGCCCCAGGCCTGAATGACGCCGGCTTCCGGTTCGGCTTTGTAGCCAAGCCAAATCGAGATCAGCGTTGCGACCATCATCACGACGTTGAGCACGATCGAAACGGATGCACTTTCGACAAAGCGGCCGACCGAATTCAGTGCGCCCGACATCAACGCGACGAGCGACATGCACAGCAAGTACGGCATCGTTATGCGCGTCAGCAGTACCGAGAGATCGAATTTTTCCGGCCGGGCGTCGAAGCCCGGAGCCAAACCGTACATCAAAAACGGCATGGCGATTTCTGCGACGATGGTGAGGATCAGCAGAACGAACAGCAGGCCCGCCATCGCGTCTTCGGCGAACCGGCGGGCCGCATCGGGGCCGTCGCCTTCGATCTTTTTGGCGAAGATCGGCACGAACGCCGAATTGAATGCGCCCTCGCCGAAGAGGCGGCGGAAAAGATTTGGGAAGCGAAATGCAACGACGAATGCGTCCGCAACCCAGCCCGATCCGAGCGTGGCGGCGATCAGGATATCGCGCATGAAGCCGAAAACGCGGCTTAGCGCCGTGAGGCCGCCGACGGTGGCGAACGATTTATAAAGTTTCATCCAAACGGTTCGCGTTGCGCCTTAAAGCAGGTTTGCCCTCTTAAACCGGCCTCAGGCCGGAGACATCCGGCAATTTGATCACCGGCTGGCTGCCTTGTGGGCCGTGTCCGTGAAGTCACGCGCGGGCGTAAATGTCAAACCCGGGCGGGCTCGGTCGGGCTTTTCGGGCGGGTCGGATCAAGGATCGATCTGAGCCGTGTCCGCAGCGCAGCCTGGCGCGCCTCATTGACGACCTGCTTGCCGAGGAGATCGGTGACGTAGAAGACGTCAACGGCCTTCTCGCCGAACGTCGTTATGTGTGCTGAGGAAATGTCCAGAGAGAGATCCGACAGCGCCGACGTCAATTCGTAGAGAAGTCCGGGGCGGTCGCGTCCGGAGACTTCAAGCACGGTCAGGCGATCCGACAGCGCGTTGTTGATGACGACTTCGGGTTCGACCGTAAAGGCTTCGACGCCACGCGAGCCGATGCGTTTTTTCCGGAGGAGCGTTGCCAGCCGCTCCTTGCCGTTGAGCAGGCTTTCGATGGTGTTGATGATACGGCGCGACCGGCGCAGTTCATCCTCATCGTCCTCAAACTCGCGATTGAGGAGGAATGTATCGAGGGCGTAGCCGTCACGCGTGGTCGTGATGTGAGCGCCGGCGATGTTGGCACCTGCCGCGGCACATGCGCCGGCGAACAGCGACAGAAGGCGGGCATGGTTGGGTGCGAAGACCGTCAGCTCGGTGATGGCGGTGAAAGCGTCAGTCTTGATGTTGGTGGCGAATTTGCCGCGCGATTGCATGGCATCGCGAAGGACGTTCGCGTGCGCGATCTGCGTCGATAGATCGGTGCGAAGCCAGTAGTTCGGATAATGCCGATCAATGAAGTCATCTACGGCTGCCGCCGGCCAATCGACGAGCGCCTGCCGCAGTGCGGCCTGCGCCTTATCGATACGTTCGTCGCGCGGGATTTGGGTGTGGCCGCCCGCCACGAGCGGTTCGGTCTCATGATAGAGCGTGCGCAAAAGTTGGCCTTTCCAGCCGTTCCAAACGCCGGGGCCAACCGCGCGGATATCGGAGCAGGTCAGCACAAGCAGGAGTTTGAGGCGCTCGGGGCTCTGCACGATGTCGGCGAACGCTCGGATGGTGTCGGGATCGGAAATATCGCGCGAATGCGCAAAGTTGCTCATCGTCAGATGCTCTTCGAGCAGCCAGGCGACGAGATCGGTTTCGGCGGCCGTCAGTCCAAGACGCGGACATAGCTTACGCGCGATGCGGGCGCCGACGATCGAGTGGCTTTCCTTCCGGCCTTTGCCGATGTCGTGGATGAAAGCCGCGACGAGAAGGG